>JAEZXS010000387.1 GCA_023442755.1 Pseudomonadota bacterium | reverse complement strand
GAGCAGAGCGACCGAGATGCTGGGCCTGGTCGGGATTGCATCTCCGGAAAAGCGGGTCAAGGCATACCCCCACCAGTTGAGCGGGGGTATGCGACAGCGGGCCATGATCGCGATGGCGCTTTCCTGTCGGCCGAAACTGCTGATAGCCGACGAGCCCACAACGGCCCTGGATGTGACGATACAGGCCCAAATCCTGCGCCTGATAGAAGACCTGAAAGAGCAGATCGGAATGGCCATAATCATCATAACGCACGATCTTGGGGTCGTGGCGCAGGTCTCGGACGAGGTGGCCGTAGTCTATGCCGGGAAGGGCGTTGAGTACGCGGACGTTCGCACGCTTTTCTCCCGTCCCGTCCACCCCTACACGCAGGCCCTCTGTGCTTCCATTCCGCTGCTTGGAAACGGCAGAAAGCACAGGCTGGATATCATACGGGGAAATGTTCCCAATCCGCTGAAGTTCCCTTCCGGCTGCCGGTTCCATCCGCGCTGCAGCTTCACAAGGGAAATATGCCGGGTCGAAGAACCGGAGCTGGAACGGGTCGGGTCGGGCCACTTCGTGCGTTGTTTGATCTATAACGAAAAGTGGGGGGAGTTTTTTCGATGAACGCCGTGCCGATCCTGGAAAACAGGCTGCTGGAATCCTTTCCCCTCCTGCAGATCGAGGGGCTGAAAAAATACTTCCCCATCCGGCGGGGCATTTTTTCCAAAATAGTTGGCTACGTCAAGGCTGTCGACGGCGTGAGCCTGACGATGCAGAAAGGGGAAATCCTCGGGCTGGTCGGAGAATCAGGTTGCGGAAAGACCACTGTGGGACGGCTGGCGCTCGGCCTCGTCGAACCGACGGAGGGAGCGATCGCATTTGAAAATATATGTCTCGGCACCCTGAGCAAGTCCCGGATGCGGGAACTGCGCAGGCAGATTCAGATAATCTTTCAGGATCCGCTGGCCTCGCTCAATCCGACTATGACGGTGGGGGAGACAATCGGCGAGCCCCTCATTGTATACGAAATTGCCCGGGGTTCGGAAAGAGACGACCGGGTTGCGCTGCTTATGAAAAGGGTCGGACTCGATCCGCGCTGCCGGAACCGCTATCCTCATGAATTCAGCGGCGGTCAGCGCCAAAGGGTGGGCATTGCGCGTGCGCTGGCGCTGAACCCGAAGCTGATCGTCTGCGACGAGCCCGTCTCCGCACTCGATGTTTCCATCCAGGCCCAGGTGATCAACCTGCTCGAAGACCTTCAGGAAGAACTGGGTTTGACATACCTTTTCATCTCGCACGACCTGAGCGTGATCAGGCATATTTCCCATCGTGTGGCAGTCATGTACCTGGGAAGGCTCGTGGAGTTGGGAAGCACGCGGGAGGTGTATACTTCCCCGTTCCACCCCTACACACAAGCGATCCTCTCGGCCGTGCCGCTCCCCGATCCGACCTGCAGGACGGAATGCATCGCCCTGGCGGGCGAGGTCGCCAGCCCGATCGATCCGCCTTCAGGCTGCCGCTTCCGAACGCGCTGTTACATGATGCGGGAGTTGTGCAGCCAGGAGGAGCCCGAACTGCGGGAGATCGCCCCGGATCATTTTGCCGCATGCCATTTTGCATGAGGGGTCTTCAAACCACTGGAGTCTATGCCGGCTTTCGAAGAGATTCCATCGCAGGATGGCTATTCATCTGCACGGGAAGTCCTCATCTCTTCCGGCGGCAGCAAAGACAAAACGGCCGCTGTGCCGGTACAGCGGCGTAAGTGGTAATCGTTGGAAGATGATCGTCAGACGAGCACCTTCGGGTCGTCAACTGCAAACATGCGCAAAAGAGCGCAGATCTACGTTCTCCCCGACAATCTTCAGTCCTTTAGGGACGCCCTTGTGAGACTCTCGAAATCCCGGGCTTTTGTGCCAGTCATGGTAGCTTTTCTCATCATTCCAGTAGGTGATGACCCAGAACTCGTCAGGATCGTCCGCCGGGGTCATGACATCCAGCCGAACGAAACCCGGTACGCTATCGACCAGGTGAGGCCGATTGAGGAATGCATTCTTCACCTCCTCCGTCATGCCGTTGGCCACGGTAAATCTGCTCATAGCAATATACATAATCGAAGCTCCTTGATCCGAATTCGAAACTGATCCGCCGGACAAAGCGGCGGTCCTCTAACAAGAAGCTAAGGATCAAACCTGACACCGATCAAGGAAAGCATTCGTCGAAAGCGGACGGAGCGGTTATCCGTATGGCCTTGGCGGTGAAAAATCAGAGATGCTGATCGGCATTCCCGACGAAAGCCAAAACAGGAATCTGCGGACGCCGCCGCAGGGCTGAGTGAGCGAGCCGGCTGCCATGAATGCGCTCTGAGCCCATCCGATCCTCTTGATTTCGAAAAAACAGGTCATATTATCCAAGCCGGGAACAGACTCACTCCACAATCAATACATGCCGGTCATAGCAGTTCTATTCACCGGCGGACTTCGGCATACCGGGGCCGCCGATGCGGCGCAGTTCTTTTTCTGTGCAGGTGCTGAGGTGGATTCACTCTTTTCAATGGAGGGTTCGGATGAAGATGGTCAGACGCGGTTCCGCGGTGTGGCAGGGCGGGCTAAAAGATGGCAGGGGGACGGTTTCGACACAGAGTGGAGCATTGAAGGACTATCCGTACGGCTTTGCGGCCAGGTTCGAGGATAAGCCGGGTACAAACCCCGAAGAACTGATCGGGGCCGCACACGCCGGCTGCTTCGCCATGGCCCTTTCGCTTATTCTGGGCGAAGCAGGTTTTACCGCCGAAAAGATGGAAGCTGCCGCCAAGGTCACGCTGGAGCAGGTGGAGGGGGGATTTGCCATAACGACGATCAATCTGACCCTCAAGGCAAAGATTCCGGGTATCGACCGGGCAAATTTCGAAAAGCTTACGAACATGGCCAAAGCCGGGTGTCCCGTTTCCAAGCTGTTCAATGCCGCGATCACCCTGGATGCCAGCCTGGTTGACTAGTACTGTGTCGACGGAATTTTGAGCCGAGGCACTGAAATATACAGCTGAAATGCCAAGGGTATGACTGCGATGCGATCGACTCCCCGCACCGATTCCTGTTGCGGGAGACGGGGAGTCGCTCCCTCGCAGGCAAAGAGATCGCTTCACCTTATGCTGCCATGATTTTCGAAGCCGCGATCAGAAAGTTGTCCTTCCACACCTGGACTGCATCCACGATTTTTCGCCCGACGCAGGACATTCCTTCGGCCAGATCGCTTTCCAGTTCGTTCCAGGCGTAATAGCCCTTTTCTTCCCGTTTCCCGTCTGCGATCTGCCAGAAGATGTGATCGTGTTCGCTGATTTCGAGTTCGACCGTTTCACCGTTTTCCATCTGAAGTGCTACTTTTACCATCGCTAACCCTTCTCTCGATTTGTCCTTTAACTTGATGATTTATCTTCCAATCGATCTCTTGATTCCTCTCGTTGCAAGTGCTTCGATGCTTAGGCAAACTCTGTACCAAAGCCTATGGATCGGCCACGGGTGAAGATTTGAAGGCAGTTGGGAGAGCTTTGACACGGCAGGGATTCAGGGAAAGAGAGGCTATGTCCTGGAAATGGAGACGAATCTCGCTGCTCAGGCACTAAAATTGCCCGGTTGTCGGCGCCCGCGAGCCGGGAGATCAGCTGCCGTAAATCTTTGTAATCAGGAAGAATACGGAGTTGATGCAGCTTGTCCTGAAAATCAGGACAAATCCTGCTTGGCAGGACTGTTATGCCGGACAGGGATGTGCCGGTGTGGGAAAACAAGCGTATTGGCAGGGCTGGTGAAGTATTGGCGCCGTTTTACTCGGCGCTTCCCGCCAAGGATATTCCGACATTACATGTGCAGGCATTTCCACCCTGGCCAAGCCCAGTCAACTCCAGGCAGCAGGCCCATTTCAATATCGGGTTCAACACCGGCCTGAACGAGGAACCGATGAAAAGCCTGATATCGGCGCCCGCTGCCAAAGGCAGGAAAGAATTCGACAATGCCAGCGATGTTCCGGCCAGGGTTTAGTTTTCAGTCTGTTTGGCCTCCGAATAATCCACGCCGCAATGCCTGGCTTTGTCATACATCCGGTTTTTCATTCGTTCTCACCTCATGTAATGCTGCATTTACACCATTCAGCATGCACCTGTTGGGTTCACCCGGCGGTACCATGGGATAAACTTTTTCATCCCTGTCGATTTGTGAGCGGATAAGGCACGGCCCATTTGTCCTGAGGGCTCGGGCGAAAGTGTCCATGGGATTTTCGCTTGCCTCCAGATCGTAAGCCCGCATGCCGAATCCTTCGGCTATGCGCGTAAAGTCGGCCGGATAGTCGAAGTTGCAGGCAAATAGCCTTTTTTCGAAAAAAAGATCTTGCTGCTGCCTCACCAGCCCGAGGCAGCGATTGTCGAAAACCACGATCTTTACGTTAACACCTTCCTGAACGGCAGTCGCAAGCTCCTGAATGTTCATCATCAGGCTTCCGTCCCCACTGAAGCACACAACAGGACGCTCGGGCGAACACAATGCGGCCCCGATCGCTGCCGGAACACCGAACCCCATCGTCCCGAGCCCTCCCGAGGTCAGCCACTGCCTCGATCTTTGAAAGGGATACGCCTGTGCCGTCCACATCTGGTGCTGCCCCACATCAGTAGCCACGATGGCTTCATCGCCCAGCAGCCTGGCCGTTTCGCGTATGAGGCCGTAAGGAGCGTCGAGATTCCCATCCGGGGGGAAGGGCAGGGGGTATGCTCTCTTCAACACTTCAATTCGGGCCAGCCATTCTTCCCGCGAAGAATCCTTCACCATCGGCAGGATCGTATCCAGGACTTCACCAATATCCCCGGTGATGCCGATGTGGGCCGTTTTGAGCCGGCCGATCTCACCGGGGTCGATGTCTATGTGAATAACCTTCGCCTGGGGGCAGAACTCCGCCAGCTTGCCGGTCGCCCTGTCATCGAAACGCACTCCGGCCGAAATGAGCAGGTCGCACTCTTCGAGCGCCATGTTGGTATATACCGCGGCATGCATGCCGATAAGCCCCAGGCAAAGGGGATGGTAGGAAGGTATGGCCCCGAGCCCCATCAGGCTGGTCGCAACAGGGATAGAGGCTTTTTTCGCAAGGAGAACCGCGAGCCGGCCGGCATCCGCGTGGATCACCCCGCCTCCGAGAAAAAGGATGGGGCGCTTTGCCGCATTGATGGCTTCCACGGCCGGCAAAACGTCCTCTGCCGGGAAAGCGGGAGCCGGATCGGGTTCTCCCGGCGCCGGCCATGCCTCTACGTCAACGGTTTCGGCCTGAACGTCTCTGGGCACATCGATCAAAACCGGCCCGCGCCTGCCTGAGGCTGCGATGCGGAAAGCATCGGGGATAATCTGCAGCAGTTCCGATGCCGACCCGGCTTTAAAGCTCTTCTTGGTTATCGGAAGGCTCAGCCGGTACGTGTCGACTTCCTGAAACGCGCTGGTTCCGATCATGGAGCGCGGCACCTGGCCGGCGATACAGACGAGCGGAATGGAATCGAGTTTTGCGTCGGCGATGGCCGTGAGGATGTTGGTTACGCCCGGTCCGGAAGTTGCGATACATACCTGGGGGCGGCCGGTAACGCGTGCCATCCCCTGGGCGATGAAGCCTGCCCCCTGCTCGTGTCGGGCGAGCACGTGATGGATTTTGCCGCTCCGCGAAAGAGCGTCATACAGGGGCAGGTTGCCCCCTCCTGGAATTCCGGAAACGATGCGGATGCCCTGACGTTCCAACAGTTCGACGATGATTTGGGCTCCGGAAAGGTGTTGCATAAATGGGCCTCCTTCTCCTCACCGCGATGGGAACGGCTGACAGCGGAGGCAAAAAAAATCCCCCGCCGGCGCCTTCGCACCGTCGGGGGATGATAGTTCTGACTATGGTTTTTCCCGTTACGGTGCGAAAGCGGTGACGATAATAATCACCATTACCATGCCGATAATGACATGGATGCCGGAGATAATGGAAATCCGGGGGCAGGTTTCGCGCCGCATACAGTCTAGGTCCTTTCGACCGGTTAATATACAAAAGAGCCTCACCATTATGCACAAACGCAGGCCATGTCAAGGATAAAGCGGAAATTTCATTGAAGGCATCCTGATTTGTGATTACACAATAGGAAAATCCATGGCATACATTCCATGTATCTTTTTCTCAGGGAGCGCCTGCAAAGGTTAAGGCGAGTGAGGATGAAACCTCGCCCTGAGCTATGCCGGGGGACAGGGTTCGATACTTGCAGGAATTTGCTTTTCAAATCTTCAGACAGCGACTAAAAACTCACTGCCTGGTTCCAAACCCAACCCGGGAGCATGCTTGCGCCTGATTGACGAAATGGTTTCGGTCCCTTTCAGGCGCTCATGCCTGGAAGCCGTCGGCAAAGCCGGGGGGTGAGATATTCGATTCGGACTTGAGGGGTTTTTATGGAAGATTATCTGGTTCGAGCCGTTACCAGAAAAGGCCACGTGCGAGGCCTGGCTTGCGTAACAACCCGGCTCGTCAACGAAGTGAGCTTGAAGCAGGGCACCTCGCCCACGGCCATTGCCGCCCTGGGGCGGGCTCTTACGGGTGGCGCCCTGATGGGGGCGCTTCTGAAAACCGGGCAGCGGGTGGCGCTTAAATTCGAGGGAAACGGTCCTTTGAGGAAAATCCTGGTGGAGGCGGACAGCGACGGGACGGTCCGGGGGACGGTTGGAGATCGCAGCGCCGATCTGCCGTCGCGAAACGGCAAGTTCGATGTGGCCGGGGCTCTCGGCCGGGCGGGCTTTCTTACCGTAACCAAAGATCTTCGGATGAAAGAGCCCTATCGCGGCACCGTGCAGCTCTACACCAGCGAGATTGCCGAGGACCTGGCATTTTACCTGACAGAGTCCGAACAGATTCCCTCAGCGGTGGGGTTGGGCGTCTACGTCGAAACCAATGGAGTAATATCGGCGTCGGGCGGATTCCTGGTGCAGTCGCTTCCACCCTCCGACGACGAGGTGATCGACCGGTTGACCGGCCAGATTCAGACGATGCCGCCAATAACGGAGCTTCTGCGCACCGGCGGGACGCCCGAAGAATTGCTCGATCGGATTTTCTCCGGAATTCCCCTGGATTTCCTCGAGAAACGGTCGCTTTCATTCAAGTGCTCGTGCGGCAGGGAAAGAGTGACCAACGCCTTGGTTTCCCTGGGGCGAGATGAACTGAACGCGATGATCGAGAGGGAAGAGGCCATTGAAGTCACCTGCGAATTCTGCCGGGAAGTCTATGCGTTCAGCCGGGAAGAGGTGAACGGGCTTATCGGGGAGCTCCACTAGCGTTTGGATTATATCGGCAGCAGCTTGAACAGTGCTCCGATTGCGGCAGCCTGCTCCTTGCTCAATTCACCGATATGCCCCCTTCTTTCGGCCATGCTCCGAAAGCGCGTAAAGTCGGTCGGCAGCGTCTCTTTTTCGACCAGGAACGCGATTTTCTGGATTATCCGGCGAATGTCTTCCGGGCTTCTTACCC
>JAEZXS010000386.1 GCA_023442755.1 Pseudomonadota bacterium | reverse complement strand
GCGCGTAAACTGGAGAGAATAAGCTACGACGAGATGCTTGAAATGGCCAGTATGGGCGCCAAGGTCCTGCACCTGCGCTCCGTCGAATTCGGAATGAAATACGACGTTCCCATCATGGTCCTTTCCTCTTTCAATGATGCTCCGGGCACCCTCGTCACTCGGGAGAATAAAGCAATGGAAAAAGTGGTAGTTTCCGGTATCACCTATAACAAGAACGAAGGCCGCGTCACCATCACCAATGTTCCGGACCAGCCGGGCATAGCGGCCAAGGTCTTTCATCCGCTCGCAAACGCGAAGATAAACGTCGACCTGATAGTCCAGGGCGGCAGCGGCGTCCCGGGCAAAGCGAACATGTCCTTCACCGTCCCGAAAAATTCCTACGAGCACGCCCTGGAGCTTCTGGGCCAGGTGGCGCGGGAGCTGGGGGAGGGCAGCCAAGTGCTGGGAGACCCGGATATCGCAAAGATCTCCATCATCGGCCTTGGCATGCGCAGCCACAGCGGCGTTGCCACGAAGATGTTCGAAACCCTGTCGCGTGAAAACATCAATATCAAGATGATCGCCACCTCGGAGATAAAGATCTCCTGTATCATCGACGAAAAATATGCTGAACTGGCCGTACGGGTTCTGCACGATGCCTTCGAGCTGGACAAGGAATTCGAGTCGCCCGGGTCCATTCAGGTCCGCGAAGTGAAGGATTTCTAAAATCCGATGCGCCTTTCGGTGCTGCCCGTGAACCCTGTTCGGGCAGGATCGAGCATCATACGGAATGCTGTGCCGGCCGATTTTCAACGGACGGGATTGACGCCTTTCCCATGAGGGAAAGGCGCAGTCTTTCCCGACGGAAAGAAATCGGCCGTGCGCGATCCTATATGAACTTGTTCGCGGACGGCCAGATAGTTTATTCTTATAGTGTTAAAATCCCCAGTACTCTTGTTCCCCTTCACTGATCTCTGTCGGTCACGGCTCGCTCCTGCCGCTTTTCTTCAGCCGGGGATAATCAACAGCTATTGAACGAATGAATCTATTTCAGGGGCCGGCTATATGGTGAAAATCTACGATACTACTCTGCGCGACGGCATGCAGGCCGAGGATTTTTCCTTTTCGGTTGAAGACAAGATCCGGATAGCCCTCAAGCTCGACGACCTGGGAATCCACTACATCGAAGGCGGCTGGCCGGGCTCGAATCCCAAGGACGCCGGATTTTTCCAGGAAATCTGGAAACATCACCTCAAGAGCGCCCAGGTAACCGCTTTCGGCGCCACGCATCACCCGGGGGGAACCGCCGAATCCGATCCGAACCTCAAAGCCCTGCTCGATTCCGGAACGCAGACGGTCGCCATCTTCGGTAAGAGCTGGACGGTACACGTACGCGAGGCGCTCCGCACGACTCTGAACCGTAACCTCCAGCTGATTTTCGACAGCGTCTCCTTCCTGCGTCAGAACGGGAAAACCGTCTTCTATGACGCCGAGCACTTTTTCGACGGGTTCAAGGCCAATCCGGAATACGCTCTTGCTACGATCGGGAAAGCGATGGAAGCGGGGGCCGAGTGTGCGGTCCTGTGCGACACCAACGGCGGCACCATGCCGGGAAGGCTTCGGGACACGATACAGGCCGTAAAGAACCGGTATCCCGGCATTGCGTTCGGAATCCACAGCCACAACGATTCCGACCTGGCGGTCGCAAATGCCTTGATGGCCGTGGAAATGGGCGCCGTGCAGGTCCAGGGCACTATAAACGGGATTGGGGAGCGATGCGGCAATGCCGACCTGTGCTCGATCATTCCGAACTTGTGCCTCAAGCTGGACATCGCATGCCTGTCGTCCGAAAACCTCATGAAACTGCGCAAGGTGAGTCGTTTTATAATGGAACTCGCAAACGTGCCTCCCAACCGCTATCAGCCTTTTGTCGGCCGCAGCGCCTTCGCCCACAAGGGAGGGATCCATATCAGCGCGGTGGAGAAAAATCCGCTGACCTACGAGCACATAGACCCGAAACTGGTCGGCAACAAACGCCGCATCCTCGTTTCCGATCTTTCCGGACGCGCCACAATCAAGAAAAAGGCCGAAGAATTCGGCCTGAGCCTGTCGAAGTCCGATCCGGTGGCAAAGCGCGTGCTCGATGAACTTAAGGACCTGGAACACCAGGGTTTTCAGTTCGAAGCGGCCGAAGCGAGCTTTGAGCTGCTCATCAACAAGGCGCTGGGAAAGAGCAAGCGTTATTTCGAACTGGTCGGGTTCCGGGTTATCGATCAAAAGGCGAGCGAGGGCGATGCACCCGTTGCGGAGGCGACCATCCTGATCCGGGTAGGGGGACAGCTCGAACACACGGCAGCGCTCGGCCACGGTCCCGTTAACGCGCTCGACAATGCCCTGCGCAAGTCCCTGGAAAAGTTCTACCCGGAGCTGAAGGGCATGGCGCTGAGCGATTACAAGGTCCGTGTACTGCCGGGGCTTCCCGGCACCGGGGCCAAGGTGCGGGTTCTCATCGAGTCTCACGACGAAACGGACCACTGGGGAACCGTCGGGGTTTCCAACGACATTATCGAAGCAAGCTGGCAGGCCCTGGTGGACAGCATCAATTACAAGATGTACAAGGCCGGAAAGCAGAACGGCAACGGGAACGGAAACGGTAGCAACCCGTAAGAATAATTCAGGTGGGAGCGGGCTCCAGCCGCGATGGTTTGACGCAAGACATCGAGGCTGGAAGCCTCTCAGACCGTTGAAAAAGCCCCCAATCCGTCACCCCGACGGACCCCGGATCGGGTCCGGGGCAGGCGTCGGGGGCCAGAAGTGCTTGAAAAAACTGGATTCCTCACGCGGAACGCGTGATTGCGCCGGAATGACGATCACTATTAGTACATTATATTACCGAGAGACTACTTCAACGCCTCCAGCTTCCGGATTTCGCTTTCGGGCAGGATAGCCGGGGTCTTCCGGTCTTCCAGCATGGAGGCGAAAAAGAGCGTCCGGGCGGCGTGTTCGAGCTTGTCCATTCGCAGAAATGCCTCCAGCACGGTTTTCCCGAAGGTGAGTGCGCCGTGCCGGCTGAGAAGCATCGCCTGGTGGTTTTCCACGTAGCGGGCAATCACCTGCGGGACCTCGGGCGTTGACGGGGTTGCGTACGGCGCGGTGGGCACGTTGCCCAGCATGAGATAGACTTCCGGAAGCACCTTGGAATTGAGGGGAAAGCCCGAAAGGGTGAAGGCGGTCGCCATTGCCGGGTGTGCGTGCACGATGGCGAAAACGTCCGGCCGCTTCTGGTAGACCAGAAGATGCATGCGGATTTCGCTGGAAGGTCTGGTCGCACCTTCTATCACGTTACCTTCCATAGTAGTCTTTATGAGATCTTCGGCCTGAAGGTCTCCTTTCGGAAGTCCGCTGGGCGTTATGAGAATGGCGTCGTTCCCGGCCCGGCAGCTCACATTGCCGTCGCATGCGGCGATCAGTTGTTTCTGTTCGAGTTTGCGGCAGACCGAAACGATGTCGTTACGTAAATTCCGTTCTTGACTATCCATGTTTGTCCCCCGAAAATGCCGCCTTGCCTTGGCGTATTGGATTGCCGGATTTATTATTCGTATTCCGGATGAACTTCTATACTGTACAGCCGCCCCGAGTACAATGCCGAATTCAGACCCCTGTCAGGAGTATGAGATACGATGATCAGATGGTTTAAACGTAAGAAGAAGGAACCCGAGCCGCAGGAGCAGGAACAGCTCCAGGAGGAGCAGGCACGGGAGGAGCAGCCGTCCGAAGAAGGCGCCGCCGTTGCCGAGGTGCCGGAGGCGCCCGTGGAGGAGGCCGAGGCCGAAGAGACTCCGGAAGAGGCGCCTGAACCGGAGATGGAGGCTGCGGCCGAAATCGATGAGGAAGACGAAGAGGTACTCGAGCTTGAAGACGAGGACCTCGAGCCGGGTGCTCCCAGGGTCGGTTTCTTTAAACGGCTTCGCCAGCGATTGACCAAGACCCGGGAAAAATTCGTCAACAGGATCGATCGGCTCGTGCTGGGGAAGAAAGTCATCGATGATGACCTGCTCGATGAGTTGGAAGAGATCCTCATCACATCCGACCTGGGTGTGAAGACCACCGAAATGCTGCTCAAGAAGGTTGCCGACAGGGTCAAACGCCAGGAGCTGAAGGACCCTGCCAAGCTGCGCGAACAGATTCGCGAAGAAATCCGGAGCGTCCTTGCCGTCGATGCTCCGCCGCTCGATTTCCGTGGCGACCGGCCTTTCATTGTCATGATCATCGGTGTGAACGGCGTCGGCAAGACGACCACGATAGGCAAGCTTGCCAAACAGATGAAACAGCAGGGGCTCAAGCCAATGCTGGTTGCGGGCGACACCTTCCGCGCCGCGGCGGCCGAACAGCTTTCGATATGGGGTGAGCGCGTCGGGGTTCCGGTGATCAGGCAGAAGAGCGGATCCGATCCTTCCGCCGTAGCCTACGACGCCATGGATGCCGCGGTTGCAAGGGACGTGGACGTAGTGCTGGTGGACACCGCAGGCCGCATGCATACCAAGGTCAACCTCATGGAGGAGCTCAAAAAGATCCACCGGGTGATAAACAAGAAGATGCCCGATGCCCCGCACGAGGTTTTCCTGGTTCTCGATGCATCCACCGGGCAGAACGCGCTTTCCCAGGCGCGGCTGTTCAAGGAAGGCATAGGGCTTACCGGGCTGATCCTGACGAAGCTCGACGGAACGGCAAGAGGCGGGATTGTTGCGGCCATCTGCGACGAACTCAATGTTCCCGTGCGCTACATAGGCATAGGGGAGCGGGTGGACGATCTGCGCCCCTTTGACGCGGAGGAGTTTACGAAGGCTTTGTTCTAGGCAGGATGCTGAAAAACTTAAGGAGTTCCCACTTCAGAGGCAAAAGTCAGTAAAATTGGTCGCCCCGGCGAAAGCCGGGGGCCAGTAACTTGACTAGGGTTTCAGGATCGGCCGCCCGACGATTCCGCGACCATACGCACCGGGGCTGGGCCGGCCTCGGGGCTTCCGTTCTTCAACCACATTTCGAATTCGTCGGCGGGCAGGGGCCGGCTGATAAGATAGCCCTGTATCATATTGCAGCCCAGAGACGAGAGCTGTTTCCTGATTTCATCCTTTTCCACCCCTTCCGCAATGGTCTCCAACCCCAGGTTGTGCCCCAGGTCTAGGATCGAACCGACGATCTTTGCATCCCGTTCGTCTTCGTGGATGTTGAGGATGAAAGAGCGGTCGATCTTGATGACCTGGACGGGAAGCTTCTTGAGATAAGCGAGCGATGAATACCCCGTCCCGAAATCGTCGATGGCGAGCTTGATGCCCATCTGGTTGAGGCTCTTTATCACCTGCATGCTGCGATTCGGAGCGGTCATGATCGCGCTCTCGGTGATTTCCAGTTCCAGGTGGCTGGCCGGGACCTTGAACTCCCTGAGCATGGCCTGGACGTTTTTCGGAAGGTCCGGTTCCTGCAAGTTCATAGCGGACAGGTTCACGGCAACGGGTATGTCCATGCCTGCCTTCAGCCACTTGCGCTCCTGTTCGAGGGCCATCCGGATGATTTTGAGCGTGAAGGTTTTTATGAGGCCACACTGCTCCACAAGGGGAACAAAGACATTGGGCGGGATGAATCCCTCCTTCGGGTGATTCCAGCGCACGAGCGCCTCGACTCCGCAAAGCCGGCCGGAAGCGGTTGCCACCTTGGGCTGATAATGCAGGGTAAGCCCATTGGAATCCAGCGCGCGCCGTAGGTCCCCCATGAATGCAAGCTGGGCGATTCCTCCGTCTCCCTGCCGGTCGTCGTAGATCGAGTACCCGCTCCTGGTGCGCTTTGCGGCGTACATGGCCATATCGGCTTTACGCAACAGCGTGTCTTTATCCTGCCCATGCATCGGGAACAGGGCGATACCGATGCTGGCATCGACGTCGATAAGCCACCGTTCCAG
>JAEZXS010000282.1 GCA_023442755.1 Pseudomonadota bacterium | reverse complement strand
GAGCAGGCCCAGGACTGCATGGCGCCGCAGGCGTCCCATTCGCTCTAATGTTCCACTGCGGGAATATGCGTGAAACCGACGGCAATCGATGAATAAAATCTATGAAAACCATCTATTATGATATATTTATACGAACTGTTCCTCCTGTTCTGCTGGACCAGTATAGGGGGAAGCTCGACATTATTCGATATGCATTTGAGAATCCTCAAGATCCGCCTTTCATTAAAACCTTTCGCACGAAATCTCGGAAGGATATCATTTATGCTAAGCACCATTATACCGTTTTCTTCTATAGCAGTGTAATGGGACTTTTCCGGTACAAAGTTCTGAAGCTTTGCCGCAGTCCACAAACTGTCGTCTATTGTAAATAGTATCTTCGGATTCGCTTCAATTGCAAATAGCATTTGTTTACTCCTGGTGTAAGACATTTCTGGATGTCTCTTTGCAATTGTAGTGAATTTCCAGAGCACGTTCAACTCTCATCGGTCAATATGACCATGTGGCATATTATTATAAGGAAGATCAGCCCTTCCCGCATGCGAAGCGGAGCCAGGCCAGCCCAACTGTTCCGGCTGTCAGGGATGCGGCAAGAATTCCTATTTTGGCGGCTTCCAGGCTGTCCGGATCGGCAAATGCCAGGTTTCCGATAAAAAGAGACATGGTAAATCCGATCCCGCCCAGCCAGGCGACCCCGATGATCTGCTTCCAGGTTATGCCTCTCGGGAGCCTGCTAATGCCGATTTTGACGGCAATAAAGCTGAATGTCGAAATCCCGATTAACTTGCCCGCAATCAGACCCAGCGCCACCCCTAAAGCAATGGGACTCAGAGCGGCGTTCCACCCCAGTTTGGAAAAATCGATTCCAAGGTTGCTGAATGCAAAAATCGGCAAGATCACGAACGTGACCCACGGGCTGAGTGTGTGCTCCATGTGCTGTTGAGGGGATTGCACGGCCCGGGCGGCATGCTCCAGGTTCTCCGCCACCTTGATCATCCGGGGGCAGCTTAGCGCGTTATCACAGGCATACGGGTCGGTTGCCTCACCCCCGAGTTCATCCTGCAATTGTTCGATTCTCTGCGCAAATTGAGGGGGAGTAAAAGTCGATTTGGCAGGAATGGAGCAGGCCAGCAGGATCCCGGCTATTGTCGGATGGACGCCGGACCTGAGGAGTGAGAACCACAGGAGTAGGCCGATGAACGCATAGGGAAAAGGGTTTCGTATCCCTCCGCGGTTCAGGATGAAAAGGAGCACAAGCAACACCGCAGCCGCGAACAGGGCTGAAAAGGCTATCGTGCCCGTGTAGAAGAAGGCGATTACTATTACGGCACCCAGATCGTCCGCAATGGCCACCGCGGTCAAAAAAACAGTCAGGCCGGCGGGAATGCGCCGGCCGAGCAGCACCAGAATTCCAACCGCAAAGGCGATGTCCGTGGCCATTGGGACGCCCCAGCCCCGGGCTGCCAACCCCGCGGGGTTTATGGCCGAATAAATCATAGCGGGAACTATCATGCCGCCCAAAGCCGCGATGATGGGCAGGCTCGCATCCCTGATAGAGGAAAGCTCTCCGACAATGAGCTCCCGTTTGAGTTCGAGCCCGACCAGGAGGAAAAACAGGGTCATCAATCCCTCGTTTACCCACTGGTGCAGGGAGAACTGGAGCTGCCAGCTCGCAATCCCAACGGTGAGTTGCTGCTCCCATATCGAAAAGATCTCTCGACCGGGGCGGGAATTTGCCAAAGCAAGAGAGATAACGACAGTCACGATCAGGATAATGCCTCCGGCCGTGGTTCGCCGAAGAAATCTTTCGAATGGGCTCAGGATCAGACCGAAAAATTCTTCAAAGAAAAACCCGTTGTTCGCCTGCTTCATCTCACAAAAACCTTCATGAATAAAAAAAGGGCCGCTATCCACGACTCTGCGCCGTGATAGCGGCCCGACTATCTGCTCACCTCTAGAAAAATGGATTCTAGACCCGTTGAAAGAATAAAGCCGGCTGAATTGGAGGTCAAGCGATAAGCAGCGGCTCTCAGTCTTTTTGGAAATCCGGCTGTCTTTTCCGGCCCGCGATAAACCTTCGCCCCAGGCTCTGTCCGGGTCTTTCGATGAGCGCATACGTAGCGGATGAAATCAGAAGGGTCAGGGCTGTGACGACGGCAAACCGCACCAGGAAGTCGGCAATGGGATTACCGTCCACGAAATGGATCATGCCGCGGCTTTTCATGAAATGCATCACGGCCGGGTGGGTGAGATACATACTGTAGCTCAACCGGCCCAGGAGTTCGGTGAGCGGGTTGACCAGAAAACTCAGGGGACGCAGGTGGAGCGAATAGGACAGAAGGCAGAGCCCGAACCCGAACAGGAGATGGTACGGGAGGAGTCCTCCAAGGACGAGATGGCCGATCGCCAGTGCAGCCAGCACCAGAAGCGGCGGGGAACACCCTTCCAGCAGCATCGCCAGGGGCATCTCCCGGCCTTTGGCAACCACCAGGTACAATACGATTCCCAGCACGAATACCGGGAACTGGGAGGGCAGAAAGAAGTACAGGTATTCCGACCAGAGCCTCTCATCCGTTACGAGAGCCGTCCTGGCGAGGCAGTGAACCAGGAACTGGCATAGAATCGACGCTCCGACAAGAAGCCACAAAGCCGATTTTAAATCCTTGATGCGCCTGAAGAGGAACGGTACGGTGAGATAAAAAGGCATCTCCACCGCGATCGACCACCCGCCGGGAACAATGGAGTTCATCCAGTAGGGGTTGGCGCCGAAGGTGAAGGTGAATGTGGCCAGAACCTGGGCTGCCGTTATGCCGGGCTGGTCTCCGGAGGCATATCTCGGGCCGAAGCCGTCCTGCCACAGGTAATAGAGCATGGCGGAGTAGAAAAGCGGAGCGATCCTGAAAAACCGTCGCAGGAAGAAAGCCGCGAGCGAACCCTCACCCCTCCCTTGCCTGGCGTCCATGGAGTAGAACAGGGTAAACGCACTCACGATGTAGAAAAGCTGGACGCCGCGCATGCCCTCGAATACGAGCCTGGAGAAGAAATCGGGATACGGTTCCACCCCATTTGGGCCGCAATGATTTACCAGCACCGCCAATATGGCCAGGCCTCGCAATGCATCAACGTAACCATGCCTGGTAACCGGTTCTTCCAACGGACCGATCCTTCTCCAACCGTGTGGTCTTGCCCCCGAAGGACGGGAGGCCTGATGTTTCAAGGATGATGGCTGCAGCCGGGTGAGTGCCGGGAACTGCCTGTAATGGTTCTCTTCGGGATGAGAAAACAGAACCCGCACATCCAAAAAAGTCAACGTGGATGGAGGAAAGACGGCCGCGGGGGTACATCCCTCTTTTCAAACATTCGTTGTATTCGGCACCGGGATGGCCTAATATGATGATGTCTATCGTCTTCCTTCTGAAGAACTGTGCCGGCCTCGCTTCCTCATCCCCGCTCACTTTCGGACAGATTTGAAACCGTTGCGACGTTCAGGGATCCCGGGCAGCTATGAACCTGTCGCCTTCCAACTCAAAAGACTCGGGCATGCGCGCCCTACAGGATGAAAATCCGCCGCGCTTCTTTTCGATTTCCTTTCATCTGCGGTTTTTCCCGGTCCTCTTATGGGGATCTCTTCGGAGGAAAAGACCGGGCCGCGAAGCTCCCTTTGCACACCACGCCCCCCTCGAATTCACGGTGTTTTCGGTTCTTTCCGCCGCATCCGCCGTTTACGGACTGCAAGTTGCCATTACGAACGATTCGCTCACCGGTTGGATTTTCGGCATTGCGGGACTCGTTGTCTTTTCCGGGCTCCTCGTTGCCAGTATCGTTTCGGCATCCGGTATCCGCCCGAGCTATGAATCATTCAGCGTCCGAGTTTTCCTGTTCTTTGTGATGCTTGGGGCCACGGCGGGGCTGATGAGCGGAAAAATCGCGTTCAGCGAAACCGGAGTCGTGCCTTTACTGCTCGCTACAGGAGGGTTCGTTGCCGGATATCTTGCCGGAATCATCTCAGGCTATTGGATTCAGCGGCTGGGGTGGATCGCGTCCTTTTTCGAAACGGCCGCGCTATTGGGAATCCCTGGCTTGGCAGTGGTCGATATCGTCATTATGGTTCACTGAGAATTGTCTTTTCCCGGAATTCGGAGAGAGGAAAGTCCCCCCCTTTCGTGCCATCGACCGGCCGATGCGGTCAGGAGAAGAGCCAATGCACAAAAACCCCGTCATCATACTGGTTTTCGCGCTGCTCATGATTTCTTTGTCACCTCTAGCCGTGGAGGCGCGTGACCCCGAACCGATGTCCCCGTCTCCTTTGACTGCCACGGGAATTATACGGTCGGCCGGAATAACGACCTACATGTACGGGACACACGTGCTCATCAGCCTCACCACCGGCCGGACCCTCTACGCCCTCAAGAGCGAGACCATCAGGCTCGACGATTACAGCGGCCGAAAAGTGACCGTTAAAGGCGCCCTGGTCAGCGGCTACCCCGTTGACGGCGGGCCGGAGTACATGGACGTCCGCGGCATCGAGCCTGCACCCCGGACCGATTGTCCGCAGACTAAATACATCAACTGCATGCCCCCGGTTCCGAGAGAGCGAAAGGAACTGTGCAGCCGGGAATGTCTCGAATGGATAAAAGAGCACTGTCCAGGGATTGAGATCGTTTACTGAAATTAAGAGATATTTCTTGCAAGCTCCGGCCGGGAGTTGCACCGCTGAAAACCCGGTCCTTCTTCAGGCGGCATTTTCCTCATTCGACCGATTTCATTTTACCCCTTTAAGTTTTCTCAAAAACATGACGATAGACTTATGAGCCCATAAAAAATGCCGGCTGATGAGCTATCAACGAACTGCCGCTGGAATGGGCAACGCAATGGACGGATTTGACTGATAAAACCAAGGCAGTCAATTGAACGGGCCAAAGCGGGGGCTGACGCATGAGATTTTTCTTTTGCATATAGACCGTGTGTCCCGCACCGATGATACGCTGATGCGGAAGGATACCCTGATCTCGATGTCCCTTTGAGCACGAGGCCAAGTACAGGAGGCGCAACAATGTTCAAGAATATGCGTTTAGGTTTGAAAATCGCGTCGGGGTTTGCCCTTGTCCTTGCCTTGGCGCTGGCTCTCGGGGCATTGGCTTTCTTGAATATGAAAAGTGTGGAAGGTTCTTCGGTCAAGCTCGCCAGGGAGTACGTGCCTGAAGTGGCCGCGGCCAATAACCTCGAGCACTATTCTCTGGAAACCATGTACGAACTGCGTGGTTTTATAATGAGCCACGACAAGCACTACCTCGAGTTGGGCAAAAAGAACCTTCAGGAACTGAAAAAGTATATCGGCGAGGCCAAGCAGCTCGTTACCAGATCTCCCGGACTCGTTGAACTGAGGGAAGGGGTCGCATCCACGGAAACCCAGGTGGCCGAGTTCGAAAAGGTGGTGAATGAGGCCGTTGCGAGAAACGAAGAAATCGCAAAAATACGCAAGGGCATGGATGAAGCCGCCGCGAAGTTCATGACGAGTGCACGTGAATACGAGGAGCGCCAGAAAAAGGAATTCAAGGTTGAGATATACAATGCGGAAGACCCCGTTAAACTACTGGTGCTGCAACTGAAACTCGAATCGATAAATGAGGTCGTCAGCCTCGGAAACCGTGTCTGGCTCGCCAATTTCAAGTTCCAGACGCTTGCCGACCCCAAGATCATCGAAGAAGGGTTGAAGCTTTCCGACGAAATCGAGAACAAGCTCACGAATTTGAAAACCAAGGCAGTTGCCGAGCTGGACAAGCAGGACCTCGAAGAGATACGGGTTGCGGCAAGCAGCTATCATCAGGCAATAATCAAGTATGTCGAAAACTGGCGGGCGCTCGAGGAACTCGGAAAGAAACTCGGCGCAGTCGGAGACAGGATCGTCTCCACGTCGAAAGATACGGCTCTGAAGGGAATCGGGCAGGCAAATGAAATAGCCGTCGCAGCCGCAACATCTCTTTCCCGTTCATCCCTCATAGTCACGATCGGACTCGCGGTTTTCATAGCCATCGGCATTCTCATGGCCTACATGATCACCAGGGGCATCACCAGGCCGATACTGCGAATCGTGGACGGGCTCTCGGAAGGAGCCGACCAGGTGAGCGTGGCGTCCGGCGAGGTCTCCTCGGTAAGCCAGGAACTTGCCGAAGGCGCATCAGAACAGGCCGCTTCGATCGAAGAGACCTCATCGGCCCTGGAAGAGATGGCCTCGATGACGAAACAGAACGCGCACAACGCTCACCAGGCGCACCAGCTAATGACGGGCACCAGGGAGACCGTTTCGCGCGCAAGTCAGACCATGGACAGGCTCACTGCCTCGATGGGCGAAATCTCCAAGGCCAGTGAGGAAACATCGAAGATAATCAAGACGATTGATGAAATCGCATTTCAGACGAATCTGCTCGCATTGAACGCCGCCGTCGAAGCCGCTCGTGCCGGAGAGGCGGGTGCCGGCTTCGCCGTGGTTGCCGACGAAGTGAGAAACCTCGCCATGAGGGCCGCAGAGGCGGCTCAGAATACCTCCAACCTGATCGAAGGAACCGTCAAGCGGGTTAAGGAAGGTTCGGAGCTGGTCGATAAAACGGACGGCGAATTTCGCGAAGTGGCCGAGAGCGTCGCCAAGTCCGGCGAACTGATCGGCGAGATCTCCGCGGCCTCCAGCGAACAGGCCCAGGGAATCGAGCAGGTGAACAAGGCCGTGAGCGATATGGACAAGGTGGTCCAGAAAACCGCATCCAATGCGGAAGAATCGGCTGCGGCATCCGAAGAGCTGAGCGCACAGGCCCTGAAGCAGAAGGAATATGTGGCTGAACTGGTCGTAATGGTTGGCGGCGCACAGGCACTAAAAGGGTCCTCCTCGGCAAAAGAAGAGCGTTCGATTGAAGCCCTCGAAAAACCGGCTCAGCTTCCTTTGCTCAAAGCGGGCACAGGAAACGGAAAAACCGATGGAAAGGCTAAACCGACGACCGCCGAACAGGTAATTCCCTTCGACGACGATTTGTCCGATTTCTAGTCGGCGCGTGCAGGCCGCAAAATCGCCGAGAGGTATCGCCCGGATAATTTATAAAAGCCCCCGGATCACCCGGGGGCTTTTCTTTTCGGGGGCGACTCTCAATCCTGAATAAAACCGGCCGTTGCCAATCCCCCTCCCCCTTTCATGACGCTTCCAAAGCGTCTACGAAAATGCTTATAATCTAACCGGTATTACGGTCGGCGAAAATCTATGCTAAGAGAATAATCCCGGGAGGTATTCCGCCTGCCGCCGGACCGTGTGGTCCAGGTTACAGTGTTGAGGAATGGCATATTTTTCATGACTAAGATTTTGCTGCTTGTGCTTGGCGGAAGCCTCGGCACGCTTTCACGATACGGAATCGCCCTGCTCGCCGTAAGACTTTTCGGGAGCAAATTTCCCTGGGGCACCTTGATAGTCAATCTATCCGGCTGTTTTCTCATCGGCCTGGCTTTTGCCCTGGCGGAACGGGGCATGAACATCATGAACCCTGCGGCGCGGCTTTTTTTCATCACCGGCTACCTGGGCGCGCTCACGACTTTTTCCTCCTTTGCCCTGGAAACGGTCAACGCATGGCGCGCGGAGACGCTCCTGGTCGCTGCGGCCAACTTTCTGGCCAACAATATTGCAGGCGCCGCCCTGGTATTTCTGGGATTATGGGTAGGCAGACTGAGGTAGGGACGATGCTGCAATACAAAATCATCGAGATTTTCACGAGCGAAGAGGCGCGATGGCGCGGCAAGCAACTCCACACCGCCATTGTACAGCGGGTTAGCGAACTCAGGATCGCGGCCCGCTGCATCGTTACCAGGGGTGTCGAGGGCTCCTATGAGAACGGGGAAATAGCCACGGGCCGGCTTGAGATCCTCTCCTACAATATGCCTGTTCGCGTCACCATCATCGTACCCGCAGGCGAGTTCGATTGCGTGCTCTCGAAGGTCGAAAACATGGTTACGGACGGCATTATCGCGGTCCGGGACGTGGAGGTCGTATCCCATAAAACACGCGAGCGCCTCATGCCGCGGTATACGCGGGTGAACGACATCATGACGCCCGACCCCAAGAAGGTGACGATAACCACTCCCCTGGATGAAGTGGTGCGGCTGCTGCTCAGCTCGAAATTTACCGGACTTCCCGTAACGGATGAGGAAAACCGTCCGGTCGGGGTGATATCGCAGGGCGATTTGTTATACAAGGCGGGCCTCCCGATGCGCCTGGGGCTGCTGGCCGAAACAGACCGGGAAAATATAGAGGTGATCTATACCGATCTGTCCCGGAAACAGGCGCGGGAAATCATGACTCATCCGCCGGTCACGATCGGAAGGGACAAGCTTGCCACGCAGGCCGTCGACCTCATGCTCCAAAAGGGTGTGAAGCGCCTTCCCGTCATAGACAAGGCCGGAAAACTCGCAGGCATCCTCTCCCGTGCGGACATATTCCGCACGATCACCCGTTCATGCCCGGACTGGACGGCGTTCCAGGAAAAGAACATCCATGTAGAAGGATTGCGCCACGTCTCGGACATAATGCGCCGGGACACCCATACCGTTCTGCCCGACGCCTCCGTGGAAGATGTGATCCACATCATCGATGCCAACGACATCCAGCGCGTCTGCGTCGTGAATGAGAACGGGAAATTTCTGGGACTGATTTCGGACCAGGACCTGCTTCGCGCCTTCTCGGGCGGGCATACCGGAATGTGGGACTACTTCGCGCGCTTCACCGAGCGCGGGAGGAAGAGGGAACTGCGAAGCGATTTGCGCGTCAAAACGGCCTCCCGGGTGATGAATACCGATATTGTGACAGTCCGGGAAGATACTCCGATAGAGGACGCCATTCGCCTGATACTCGACCGCGGGATCAAAAGGCTTCCGGTGCTCGATTCGGAGGGAAAATTCAAGGGGATGATCAGCCGCGATTCCCTGCTCCGCACCGCATTCGGTTCCAATGCGCAGGGGAGCGCGTCATAAAATCTCCCACCGCAGCTGCTGCCCCGGCGGCTTCCCCCTCCGGTGAAATGAAATCAGTTCTTGTGCGACGACCGTATAGGGCATCATTCGCTCCGCCGCCCGCCCCCTCATTTCTCGCAGATTTTCTCACTTACAGATTTCTTGAATCATTGTCTATCTCATGAATTGACATAAAGAGTGTTCCATGAGAATAGATTAACTAACAACGATTTTTAGATTTGACGAATGCAGAAGTTGCTCTCCAAATAATTGAGTCCCGGTACGATTACGAGACTCAGTCTCGCATTGACTGATTGTACACAGATATATCGAGAGAGTGTGGCGTGGAGCCTCGTGCGGGCTTTACCGGTTGCAGGCGTATGACACCGGCAGGAGGGAAGATGTCTTGAAAGCCTTATTTGTATCAGCTTGCCATATCCTGTTTGCCGTTATCCTTCTGTCCACATTCACCACACCCGTTTGTCCGCAAAACATTCCGAACGCCGGAAGCCTGCTCCAGGAACAGCAAAGAACGCAGCCCCCGGCGCTGCAACCTCTGGCACCCCCTTCGGCCGAAAAGGAAATGCCTTCCTTAAAGGAAACCGGCGCGAAGTTCGTGGTAAAGGGGTTCAGGTTCAGCGGCGCCGAAGGCCTGGCCACTGACAAGGAACTGAATGACCTTTTGAAAGACTCCATCGGAAAGGAGATGGGGATCACAGGTCTGAAAAGACTTGCCGACCGCGTCTCGAAATATCTCAAGAAGAAGGGCTGGTTCCTGGCGAGGGCTTACGTACCGGAACAGGAAATAAAGGACGGCATCGTCGAGATCGCAATTATCGGAGGGAAACTGGAAGGCAAAGTGGATATCCGCGGAGAAGATCTCCGGATCAGCCGGGAACGGCTGCAAAATATGGTCACCTCCCAGACT
>JAEZXS010000223.1 GCA_023442755.1 Pseudomonadota bacterium | reverse complement strand
GTACGTGGTAGCGCAGCATCATGGAGCGCGGATCTTTTGCCTTGAAGCGATCCCTCATGACCTTCGCCCAGTATCTGCGGCCGGCGCGGAACTTGGCGACTTCTTCGAGCACGTTGGTGAAGGCGTTGAAGAAGAAGCTCAACCGGGGTGCAAAGGAGTCCACATCCATCCCGCGATCGATACATGCCTGGGCGTAGGCGATACCGTCGGCCAGGGTGAAAGCCATTTCCTGGGCGGCCGTGGAGCCGGCTTCGCGGATATGATACCCGCTGATGCTGATGGTGTTCCAGCGGGGCACCTTCTTCTGGCAGAACTCGATGAGGTCAACCGTCAGGCGCATGGTGTGCTTGGGGGGATAGATGTACTGACCGCGGCAGATGATTTCCTTCAAAACGTCGTTCTGAACGGTTCCGCCCACTTTGTCCCAGGGCACGCCCTGTTCCTCGGCGATGGCCAGGTACATGGCGAGCAGCACGCCTGCAGGAGCGTTCATGGTCATCGAGGTGGTGACCTTGTCCAGAGGAATGCCGTTAAAGAGAATCTTCATGTCGTCAATGTGGTCGATTGCAACGCCGACCTTTCCCACTTCACCCATGGAAAGAGGATGGTCGCTGTCGTAGCCTGCCTGGGTGGGAAGCTGGAAGGCGACGCTGAGGCCGGTCTGGCCCTGGTCGAGCAGATAGCGGTAACGGGCGTTGGTCTCCTTGGCATTGCCGAAACCCGCGTACTGGCGCATCGTCCAGTAACGGCCGCGATACATCGTAGGCTGTACGCCGCGGGTAAAGGGAAACACGCCCGGGTATCCGAGATCGCGGTCATAGTCAAGCCCTTGAACATCCAGCGGAGTGTAGAGCCGTTCGACCGGAAAGCCGGAAATTGTGGTGAAAACAGGCTTCGCTTCGGGCGACTTCGCAAGTGTCTTCGCAACAGGTCCCTGATCCCATTTTTCTTTACCAGCTTGAATTTTTTGTAGTACCTTTTCGTCAAACATACATACCCTCCTCAACGCGGAAATCCACACGACACCCCGCTGGTTGCATCAGCGGATTCTGTTAAAAAAAGCACGAACCGCAACACAGTTCGGCGCCCTTTGGCCATTTTCCCTTCTTCGGCGAAGAACGGAGAAAAATGAACCCGAGCAGGAACACTTGGAGAAAGGGTTAGAAATCTCACTGCACCTTGCCCGCCAGGCCGCAACAGGAGGGCAGGGAATGGGGAAACGCTCATTCATCAACCCTATACCAGCAAGTATGCCAAGAATCAACAGCAATGATATGTAGATCGTGAAAAATAGTAAATGATTGAGCGCCAATTGCGCCAAAATTGTGCGGGCCGCTCACCTGGCCGGAAAAACGGTTTCCGGCTCACGGAAAATTATAGTTATTTATGAAGAATATCTCGCATATAGCATCTTTTCGAAAACCACACCCGGGTTTGCCCAGTTTGCACACCCTCTTCGGAAGCGTTCGCCTGAAAGCATATTTTCACATTTGAATAGAGCACAAATCAGTGCATTTTTCCGATATGTTACAGGCCGGATAAAAAGCAGCGCACAAAATACGCTTGATACACAAAAGATCTTGACAGATTGTGAAATGTTGTTCTATCATGATGTGACATAATTGCCTTCATTACCATTTGCCTCAGAGGAGCAGACGTATGATCCCTTTTGCGAAGACGTTGGAAAGCCCGTGCCGGAAATGCGAAAACATCGACCAGAACAAAGAAGAATGTGCGAAAGATTGCGTAAAGCTCCATGCTTTCCAACTCGCTATTCTCCGCCATGACGAGATCAACATCAAAAATTTCCAGATCCGCTTCAACGTAGCTGCCAGGAAGTAGTCCGCAAAACCACCTGCCCCCCTCTCGAAGCATAATGGTGGCCGAGACGATATCCGGCTAAAATTTCAGCACAAAAAAAGAGGCGGCAATCACTTGCCGCCTCTTCCTTATTCCACTTCAGACGCGATTAGGCTTTGGCTTTGGCCGCTGCAACCATGTCCTTCACGCCGGCCTGCTCTTCGAGCAGCTCGTTCAGCGTGAAATTCATCCTCTCGCGCGAGAATTCGTCTATTTCCAGACCTTTCACCATCTCGTACTTGCCGGGGGTGGTGATGACCGGGAAGCCGTACATGACGTTTTCGGGAATTCCATAAGAACCGTCGGAAGGAATACCCATGGTCACCCACTGTCCGTTGCTGCCCAGCGCCCAGTCGCGCATATGGCAGATAGCCGCGTTGGCTGCGGAAGCGGCGGAGGACAGGCCGCGAGCCTGAATGATGACGGCACCGCGTTTCCCGACCTTCGGGATGTATTCTTCCTTATACCACTTCTCGTCAACCAGCTTGGCCGCGGGCTGGCCGGCAACCGTCGCATAGCGGATATCGGGATACATCGTGGGGGAATGGTTGCCCCACACGAACAGCTTCTCGACATCTTCCACCGTCTTGCCGGTCTGGGCGGCGAGCATCGACTTGGCGCGGTTATGGTCGAGGCGCATCATCGAGGTGAAGTTGCCCTTAGGAAGATCAGGGGCTGAGTTCATCGCGATCCAGGAGTTGGTGTTGGCGGGGTTGCCGACAACAATGACCCTGATGTCGCGGGATGCAACTTCATTCATTGCCTTGCCCTGTTCGATGAAAATCTTCGCGTTTTCCATCAGCAGGTCTTTGCGCTCCATGCCGGGGCCGCGGGGCCTGGCGCCGACCAGCATTGCGTAATCGGCATCCTTGAAGGCGACCTTCGGATCGCCGGTACCCACCATGTCCACCAGAGTCGGGAATGCGCAGTCTTCCAGTTCCATCATGACGCCCTTAAGGGCCGCCTGGACCTTGTCGATCGGAAGCTCGAGCATCTGCAGAATGACAGGCTGATCTTTTCCGAGCATTTCACCGCTTGCAACGCGAAACAAGAGGGCGTAGCCGATCTGGCCGGCTGCTCCCGTTACTGCTACACGAACTGGACGTTTGGCCATTTTATGATCCTCCTGCTTGAGTTTAATACCAGATGATTATCCGATTACCGCAAGTACGTCACCCTTCTGGACGCTCTGGCCTTCTTTGCAGCATATCTGCTTCACGGTTCCGGAGGCCGGGCTCGTGATGGAGTTTTCCATCTTCATGGCCTCGAGAATCATGACGACATCGCCTTCCTTA
>JAEZXS010000014.1 GCA_023442755.1 Pseudomonadota bacterium | reverse complement strand
ATCGGTGCGGACTGGGCCGGCCCATGCAGCGGGCAAGGTCCAGTCCATATTGAGCCCTGCGGAAACCGCCGCGGCAAGCTTCATGAAATTCCTGCGGGAAATGGACCCGCTCTCGTAAGAATTCTCCATCGCCTTCTCCCCTTTTCTCTTCCGCGGAAAGGCCTTCCGGCTGTCCGGGAAATAAGGACATCCTGTTCGGAATTTTAGCTTTGGTCGAGGCCTATCGATTACACCCATGCAACTTGGGATGCAACAGTGGAGTAACGGCGGAATTGCGGCCTGCAGAGTTGAAGGGAGTGTGTGCGCCGGACCTCCCCTACGGGGTGACCGGGGCGGAGGGCTTTTCCTCCTGCGGGATGACACCAGTATATCGGGGTTGGTCTCAAGGAGCCTTGATATTCCTTTTCAACTTCGGCCTTTACCATGCGGTACCGGGGGGGATTGGAGGTACTCCCGGAGATAGAACGCGACTATTCCTTCGATCCTTTCGAGGAGAACCCCCTGCATTGCAACTTCCCTCAGGCAGAGGTCCATCAGCCCGGAAGCATCCTGTGCGGCGGCGAAGTACTTCAGCCGCGAAAGCGCATGTTCGCCGGGAGGCATGACTTTGAGGTATTCGACAACGGCCCTTAAAGCCGGACAGCGAACCGGGCCTGCTGCAAATACTGAATCCGGCTCTGTGCCGGACTTTTCTTCATCGTTATTCCGCCTGTATCCGGCTGCCCCCGATATCGGTCTTCTGTGGAAGTGGGTCGGGATCGGCGTTTTCCACCGAGCGCGATTCCAGCAGAAACGCATCGAGCGACCTCATTTTAAATTCGGCTTCTATACCGAAATTCACTCCGAACAGTCCGAAGGAGCCCGATCTGCGCGAGGAGACCCCCCGCGAGAGCATGAAGCCGACCGCACGCCGGACCGGGTCGCCGAGTATTGCACTCCTGAGATCCTTGTTTCTCATCGGCAAGCCTTTCGAGGCAGCCCAAAATTTCTGCCCGACGCGGTCGATTGTTTGTTGTTGCCTGTAAACGAAGATAAAGATGAAGCTCTTCGCACGCAATGCGGGCTGTCCGGCATGCCGAGCAGCACCGCCGGGCTAGACGGGCCCGAATAGAAGACTTCGCCGTTGCTGCGCTTCATCTTGAACTCGGGAACATAGCGGTGACCGGCCTCATCGAGGCGTTTGAGCAGTTCTTTCCTGGGTTCCATAAAGTGAGTTTCGTCCAGGTGCAGAAAAGTGATCGGGCAGCCGGACATTTCCTCGACGGAGTAGCCGAAGATGAGGAAGCGGCGGGATTGCCGACGGTGATTTTCGGCGGGAAGGTGTTGTTCCCCGGGGCGCATCACTGATTGCCGGGAAAGGCAATGAGTCAGGTTAGCCTGTCAACAAAAGAACTTACATTTTGCAGGACAATGAGGCGGCGGTTTTGGAAGTATGGGTCAAAAGGGCCGCTCTGTAGTATGATATGGCAGTGTTTGGACGAGGGGATCCGGGCGAATTGAATCTTTCACGAGGTGCAGCATGCAAATCCGGTTTATCGGTTGTGGCGATGCCTTTGGAAGCGGCGGCCGGCTCAACGCCTGTTACCACGTCACCGGCCCGAAGACGAACTTCTTGCTCGATTGCGGCGCCACCTCGCTGGTCGCGCTCAAATGCAGCCGTATCGGCCTCGAAGATATCGGGCTGATTCTCCTGTCGCATTTTCATGCGGACCATTGCGGCGGCGTCCCGTTCTTCATGCTCGACGCACAATTTTCCAAACGGCTGAAACCGCTGACCATCGCCGGACCGCCGGGATTGAAGGAATGGTACGGGCAGGCGATGGAAACCGCTTTTCCCGGTTCTTCCGAAACGAAGCAGCGGTTCGAACTCCACCTCGAGGAGCTGCAGCCCGGGGTGCGGTGCGACCTTGGCGGGGTGGTAGTGACTCCCTTCGCGGTCAGCCACGGCAATCTCACGGGTGCGTGCTATGCTTTCCGCATCGAGGCGGAGGGCAAAACCCTCGCCTACACGGGCGATACGGAGTGGACGGATGTCCTAGTCGAAGCCGGTCGCGACGCGGACCTGTTCCTGGCGGAGGCCTACTATTTCGAGAAGAAGATCCGGAACCATCTCGATTATGCCACCCTGAGGGCGCATCTGCCCGAGATTCGCCCGAAGCGCTTTATCCTCACGCACATGAGCAACGATATGCTCTCGCATCTGGACACGGTCCGGGACGAAGCCGCCGAAGACGGGAAAGTCATAGAGCTCTAGGCCGGATCTCGCCGCAATGACGCCCAGATCGCGGGAGGAAAGGAGAACGCAGATACCGGATGGGCGAGCTATCCTGGTGTTAGTGAATGCCATTTCTCGTACTTTGTCATTATGAGTTTTCCAGTGCCGTAGTAAATCCGTGCATGCGTTTTCTAAAGTGGCCCTTTTATCCCGGAAAGCATTGATCCAGGCAGTAAAACCGGCCCATTTTTCATCTGAAACAGCCTTAGTGGCGGTATATATAACGGCGCCGGATGCACAAGGCTTCCGCAAAGGCGCAGGTTCATAAAAATCCATGCATTGAAGCATCTTGAACGCAATTTAGTATAAGAATGAATGTTTCCGGTCTGAAAGAGATCTCAAAATCATTTCCCGGGTGCTATTTCCCCAAGGCCGCAGCCAAGCGCGGCGGGATGGGTTGCATTTGATGCTCCTGCGGTATGGCAAGCTCATTCAGCTGTTGTTTGAGGTTGTCCAGTTCCGCCTGTCTTGTCGTTTTTTCATCGTCCTGAACAGTGGAAAGTTCCGAAGCTTTGGCGGAAATGGCTTTGGATAATGCTGTCCTTGTTTGAATGATGGTCTGCCTTTCAAAATCCTTTTGTTTCTTGATTGCTGCTTCTTG
>JAEZXS010000101.1 GCA_023442755.1 Pseudomonadota bacterium | reverse complement strand
TGACATCTTTCACGGGGCGTTTGCGCTGCGGATAGCACGCGGGGAAAGTTTCGAGGCGGCGCTTCGCTATGCCGGGGCGGCTGCCGCCCTTGGCTGCACGAAAATGGGCGCGCGTCCGGGCATTCCCGGAAAGCGTGAACTGGATGCATTCTTGAAAAAAAGCGGGGGTTGACCGGTTTCTTCCCCCATGTAATCGGGTTACGCTGGTGGACGCGGCTTCCAGCCGCGATGCTTTTATTGCAAAGCACCCCGGATTCGGTTGAATTTCTTTTTATGGAAAAGCCACGATGAACACAGAACCTGCAAAAAACACGGAATCTGCTGCAGAGAACATCGAAATTACAAAGGCGACCCGCATATTCGCCATTGTCTATTTCTTTTCGAGCATCAAATTTTACGCTTCGCTCTGCAAGCTCTTTTTCGATTTCACAAACGATTTTTTGGTGATCACAAGTTTTGTAATCGGACTGGGCCTTGCATTCGCAACCACCCAGGCTGTTTTCACTTACCTGTCGCAGCAGAACAAAATCCTGTCTTTTGCCTTCATGTGGCTGTTGATAATTCTGGTCATGCTGCAATAAAGAAGGCGCCGGCCTGGGTGAGTGCCTGTGTGGAACGAGAAGAGGTATGTAGTTCAGAACTACATACCTCCTATTAGAGAATTCTCCCTGACTCATCCCAGACCGTCTTATTTTACGAGGACCAAGAATTCAGACCCGTTTTGTCGCCAATTCTCGAATCCGGGTATGAGATATCAGGTTATCCAATGTTGCAGTGGTAAAGACTTTACCGTCTAACCGCTGCAACAGTTGCCGCATATCCTCACGTCGTTGCCGAAATCCTCTGCCGTCAATGCAGGCAATGACCTCATAAGTTGGGCGTCCGGCTGAAACGTGCTCGTTTCTTTGGGTTTCCAATTCCTTGATGCGTGCTACCTTATCTCTGGCTGTCCCATCGTCGCTTGTTATCTTGGCCTCGATTACAGCGACCGGGCTTATTTCATCCGGAATGCAGAAATCTGGAGCTTGACCGAAGCCGGGAATCCGCTCTGCTCGCCCAGTCTTTCTGTAGGAGACTCCGGCATTGCGCAGACGCTCTTCGACCGCATTTTCCATGACTTCTCCCACCAGTTCGGAAACCGCATCGCGGTGTCCGGCAAACGGACGCCCAAGGAAACGCTCATAGAGCAAAACCGCGTAAGGAATATTCTCTCGGGCTGCGTACTTGAGAGACTCCAACCCGCTCTGAGTATCAAATTTAGCCAGTCGATGAATAAGTCCTTCCGGGTCCGTTGGTGCACCTTTTACGATGTACATGACCGCAACATTGATGAGATGATCGAGTCTGTCCAACGTTTTCGGTTGAATGGGCCGAGCGTCACCTGATTCCCGGGCTTTATCCACTCTGGTTCGATGACGCAACGAGATTTTATGAATATATGCGGGATCTTCTCGGCATTGGCGATCGAGAGTCCGAGCTGCGCCCTGAGTTATATCACTATTCAATTCGGAGCGAGCCAGTTCCGCCCATTCGGGAGCTGTCATGCCAAGAATCGATCTAACCACCATGAATACCCGACTATTTTCTTGCAGGGCGTTCTTCACTGCGGTTTCCGAAAAATCCTCGAAAGCATTGCTACTGCGTTTTAGAATTTCATAGGCGTCCCGAAATTCAGTGTATCTTGGAAAACATTTACCCATTGGCATAAGGAGAAATTCGGATACCAAGTCGGAGAAAACAGCATCCACCATTTCTTCAAGGTGCTGCCGGAGATCTTGCGGCGAAAGCTCAAAAGGTCGTTTTGCCGTCAATAGTCTTTCCTTTCCCGGCAGTTGATCGTATGATCGTTTGTATAAGACCTTCGACATCGAGTTCTTCTCTCAGTCCGCTGATGCAGCGTCCTGCAAGTACCATGCGGTCATGGAGGGGCATTTCGGAACCCCATCCGTCTCTCAGTCGGTTAATGGCTTTACGGGCAATGTGTCCGGCTAGGAGGCATCGGAGATCGCCCGCCGTGATTCGCATGCCGGTTCTTTGAAGAGCCTGGAAATCGTTCTGCAGCCTTTTATGGAGCGGCTCTGAATCAGAGGCGGCTTGCATTTTACGGCATATAAAAACGGAATCGAGAACGGACGACTTGGTCCGGGCGATATGGAGCGAAGCTCCCATTTCCGCTGGAACCGGAAATGTGGCGGTACAGTCAAGTTTAGCGTCCAAGATGGCCACTACGATTGGGATGTAAGCATTGGGGTCGTTATGATGAAAGGTGAAAACGAAAGGCGCACCCGGCTTCAATGCCTCTGCGTAATGGCGGAATATTTTCGACAGTCCGTTCGTAAAATGGTCAAGGCCGCGCCCCATTGCTTCATTGCCGGTCAGTTCTTGAACAGCCCTGGTTGAAGAGGCCTTGAAAATTCCGAAATCTTTTTCCAGGGCCAAGCGTAGCCATACATAGCAAAAATCCATCAGTTCCGCGTACTGGACATTGTCGAAGTAGGGCGGGTCGGTAAATACTCCGTCTAGTGAATTGGGCCCAAGGTGTACTTGTTCGGCGGATTCAGAGTTTATCCAAGCCTCACGGGCATCGGCTCCAGGAAACCGACCCACCTGTTCCGCTCTAATGCTCTCTCCAATTATGGGGACGATTTCTTTCCTTTGCCCCTTCTGCCTTGTCTCAAAAGGCTGCCGACAATATTCCTTCGCCTTTCGGTACTTTTCGATGAAATGACGAAACCCTCCAGAGCCAACCTTGGAAATGCCGATTAGGGCGTTTTCGCACTGCACCAGTCCGACCGGAAAACCGTGTACGCTGAAAATATCCTGACACTTTAGGGCATATGTATCATAACGTGCGAGCATGTTCTGATATCGCAGGAAATCGGAAAACACCGTTAACAGAGCGTATCTTGCCGAGCGGTCCTCGACCTCGGAAATTCGTTTAAGCAGCAAGCCAAGTCCGAGCAGTTGGCGTTCGTTGAACATTTCCCGGAACAGCTTATAACCCCAGCGGTGGAGGCGCTTTGTTTCATCTCCCAATGGAATGGGAGATGAAGGTATTGGAAGCTCATTTTGTCTGTTCTCTAGCGTATGGCTGGCTTCCAAGTACTTCGAGAGGTCCGTTTGGTCCGGAGTCTTGAAAAAGCGGCCCCGATGATTTCGCTTACAGGCTGGACATTGGTATTCAATAGCCCACAGGCGGTGTTTAGGCGGGCTGGACGGAGGTTTTTCGGGATAAGAAAATTCACTGGAGCAGCTGGAACATCTGATACGATTCTTTTTTGCAGGACCATCCACAAAAACCGCGGAACCACAAGAACGGCACATTTCTGGATCGACACTTGTTGGCTGTCTGGCGAATTCATTAAGTGCGCCGCATTTCTGACAGGCGATGACATGGTAGGGATGCCGCTCGGCTTCAGCCAGAAGATATCCGGGAAAGAGATCGTTTTCGGCGCCGCATTCGGGGCAGACCTGAGTTTTCACCCAAAGGAAGTATTTGACTTCGGCCGATCGACCACAGAACCCACATGTCGTGGTGTATAAGTGCTCGATTTCTTGCTCGACATCTCTAATGACTACGCTTGCATGCTTTTCGAATGTATTCAGATCAAGAGGCGCTAAAGACTGACGAACGATCCAGAAAGCCATCGGGTTGATGTCGGCTCCGATTACGCTGAACCCAAGCCGATTGGCTTCAATGATCGGTGTTCCACCGCCCATGAAAGGATCAGCAATAATCCCCTTGAACTGGTGGGAACGCCAGTAGTCCTCCGGCAGGCTGTTTTTGCCATTAAATTCCGCAAGCAATAGATTTCGGAATACAGTTCCGGGGCGCCGCGCAAACCACTTATGTATTCCGATTATGGGGCGGTAATTCTGTTGAATCTGCTTCTCTTTTTGTGCAAGAGCAGCGGTGAATTCTATGTCGAAGCGAGATTCCAGAGAGCCAATGACTTGCCTCTGCTCGGGCATAGATTCATTTCGGTGCCTTGGACAAACGATGATAGCCTGTCGCATCTCGCTTTTTGAAACTTCCTGTTTGCGGTTTTGAATGCCTCGGGAGAGCCTCTCGAACAAATCAGAATTTTAAGATATCACAGATTCCGAGTGAAAGTGAATCAAAGGGTATTTTCTGCTTCGGGTTATTTGGGCTCGAGTCGCTGGGGATGATCGGGCATGCCGAATGCTCATCATCTTGGCCAACAGGGAATAATTCAGGCCGCCTCAGGCAAGGATCAGCGGCACCGTAATCCCGTTCTCGTGGTTGCCGGAGGCGAGGAGCCATTCTTCGAGGGTGGGGGGCTGGGCAATGAGCTGCGCCACCGGTTCCCACTCAGGTTTGGCAGTCAGGTCGACCCCGTCCTTGATTACCGAAACGGGGCGGTCGGAGGAGACCACGACAACGACCAGGTTCTTGTGCTCGGCGGTAAACCGGAGAGCCGAATTGAACCGGGCGCCCCGGGCGCGGTTTTCGCCGGGAATGCTTCTTCCGTCCAGCAGGCAGGCAAACCCGTGCAGGTGGATGTCCAGGCCGATGTGGAGGGCTCCGTCCACCTTGGAAAGCGATTTTGCAAGCTCCAGCATCTTGTCGTCCTGGAGGTCAATAGGCTCCCCGAGTTGCTGGCCGGAGATGTCGATCGGATTTTCATTCAGATCGATCACGACCGTTGCCCCGTGCCGCTGTTCGCCGGCCCTCGAAACGATGCTGGAAGCAACCTTGTAAAGCTGGGTCCCGTTCGGCAGCTCCAGAAGGAGTTCTTCGAGCTGCACCAGGTTGGGTTTGCGATTGGAGGACAGGAAACTTCCGTCGGAAAAGCTGCAGATCTGCTCGCCCGAAAATCGCAGGAACCCGTAGCCGCCGCGGTATTCGGCGGTTATGCGGCAGTCGGGCAGATTGCCGCACGCCACGCCTATGATGTGCCATCCGTCCGATATCAGCCTGTGCCGGGAATTCTCGACTGCGAGCAGAAGTTTTCTGGCGTGCTTGAAGTTGGTAAGTTTGAGCCTTTCCGGGTGGGGAAAACGCACCAGGAAAGGTGTTTCCGGAATCATGGACTGATCGATGAACGCCAGGGTCCCGCGCGGCCAGGCGCCTTCCTCTCGCGTTTTGGAAATCCCGAGCACCGCGTCGAGGACGGAATAGACTTCCATGCGGCTGTCGAGGCCGAACTTCATGTCGAGCTTGTCGCGGATGTAGTCGCGAACGGCATGGGTGGCGTATTCGCGAAGGACGTACTGGGAATTTCGCGTGTAGAACCAGTCTTCGTTGGTGTAATCGTGCGCGAGCAGGCACACTGCGTGTTCGAGCCACCTTTCGGTGGGGCCGATCGAACACATCGTCGGGTGGTGCTCGGTGAACCACATCTGGTAGAAAATCGATCGAGTTCTTCCGCCCCAGGAGATCAAACCGGCCATATCGAGATTCTTTTCCGGAAAGATTTGTCCGAAAAGCCGCATGTGCCTGAGGTCCGGGAGGTGTTTGCGCCACTTGTCCGATCTCAGGTAGAGCCTTTCGAGCATCGGCTCGTAGCCTTCGAGCAGCTTCTGAGGATCGTAGATGCGGACGGGATCGTCGGGTTCCTCGACGTAAACAAGCGCCGCGCGGCTGGGACCGGAAAAATGCGAAAGACCGTCACAAAGGCCGTCGTGAATATGGAAGATGCTCTGGAGCTTGGATGAAAAATTCATTTCGGCTTCGGAATTAGGGGTATGAGGGAAGTTTCGACGACTTTTTTTGAGTACAATTTTCGACTGATTATTTCAAGATTAAATGCAAGATATTTTTAAAAGAAAAGAAATTGTGAAATGAAGTGATTTTGACGTTCGACGATTATCGACGGTTTCATCCGTTGCAGCATTGATTTCCGGTTCCGCCCGAAAATGTTCCAGCCGGCACGAAGTGGGCGGGGTCCATTGTTTTTCCCGCAATTTTGTAACCTTCGCGGTCTGCTTTTTGTTTTACAGAATGTTTGCCGGCCGATTCTCTTCTCGAGGAAACGGAAGGTGCGGCGGGATGGCGAAACCGATTGTCTGCTATTCCCGACTGTGGGCCTTACTCTGTTCAAGAATCCAGGATTCGACCCTCGACTTGATTTCGTCCCGAATCCTTCTGGTATCTTCAAGTTCGCGATCCGTCCCGCGCAATGCGCCCGGATCATCGAAACCCCAGGCAAGCCTTTTTGTTATGCCGGGGAAAATAGGACATTTATTTTCGATGGCTTCCCTGCAAACCGTTATGACATAGTCGAAAAGCATGCCTGCCTTATAGAGCTCGAAAACACTTTTTGCGTTGTACCCTGACAGGTCATAGCCCAATTCTTTCATCACCCGGATCACTACGGGATTGACCGATGTCGGCTCAAGTCCGGCGCTGTATGCCTCAAAAGCACCAGCGCCGAGTTCATTGAGAAAAGCTTCCGCCATCTGGCTTCTATCAGCATTGTGCACGCAGATAAACAGTACTTTCCTCTTCACTGTTTACACCCTCTCGCAGGCGGTTGACGCACCCGCCATCCTCAAGTTCGCTCCCATGCCCGGTCGCCTCAATATAAAGCTGAAGAGAATCACCATTGTGACAGCCTTGTTACACTTCGATGAATTTTCTCGGTTTCGATACCATCTGGGATTGACAGAACATGATTTGCCGGATATATCAGAATAAACTGAATATTCAGAAATAATTGATAATGACGAAAGGACATAAATAATGGCAGGGAAGGCGAAAAACGAATCCTGCTGCATGCCTGCAGGGAAGGAAGACTGCTGCAGGGTGGAGTCTCTCGTGACGGTTGATGAAAGAGGGCAGATGGTGCTGCCCAAGGAATTGCGAGAGAGGGCCAAAATTTGCGCGGGGGATAAGCTTGCTCTTATCAGTTGGCAAAAGGACGGTGAGGTTTGCTGCTTCACTCTGATCAAGGCGGATGCGTTGGCCGAGCGGGTGAAGGAATTTCTCGGCCCCGTGCTCAAGGGCATAAGCTCTGAATGAATTCCATTTCCGGACCGGACCGGGAGGAGAGGACCATGAAAGCTGAGCGGATCAAAGAACTCGTAAAATCGCGTTATGGGCAGGTTGCCCTTCAGAACACCGGCTGCTGCGGGCCGCGGAAATCCTGCTGCGGAAGCCCCGCCAGCGCCGAGGACGTAAGCAGAAAAGTCGGCTATGACGAGAAAGATCTCAGGGCGGTTCCCGAGGGGGCAAACCTGGGGCTTGGCTGCGGAAACCCGGTGGCGCTCGCTTCGCTCAAGGCGGGCGATACAGTACTCGACCTCGGTTCCGGAGCGGGTTTCGACGCCTTTCTGGCAGCCGCCAAGGTGGGTTCGTCCGGCAAGGTCATCGGGGTGGACATGACCTCTGAGATGATCGAGAAAGCGGTGGCGAACGTTTCGAAGGGCGGTTTCGAAAACGTGGAGTTCCGGCTCGGCGAGATCGAAAACCTGCCGGTTTCGAGTAGTGAGGTGGACGTCATCATTTCGAACTGCGTCATCAATCTTGCGCCCGACAAGGCGAGAGTCTTCCGGGAAGCCTTCCGGGTGCTACGGCCGGGCGGGCGACTCATGGTATCCGATCTCGTTTTGCTGCGGCCTTTGCCCGAAACGATAAGGAAATCGGTGGAAGCCTACGTCGGCTGTATCGCCGGAGCGAGCATAAAGGGGGAATACCTTTCCGCAATTAGCGCGGCAGGTTTCGCGGATGTAACCGTTGTCGCCGAAGACGTTTATCCCGTTCAGTTGGATCCCATGCTGCCATTCCCATTGGAGGATGGGAAATACGCAGCGGAGTCGGTTGTCAGCATCAAGGTAAGCGCGGTGAAACCGAATTGAGGTATCCGGGGACCGGGTTTTTGCCTTCCCCGGAGAAGATGCTCAATCCTGCTTTTTGAAGGTGAAAACCCGGGCACTGCTGCCCGGACCAAAAGATGCCGGCCGGGACTCGACCCCGGGTTCCTGCACCGCATAGGTCAGCGTATCTCCGTCTGTCTTGTAGATAGCTGCCCATGAGCGCGCGACGTATTCGGAAATATGGCACTGTTTCAGATAGAGGTCCAGGTGCTTGGGATCCTTGTTGCCGTTGCAGGTATACGAGCCTTTGTATTCCCGACCGTCTTGCCCCGTGATTTCGAAGGAGTCGTCCTCCTTGAAAACGGCCGTCCACACTTCGGTGCTGTTCGCTTCCTGCCCTTTCCAGGTCCCCAGAAGCTGTGCCCGACCCTCGACATCCGTTTCGGTTGAACTTTCCCAGGCTGTCCCATCACAGCCGTGAATGACGACCTTCCCGCCCTGTTCGGCCGCAAAGCAGGCCGTGGCGGAAAAAACCAGAAAAAAGACCAGGTATGCCGTCGCATGCTTCATAGCGCTTCTCCCCATATTTTAGGCTGTATGGGCATCGGAGCTGCCTAGGATTCGGATAAAAACGGGCGCAGGATGAAATAGAGCCCCAGCAGTCCTATGGCCACTCCGGCGCACTTCCTGAACCACAGCCCTCCCTGGTGAAAGGAACTGTTCTCCAGAAGCTTTTTCACCTTGGCTGTCGAACTGCCCGCAATGGCAATGGGCACACAGTGTCCGATTCCGAAAAGTACAATAAAAACAACGCCAATCAGGATCTTTTGCTGGATAGTAATGATGGCCAGTATCGGGGCGATGAACCCAAAGGTACAGGACCCGGAAAGGAATCCGTATCCCAGTCCCAACACGAATGCCCCGGGCAGCCCTTTCATTCTTATGCGGGCTAGAAGGCCGCCGGACATCGAACACCAGGAAACGCCCATCATGTCGAGGGCGACCCAGATGAGGATGGCTCCTACCAGGATGGTCCAGTAGGGGCCAATTTCCCCAAGCATCCTTCCGAGGAGCGAACAGACGATCCCCACTGCTGCTATGGTGATGAACAGCCCGACGGTGAAAACCACCGCATACCAGGCCGCCTGCTTCGCATCGAGAGCCTTCTCCTGGCCTGCCACGTAGGACACGATGAGAGGAATCGAGGCCATATGACACGGGCTTAGCGCCACGCTGATCATGCCCCACAAAAAACAGCCCAGGGCGGCAAGCGATGTCCCGGCCGTCATCCAGTCGTTAACCGTCAACAGGATCTGATCCAATGGCGACTCCAGGGTACTAGCGATCCGAGTTTTTCGTTTCTTTCGGAATCAGGGACTTTACGCCCAATTCTTCCAGTTGGGCTATGATGGCATCTTTGCCGAGGAATCCTTGGTGACGATAAACTTCGTTTCCGGATTTATCGTAGAATATCTGGGTCGGTATCGTGCGGATGCCGAACTTTTTTCCCTGGCCCGGATTCTTCCAGACATCGATGAAGATGATGGCTGCCCGGCCCGCGTATTCCTTCTCGAGCGATTCCATGATCGGAGCCATCATTTTGCATGGGATACATTCCCTTGCGCCGATATCCACCATGGTCACCATGTCTTTCGCAGGGACCTCGGGAACTTCTGAAGGCTGGCTCGAGGCCGGGGAACAGGTAAAGGCCAGAACGTAAATGGCGATGGCGAAAAGAAAACCGGCTCTTCTCATGAGCCCCCCTCCATTGTGTTTTCGACAGACTACAATAACAGTGCGACGACGCCTTCCCGGGTCATGATCGTTGCGTATTACCGAGAGGGCTGGAAAAAGCCCTGTCATTTCCCTGCGGTTTTGTCCGTTTGTTCCAATGCACCCGGAAGGGTCTCAACGAATTTCGCGATCTCGTCCCGCACCCGCCGGTAGTGCGCCATCGCCTCTTCTTCGCTCCGGGAGCCTTCGGCAAGCCGGGGAGGATCGTCGAATCCCACGTGCAGGACCCTGGTCTTTGCCGGGAAAAACGGGCACGCCTCACGGGCGTTGTCACAGAGTGTAATGACGTAGTCGAATTCGAGATTTCCGAGAGTGTCGATGCTTTTGGACGCCTGGCCGGAGATGTCGATCCCAGCTTCGGCCATGGCCCTGACTGCCCGCGGATCGACCCCCTTGGGGGCAACTCCCGCCGAGTAGGCTTCGATCCGGTCCGACTTCAGGCGGCGTGTCCACGCCTCGGCCATCTGGCTCCTGCACGAATTGCCGGTGCATAGATACAGCACGCGAATTCTGCTCTCCGCTTCCTTTGGCATTTTATTTCTCCAGCCAGGATTTTATGTCGGCTTTCGACGGGACCTTCCCGACGCACTTGAGGTGGCCGTCTATGACGACGGCAGGGGTGGTGAAGACGCCGTGCTTAGCGATCTCCGCAATGTCGTTGATGTGCTCCACTTTTGCGTCGCATCCCGTTTCGTCGACAACTTCTTTGACCAGTTTCTCCGTTTCGTGGCACTTTCTGCAGCCCGGGCCGAGCACCTTGATGATCATCGTTCGTTACTCCTGTTTTTGTAAACCGCTGTCGGTCAGGATAGAAACCTTGATTACTTCCGCGAACATGCCCGCGCCTGGCTGAGCATGTTGATCTGGTCCTCCAGCCTCTTGCCGACGAATTCCTCGACGCAGTGGAGGAAGGTCGCCACGCACTTCATCCGAAGGGAATAGAAGATATTAGTGCCTCTTCGCTCATCCTGCAGAATTCCGGCTTCCTTGAGTATATTCAGATGCTTGGATACTGTGGAGATGTCGGAGCCCACCAAGGTCTGGAGTTCGCACACGCATCGCTCGCCGCCAAACACGGCTTCAACCATTTTGAGCCTGCTCGGGTGTCCGAGCGCTTTGAAGATTTTGGCCTGGAGTTCCAGGTAATAGGAATCGGGGTCCATAATTTTTCCTTTTTGGCAAAATAGCCAAGCATCCGGCGCATGTCAACCATGTTCCCCCGGTTCGTTATATGCTCCCTTTGGTCCTGCGCCTCCCTGACAGACAACAAAGCCCGCATTATAATTGCACCGATGCCGTCTCCATTTTCAGTGTCGGGGGAATATTTCCACGGGGCTTACACGTATCCGCCCGGCGGGTTTTGCGCAGAATTCGTTTACGGTTTGCCGGTTGGGAGGACTTTTATGGACATGCCATATACGGACTACTATCTCTGTGAAGACCTTCTCTCATCCGATGAAAGACACATCCGCGACGTAGTGCGCGCCTGGGTGGAAAAAAGATACCTGCCCAAAGCGGCCGATTATTTCGAGCAGGGCGTGTTTCCGGTGGAGCTGATTCCCGAAATGGCGCAAATGGGGCTGTTCGGGTTCAAGTTGAAGGAATACGGCGGAAGAGGGGGGAGCAACACTGAATTCGGCCTCATCTGCCGGGAACTGGAGCGGGGAGACTCCGGTCTGCGTTCGTTCGTTTCCGTCATGAATGCGCTTGTCATGTTTCCGATCCACACCTTTGGCACTGAGGAACAGAAGGAACGCTGGCTTCCGGCGCTGGTGCGCGGCGAAAAGATAGGGTGTTTCGGGCTGACCGAACCGAACGCCGGCTCCGACCCCCAGGGTATGCTCACGCGCGCGGTAAAAGGCGAGAACCGCTATGTACTGAACGGGCGAAAGATGTGGATCACGAACGGGAGCCTCGCAGATGTGGCGGTTATATGGGCCAAAACGGAAAACGACCTCATCCGCGGCTTCCTGGTGGAAAAGGAGACTCCCGGCTTCACGGCACACGACATAACGAGAAAATTCTCCCTGCGCGCATCGGTCACTTCGGCCCTGACGCTGGAGGACGTTTCCGTTCCGGAAGAAAATCTGCTGCCGGGAACGGACGGCCTCAAGTCCGCCCTTATGTGCCTGAACGAAGCGCGCTACGGCATTGCGTGGGGGGCGGTGGGGGCAGCGGAGGCCTGCTACGAGACGGCGCTCAAGTATGCGCGGTCCCGAATCCAGTTCGCTTCCCCGATAGCGTCCTTTCAACTCGTCCAGCGCAAGCTCGTCAGGATGCTCACGGAAATCACCAAGGCGCAGCTTCTCTGCATCCGGCTCGGAAGACTCAAGGACGAGGGCAGGGCGCGCCATACGCATATCTCCATGGCCAAGATGAACAACAGCTCCGAGGCGCTCAAGATCGCCAGGACCGCGCGGGATATCTTGGGCGCAAACGGGATAAGCCTCGGCTACCCCGCCATCCGCCACATGCTCAACCTGGAGACCGTCAACACCTACGAAGGGACGGAGGATATCCATGCCCTCGCAATCGGGCGGGACATCACCGGAATGAATGCGTTTAGCTGCGAATGAACGGCAGGGAAACAAAGCGCTGCGGGTAGAAACGACCTGTAGCCGGCATTTTGATTGACGCAGGTTTCACTCGGACATATCCTAGATAAATCAGACAACCACTTCGAACCGGACGGAGGTTTCCGGATGCTGCTGGAGTATATTCAAGCGGCCCTACGCCATGCCAGGTACGAGATCCTGCCGGATGACGGCAGCTACTACGGAGAGATTCGCGAATGCAAGGGCGTTTATGCCAATGCCGGGACACTTGAAGATTGTCGCGAAGAACTCCGGGAAGTGCTCGAAGAATGGGTTTTATTTCGGGTTCACAAGAATCTCAAGTTGCCAAAGATGGACGGGATTGAACTTCTTATCAGAGAAGTCGCCTGATGCCTCCATTCGGACCCGTCAAAAGGAAAGAACTCATCAGGTATCTGCATGCGCTTGGATTTGAGGGTCCTTTTTCAGGCGGGAAGCATCAGTTCATGATCAAAGGCGACATCACTTTACGTATACCGAATCCGCATCAGGCTGACATAGGTTATGACTTCTTCGAAGAATTCTTCAGCAAGCCGGAATCAGCAGGGATGAGTGGGAAACGCTATAGGAGGCCGGCAATTGCTGAGATGGCCGGGTCGGAATGTTGTGACTTAAAATCGTTGAAGGGGGCAAAGATCATAAGTTGGCTTCACGCAGATAGCTTGCTTGAAGCCGCCTTGCTTCGGGACGGCTGAGGTGGCCCGCCCTTTGAAGCTCTATCAAAAGCAATTCGATTTCATCGAGCCTGACGTCATCATCCGCCAGACGCGCAACCTCTTGCGCCCACGCGTCGCCTTTCGTTTGGGTGTACGCTATCCCGTGTTTTTGGGCCAGGGAAAGAATAGCGTGCGCGGTCCCTTTTAAACAGGGGGATTTTACTATCATAGCGATTTTCCCGCTACGTTCAAAACTCAGATTGATTCCATTATAGCAAATCACAATACGACATTTCCGGGAGCCATTCAATGAAACCCGCAAATTATTATCATGAGCGGCATACCGCCGGATCAGAAGTCACGTCTTGAGAAAAAGAACTTGATCGGGCGTCCGGCTGGCTCGATAATAGTCTCGATGCCTGCCGGGGGGCGACCCGCGGCTCTTGAACTCGAGAATTGGAGCTCCCCTCAAACTGTCTCAAATGTCCACGTCGGGCGGAAAGCCTGAAAATATCCAATGCGCGCCCCGGTCTGTCTGCGATGAAGGCTCGGCG
>JAEZXS010000197.1 GCA_023442755.1 Pseudomonadota bacterium | reverse complement strand
CCATATGACTCCGGCGATGCAGTCGAGCTTGCCGAAAGGATCCAGCGGTTCATCTCGGAAGAAGCGCTCAAAGCTTCACTGCAGCTTGCGGAAGAGCGCGGCGCTTTCCCCTACTGGAAGGGCAGTTCCTACGAAGCAGGAAACATTAAGGTGAGAAATTCCACTCGTACGGCAATCGCTCCCACAGGCACCATCAGCATCATTGCCGATACGAGTTCGAGCATCGAGCCTCTTTTTGCGCTTGCATACCGAAGGGTCAACATACTCGGCGGCGAGACACAGGTTGAGGTCAGCCCCGTTTTCCTCGAATACCTCCGAAGCAAAAACCTTGTCCTCGAAGAGCTTTCAGAACAAATTTTACGAAAAGGACACCTGAACTCAATCCAGGGAGTTCCATCTGATATCGTGCGACTCTTTGTCACCGCTCTCGGGATACCACCCGAACATCACCTGCTGATCCAGGCGGCCTTTCAGCGCCGCGTTGACAACTCCGTTTCCAAAACCATAAATCTGCCGGAAGAGGCGACTCCCGAAGATATCGAGAGGATATATCAGGCAGCATGGGAACTTGGACTCAAAGGCGTCACCATCTTTCGCTACGGCAGCAAGTCCGCCCAGGTTCTCGAATTAGGTGTTGGGGAAGAGGCTGTCAATTTTGAATACTCCGCTCCATGCGATCCCGGTGAGTGCAATATATAAGGTCCGAATTTATACCGGTTGTGCGGTCAATCTAGAATCGAGGGTAACTTATGAAAATATTTCTCTTTTTGATTTGTGCTGTTGTTGCGGTTTTCCTGATGCAATCGCCTGCCGCAGGGATCGGGACCCTGCAGGGCAGCGCTGAGCGCAGAGAAATCTGTTTGGGAGCCCAGATTCCAAATGGCTTCCTGATTGTGGATTACAAGTCCGATCCCTTTAACTGTCCCAACTCGCCCGGCGCATTCAATAAGATTGTCATTGAACGCTTTGTCGGCCGGCCGGCCGGTTCACGAATGGATATCTGCGGAGGACAGGTGGTTCCTTATGGGTGGCGGATCACCAGCGGCAGCTCATGGGACCCTCGCAGATGCAGAACCGATGACGATCCTCAAGGGGGATACCACGCAAAGATTCAACGGAGCGGTTAACTGCGCATGCAGAATAGTTCCATCGGCAGGGCCAATTCCTTGGCCCTTTTTGGGAATCGCCGCGTCTATGGACGGGCTCTTCTCTCATGCTGCAATTTTCCACTCCTCCACTTCCAGTTGTCTCAAGAGGTCATTGACATCCCAATTTACCCAGGATTCTACGATTTTTCCGTCTATTACCCTGTCCAGGCAAGTCCCGCTTATCGCGATCTGCCTGCGAGTCGGAGCGATCCCCATGAAGTCGCCGTACTGAGTCCCTCGGATTGTCCAACGGGTCGCAACCCGATCTTCTTTGACGCTGATCTCATCGATTGTGGTCTTCTGGTCGGGAAAGGCCGAACAGAGCATTCGGACCATTTGCTTGACGCCTTCAGGGTTTCGTTGAATCTCTTTGCGGCCGCCCCCCATGTTTTCGTGGCAGACATAGTTATCGGGAAGGCAATCGTCCACTATTGCCAGGTTCTTCTGGTTGAATAACTCGTCGTAGAACTGTTGAACCAGTTCTTTGTTTTCTTGCTCTGTCATTGTAGGCACCTCTGTTTTGTTTTTTTGAAACTCTTCTTTTTAACATAACTACTTGGGGGTTCGAGTAAACCATGGCCGAGCATCATTTAAGCTCGGACAACCCTATCGAGTAGCCGCATGGGCGCCTGTTTTGACTTCTTTCGCACTGGCTTTGGATCTTCCCGCGATGGCTCCCTACCGTATCATTTCCATAAACATTTATGCGGAGAGCTTTTGGGCAAATTTATCCAGGAGATCCCGCACTTCCTCGTCGGTCGTCTGGCTGAAATCCTCGTACCAGGCCCCGATTGCCCAAAACGGCTGAGGAGTGGTCGCGCATACTATGCTGTCCACTACTTCCCGGAATTCCCGGCATGTCTCCTGCGGTGCGGTCGGAACCGCTATCACGATACGCGCGGGATTGTATTTCCGAAGGGCGCTGACCGCGGCCCGCATAGTCGTCCCTGTGGCAAGGCCGTCGTCCACCAAAATAGCGGTCCTGTTCCGGAGCAGCGGCATGGCGCGATTGCCGCGATATGCTCTCTCCCGCCGCTCCAACTCCCGCTGTTCCCTTTGCGCAACGGAGTCTATGACCTTTTCATTAACCTTGTACCATCCCACCACTTCCTCATTCAGTACACGTACGCCTCCCGATGCAATGGCCCCCATGGCAAGTTCCTCCCTCCCCGGCAGGCCCAGCTTGCGGACAAGAAAAACATCCAGCGGAGCGTTCAGAACTTTCGCAACTTCGAAGGCAACGGGTACTCCGCCCCGCGGCAGCGCCAGAACAACCACGTCATCGCGGTCGGCATAATGCATCAATTCCCTTGCGAGCATACGCCCGGCTTCAAATCGATCCTTAAATAATTTCATAGCTACACCTCCCGGCGCTCCCTCTGAAGACCGGCTCGCTCCGGATATTTAAGTTATGCCTTTTCGATGCATGTGGAAAGTGGAAAGCTAAAGTTTTCCACAGGTTAAATGGGAGGACGAGCAGAAAGCGTGCAAACCGGTGCATGTGATTGCCATGGTAGAACCCCCCATCCTCGATCGCGTTTTATGCTTATGAAATTCCTCTGCCGGACCGATAGGAGTCGAGGCGGGCAGTTTCGTCCTATTTTGTCTATCATCTATCGGAAACAGTCGAAACACTCTCGATGATTTTGGGGACTCAACGATGCAGATCGCATACAAGGGCAGCTTGCAAAGAACGATGATCGTCTACTTTTTGATGATCAGTTTCGCTTCTTTTCTGCTTGCGGGGGAATTCATCTTTGACGTACACAGCAAAGAGCTGCGCTCCGAATTGACTCAGAATTTCGAGAAACTCTCAAAAGGCGAGATGCAGACTGATGCGGCTTTCAAGCCGATTCAAGCACTCAGGAACAAAACTGTCCTGATGCTCGTTCTCTTGCTTGTTGTGGTTTTGATTCTCCTTACGATGTTCATCAAAAACATTACCGAACCCCTTCAGCACATGATAGATGCTTCGAAATTGATAGCCGCCGGCGATCTGAGCCGGACAGTAAGTATTAGCACAAAAAACGAACTGGCTGAGATGGGCGGTACTGTCAACGAACTGACGAGCAACCTGCAGGAGATGCTTTTACTTTCGAAGGATATGTGCGCTACGGTTGACCAGTTCACAGCCGAGATTTCAGATGTGTTGAGTTCGCAGGAAGCATTTGAAGAAAAGGCGGAAGACCTTCAGCATAAAATGCATCTTCTGAATTCCAAAACCAGACTGATGAATAATATCATTCTCCACTGCAAATTCTACGGTATGGGAAGATAACGAAATGGCTCCTCTCTGGCTGGCTTTTCCAGCAGGCATCTGCATCGCCATGATTGTCACAATCGTCGGTTTCGGCGGTGGCATTCTATGGATGCCTTTCCTGCTGATGGCTCTAAAAATTGAACCGGCCACCGCTCTGTTGACGTCATTGCTTATCCAGATCGCAGGCACTGCTTCCGGCAGCTTTGCATTTGTTCGCAACAAGAAGGCCGATGTTCGGCTGGCATTGCTCCTTCTCACGATTGGGCTGCCCGGCCTGGCGTTGGGTGCTTACATCGGCCACAGTCTGACTCTCACCCACATCGGACTCTTCATTGGTTTGATTTCTCTCGGAACAGCCCTTTTATTCGTCTGCGCCAATCACAAATACGGTCACGACGGCAATGACCGCGTCGAGTTCAGAAATGCCTGCAGGCATTCCTGGATCGCCGGCATCATGGCAGTGATGTGCGGGATGCTCACCATCAATATCGGCGAGTGGCTGGTGCCCGTGATGCAAAGGAAGATGCATCTCAAGATGAGCAATTCGGTGGCGACGTGCGTCCTGATTACCTGCGGCATGTCAATATTAGGTGCGGCGGCGCACTGCCTGATGGCGAGCAAGCCCAACCTCAACGTAATGCTGTGGGCCGTCCCGGGGGTTCTTATCGGCGGCCAGATCGGCCCTCTGTTGGTTACCAGAATCGATGAAAGACATCTTAAAGAGGTTTTCGTCTTCCTGCTCACTCTTATCGGGGTCCATCTTGTGTACAGGTCCTATCCAGGCTGATATGTGAGAAAACCCCGTACCGCGCGTAACAAAATAACCACCTGCTCGGAACCCATGTCGTCGGCTAAAACTCCGCGTGCCCCGGGGTTCTCGGGAACGGGATGACCTCACGAATGTTGGGAAGTCCGGTCACGAACTGGATCAGGCGCTCGAATCCCATCCCGAAGCCCGAATGCGGGGCCGACCCGAATTCCCTCAGTTCCACGTACCAGCGGTAGTCCTCGGCGGAAATCCCCTTGAGCTTCATCTGTTCGAGCAGCATGTCAAGACGCTCTTCCCTCTGCGACCCGCCGATGATCTCGCCGGTTCCGGGCACCAGGATGTCCATTGCCGCCACGGTCTTTTCGTCTTCGTTGACGCGCATATAGAAGGGCTTGAGCGAACGCGGAAAGTTGATGATGCCGACCGGTTTGCCAAAGACCTTTTCGGTGATATACCGCTCGTGCTCGGCTTGAAGGTCTATGCCCCACTCAACGGGATATTCGAAGTGCTGGCCCGATTTCACGAGCAGGTCAACGGCTTCGGTATAGGTAATCACCTCGAAGGGGGATTTCGCTACCGTTTCCAGGCGGCCTCTCAGCTCCGGTTCGATGAATTTCGTAAAGAAGTCCAGGTCTTCCGCGCACTCGTCGAGCATCACCCCGGCAAGCTGTTTGATGCACGCCTGCGCAAGCTCCAGGTCGTCTTCGAGGTCGAAGAAGGCCATCTCGGGCTCGATCATCCAGAACTCGGCCAGGTGCCTGCTGGTATTGGAATTCTCCGCCCGGAACGTCGGTCCGAACGTGTAGACCCTGCCGAGCGCCATCGCGAATATTTCGGCCTGGAGCTGCCCGCTGACGGTCAGGTATGCCGGCCGGGAAAAGAAGTCGTTGCGATATGGATCGTCACCCGCGGCAACATCGAGATGCAGGGGGTCGAGGGTCGTTACCCTGAATATTTCGCCCGCCCCTTCACAATCGCTCGCCGTAATGATCGGGGTCTGTACATACTGGAACCCGCGCTCCTGGAAAAACTGGTGGACTGCATAGCCCAGGCGGTTTCGCACCCTGCTGACGGCGCCGATCGTGTTGGTTCGCGGCCGGAGGTGGGCTATCTGGCGCAAAAACTCGAAAGAATGCCGTTTTTTCTGCAGCGGATAGGTTGCCGGGTCTGCCCAACCGTAGAGGCGGATGTTTTCCGCCTGCACTTCGATGGACTGCCCCTTGCCCGGGGACTCCAGAACGGAGCCTTCAACCAGTACGGCGCTCCCCGTGGTGATCCGCTCCAGCACGTCCCGGAATTCCGGGCGGTCGAGCGCGGCCACTACCTGCAGGCTTTTCAGGCAGGAACCGTCGTTCAATTCGATGAAGCTGATCCCGGCCTTGGAGTCCCTCCTGGTACGCACCCAACCCTGCACGCGCACGCTCTTCCCGACATATTCCCGATCCTTTGCGAAAAGGTCGACTACCCGTATTCCTTTTTCCATCATCTGTGTCCTGAACAAGTTAGTATGGAAATGAAGCCCTGTGAAAACCGTCCAATAGCGTGATTCATCTATTATTTTAACATGCAATCCGGTGCAGCGGATAGCATTGTAAGCACCTCGGCAATAACGGGCAAACGATCGTGATTTACCTGGATGCGGCGAATGGTTTATAAGGATGGTCGGGCATCTGCCCGCCAACCACGCACCTGAGGAGAACAAGATGCTGCATCCGTTTTCGAGAACCAGATGCATTTTGATACTCGCGTTGATGCTGATCGCCGGCGGCTGCGCCGGCCGGTCCGGCCCCACGGTCATCAACCCCACCGCAAGCGGGAACCGACTGATTTCAATCGATGCGAGCAACTACAAGTTCAAGCCGAACGATATCCGGGCAAACGAGCCGGGGCCCTTCATCCTGCAGGTCCACAATACCTCGTCGGGTTCGGAGCACAACCTGACGATCACGGATCCGCACGGCAAAGTCGTGAAGAGCGTGGACATCCGTCCCGGCCAGACCACCATCTCCAACATCGAATTGCCGGAAACCGGTACATACCGGATCTACTGCAACAAGCGCTTCCATTCTTCACTGGGCATGAAAGGAAGGATCGTAATAGGCGGCCCCGGCAAATGACAGCAGGACCGCCCCTGGAACATCGAGCCCATTGATGTTCCAGGAGCCCCAATATGAAGTTGTTTTCCCCATAGGCATTGCATGTCTTGTTGTGCATGCAGCACATTGCGATTCGAGCGAAATGGTTTCACCATTCCTTCAATCCTGCCGGCGTGGCGTTTGCCGAACGGCATATGTTGCATAGCCTCCAGCCGACCACCAGGGCAGTTTGACAGGCATTTGCCGGTGCTTATCTTGAGGGAAGCATGATATTTCCTATCAATGAACAAACAATATCGCACCATGCTGATGCTGGTATCTAAGATATTTGGAGGCAGCAAAATGGAGATGAGTATCCAGGAACTGAATATTACCGAACTGAGGCGGAAAAAAAGGCCTCTTTGGATGAGCGACCTCGGCATCGATGACTACGCCGACGTCATCGGCGGAGGGGGCGACATATGGGTGGATAGACTGCCGCCCGCATGGCCGCGTCACACCGGAATGGAGTTGAGCCGGGAGGAAGAGGACGAGCTTGGGCCGATGAAGTTGTCGGAAGAACCCGAAACCCAGGCGGCTTAATAGGGCCCGCAGAGCAGGTTCGGAAAGCCGGCGGGGCCGGGGGGCCAATGTTGTTGACTTAAGCATTGGCGAGCTTGCCCCTTCTTTCTTCGCACCACCTGTTTGGAGGTCTCTTCGTGACCCTTGGTTGACTGGGCCTGGGAGACTTGGAGCGGTAGTATTTTACTCGTGA
>JAEZXS010000189.1 GCA_023442755.1 Pseudomonadota bacterium | reverse complement strand
GGCAGTATATCGAACAGGTCCAGATCACGGTTGCGGAACAGGTCGGGGTGGGACATCGGGGCGGGTATTACGATAAGGCGGGAGCGCTTCGCGACATGATACAGAGCCACCTCATGCAGGTACTTTGCCTCATTGCCATGGAAGCCCCGGGATCATCCGACTATAACGAAATCCGAAACAAGAAGGTGGACGTGCTCCACGCTATCCGTCCCATCCCTCCCGACCAGGTGCACCAGTTTGCCGCGCGCGGCCAGTACGGAGCCGGCTGGATCGAGGGAGAACAGGTTCCGGCTTACCACAAAGAACCCGGAGTCGATCCCCGCTCGGCAACCGACACTTTCGCGGCCCTGAAGCTCTATATCGACAATTGGCGGTGGCAGGACGTGCCGTTTTACCTCCGCACCGGGAAGCGGCTGCCGGCGAGGGTTTCGGAGGTGTGCATCCAGTTTCGCCCCGTCCCCAAGCAGACTTTGCCCCGGCGGGCGCTTTTCGATTCGCGGCCCAACCGGCTGCTTCTCGCCATCCAGCCGGTCGAGGGCATACTTCTGCGCTTCGAGGTGAAACGCCCCGGCGCCGGGTTTTATCTTGCCCCCGTTCTGATGCGGTTTTACTACCACGAAGCGTTCCGGACGGTGTCGCCGGAAGCGTACGAGACCTTGCTGCTCGATATCATGATCGGGGACTGCACCCTTTTCATGCGGGCGGACCAGACCGAGGCCGCATGGGAAATAATCGGTCCGGTCCTCAAGATGTGGGATTCGATTCGGCCGACCGATTTTCCCAACTACGCCGCGGGAAGCTGGGGGCCGGAAAGCGCCGAAATCCTGACCGCCCGGGACGGCAACAACTGGGTCACGCCCACCCTGTTTCACTGCGAAGAAAACGTCACCACATGCCACCCGGCGGAGGAAACCATTTCATGATACGCATTTTTCCGGATATCGAGTCCTTGAGCAGTGCGGCGGCCGAGATTTTTGTCCAGGAGTCGGAACGGGCGATCGAAGCGCGGTCTCGGTTCAACATAGCCTTTTCGGGCGGGAGCACCCCGAAACGAGCCTATGAAATGCTGGCCCAGACTCCCTTTTGGGACCGGGTTCCCTGGGAACGCGTGCACGCGTTCTGGGGCGATGAGCGCTGTGTGCCGCCGAACGATCCTCAGAATAACGCCCGGATGACAAGACGATCGCTTCTGGACCATGTGCCCATCCCTCCCGCCCAGGTCCACCCGATCGTCTGCTCCAGCTCTCCCCGGCTTGCAGCAAGGATGTACGAAAAGCTGCTCGCCGATCACTTCGACTGCAAGCTGCCCCGCTTCGACCTGATCTTTCTGGGAATGGGGAAAAACGCTCACTTCGCCTCTCTTTTTCCAAACAGCGCCGCCCTGCTGGAAAAGGAAAGATGGGTATTTGGGGTGCATGAGCCGGGAGTCGACATGGACCGTGTGACCCTGACCCTTCCGGTTATCAACAATGCCGCCAGGGTGGTCTTCCTTGTGTCCGGCTCATCCAAGGCCAGGGTATTGCGGGATGTGCTGGAGTGCCCGCCCGACCCCATGCGCCTTCCGGCCCAGCTTGTCCGTCCGGCGGACGAGAACGCCCTGGAATGGCTTATCGACGAGGAAGCGGCAGCATTGCTGAAAAAGGGACAGGATTAGCATCACGCCGCCATCTCCAAAAATAGTCGTGGGAGAGACCTGCAGCTTCGATGTCTTTGGTCCGGCGATAGTTTCTCCCGCGCCCAGCCACCATGTCTTCTTTTGGCTTGTTCCCTCCGGCAGTTGAATCATCGCGGCTGGAAGCCGCTCCCACAGAAACATCTTTCCCGAAACGAATTACGGGGCGCATGAATTGATTGCTCCGGGCAAAACGAGGCGCCAGTGTTTTTCAGCCGATTTACTTTTCGCCTCTATGTTCGGCTATGGCCCGTTCCTACTATTTGACCATTAATACGCTGCGGCTTACCTCTCTTTTCCGAAAATGCTTACCTTGAAAAGATAGACATCCAATATAGATAACATCGTAGATTATCCTGCCAGAAAGGAGCCGATATGGATTTGATCTTCAAGGATGAGATCAGGGAACTCATGCAGAAGAGGGACGATTACTGCGTCTCGATCTTCCTCCCCACGCACCGAGCGGGAAGAGAGATCGAACAGGACCCCATCCGTTTGGACAACCTGCTTCGCAGGGCCGAAAAAGAGCTGATAAACCAGGGGATGCGCTCCATAAACGCGAAAGAGCTTCTCGGACCTGCTTACGGCCTCGTGCAGAATGGCTTCTTTACCCGCCACCAGGCGGATGGGTTGAGCATTTTCGTTTCCACCGACCTGTTCCGGTTTTATCGCGTCCCGATTCATTTCCAGGAGCTTCTGGCCGTGGGCAACCGATTTCATCTCAAGCCGCTCATTCCGATGCTCAACGCCGGCAATCGCTTCTATATCCTGGCTATAAGCCGCAAATCGGTCCGCCTGCTCCAGGCAACAGAATTCGGGGTGATTGAAATCGAACTCAAAGGGGTCCCCAAGAGCATGAGCGAGGCGCTCGGATACGATGAAACCGAGTCCCGTCTCCTATTCCGGTCCATGGCCCAGGCTTCGACCATGAAGGACATGCCCATGCTGCACGGCCACGGGGGAGGGGTCGAAAAGGACAAGGAGTACCTCTACAACTATTTCAAGAAGCTGAAGGATGCTCTGCACCCTTATCTCAAGGAAGAAAAAGCTCCGCTGATTTTTGCCGGCGTCGAATATCTTTTCCCGATCTTCAAGGATTCGGGGATCTACCAGAACGTGATAGTCGAACCGCTGGAAGGCAATCCGGACGGACTCGAAGCCAAAGAGCTTCACGCCCGTGCGCTCAGGCTGGTGCGCCCCTATTTTCAGGGAGCCCAGGACGGCGCGGTTCAGCGCTACCTGGACCTGACGGGTAATAACCTGTCCTCGGACAAACTTGACGAAATCCTGCCCGGCGCTTTTGCGGGACGGGTCGACACCCTGCTTGTCGATACGGGAATTCAGAAATGGGGGAAATTCGATTTGCCGTCGGGCGCCATCGAAGAACATGAAAGTCCCGCCAGGGGCGATGAAGACCTGCTCGACCTTGCTGCGGCGCAGACCTTTCTCAACGGCGGGATGGTCTTTGCCCTGAATGCCGGAAAGATGCCCGGCGCCACCGAGGTATCGGCGATTTTCAGGTACTGATTGAAGACTCAAAGCATGTCACTATCCAGGGGATGGCGCCGCGGGCGCCATCCCCTACTGTTTCATTTATCTGCTGACTGGCTACATGGTTTGCGGTACTCTTCGAAGTCCATGAGTTTAAAGCCTATCTCCATCTGACATGGGAAGCGACAAACGATGCAAATATGCGAACTGGACACTCCTGCCGTAATCATCGAACAAAGCATTCTGGAAGCCAATATCTTCCGAATGCAGTCGTTCGCGGATACGCACCGGGTAAAATTGAGACCGCACGCGAAAACGCATAAGATGCCCGAGATAGCCAGGCTGCAACTCGACACCGGCGCCGTCGGAATCGCGGTGGCAAAGCTGTCCGAGGCGGAAGTCATGGTCCGGAGGGGGATCACGGACATTCAAATCGCCAATGAAATAGTAGGACCGCTTAAAATTACAAAACTGGCCGACCTCTCGCAAAAGGCCAGGATCACGTGCGCCGTCGACTCGTACGAGGGAGCGGCCGCGATCTCGTCGCACTTTGCCGGGCATAACTTGAGGCTGGATGTTCTCCTTGAGATCGATACCGGTCTGCACAGGTGCGGGGTTGCTCCTGACAGCGATTTCGTCCAGCTCTTCAGGAGCATCTCCGGGCTGAAC
>JAEZXS010000152.1 GCA_023442755.1 Pseudomonadota bacterium | reverse complement strand
GTATGGAGGTCTGGGTTTCGGTGAACGAAGCCGACGTCGGCAGCATCCACCCGGGTCAGCCGGTGACTTTCACGGTGGACGCATACCCCGGGCACCTCTTCCATGGCGAGGTGGGCAAAGTGCGGCTCAATGCCGCAATGACACAGAACGTGGTCAACTACACCGTCGAGGTCGTCACCGACAATTCAGACGGGAGACTGCTCCCCTACCTGACCGCCAACGTGAAGTTCATGCTGGACACTCGCAAAAACGTTCTCCTGGTGCCCAATGCCGCCCTGCGATATACGCCCCAGCCGGACCAGACCGTCTCCGAAGCCCGCAGAGGCCCGGAAGGAAAAGGCCGGCCCCAGGGTGCCGAATCCGGCAAGGATGGCTTCGTGCGCGGCAACCTGTGGCTGCCGGAAGGGGACCTGGTGAAAGCGACCCTAGTGAGTGTGGGGATTACCGACGGGGCCATGACCGAAGTACAGGGGACAGGCATCGAGGAAGGCGCCCAGGTGGTTGTGGGGGAGGTCCGGAAAGAGAACGGGGATTCGCAGTCGACCGCCAGTCCGTTTGCTCCCAAAATGTTCGGGAGGCAGGGGCGCAGGTAACTGCTCGCGGCGCCGCATCCCAGGACCGATACCGGGATGAAAGCCCCCTTGTATTCCGACTCTTACAGAACGGAGGCAAAAAGATTGCATCGCGGTAAACTCCGTGTGGAGGCACATACAATCCTGTCAATCTGCATCCTGGGAAGTTGCCTGCTCGCCCTTGCGGGATGCGCAGTCGGCCCCGATTTCCATAAACCGGAAGCCAAAGTGCCTTCCGAGTGGCATGGATTGAGCGCCCCCTCCTCGGCCGGGCAAACCGTCGTAACAACGGAACAGGGCGACCTTGCCGCATGGTGGAATAATTTCGAAGATCCCATCCTGGCGTCCCTTGTAGATCGGGCCCTGCGCTCCAATCTCGATCTGAGACAGGCGGAAGCCCGGATTCGGCAGGCAAGAGCGGCCAAAGGCGTAGCCGGGGCGGCGCTGTGGCCTGAAGTGGACGCGAGCAGCCAGTACCAGAGAAGCGGGACCGGGGGCGGGAGCGGCGGATTTGGCGAAAGGCAGGGAACGGGTTCGAGCGGGTTTGTCGGCAACTTTTTCCAGGTGGGCCTGGATGCCTCCTGGGAACTGGATTTTTTCGGCGGCGCCCGCCGCAATATCGAAGCATCCGGGGCTGATCTCCAGGCCGCGCTGGAGGACCGGCGCGACGTGCTGGTAACCCTCGTTTCGGACGTCGGAACCAATTATGCCAGGCTCAGGATGTACCAGCTCCAGGTCCGCATTGCGCAAAACAATCTCGCCGCCCAGCAGCGTACGGCGGAGATAACGCGAAAGAGGCACGAGGCCGGCTATGTCGGAGCGCTCGATGTCGCAAATGCCCAGGCGCAGGCCGCCGCTACCGAATCGCAGATCCCCGTGCTGGAAGCCGCGGCGCGAAGTTCCATATATACCCTCAGCCTGCTGCTCGGCAAGGAACCGTCCGCCCTCCGGGAGGAACTCGGCTCGGAAAAGCCCATCCCCCCCACTCCTCCGGCAATCCCCGCCGGACTGCCCTCCGACCTGCTGCGCCGCCGCCCGGACATCCGAAGGGCGGAGGCCCAGGTGCATGCGGCAACCGCCCGTATCGGAGTTGCAACGGCGGACCTCTTTCCCAGGTTTTCACTTACCGGCAGTTTCGGATTTTCCGGAAACGACATATCCAGCCTTGGAAACTGGACCGGCCGGTCCTGGTCGTGGGGGCCTTCTGCTACCTGGCCCATCTTCGACGCCGGCCGCATCCGCTGGAATATAGAGGTACAGAACGCCTTGCAGGAACAGGCCCTCCTCACGTACGAGAAGGCTATCCTCACCGCCCTCAAGGACGTCGAAACGGCCCTGGTCTCCTATGAGAAAGAACTGCAGCACAACAGGCTCCTGGCCGAAGCCGTGCGCAACAACCACAATGCAGTGCGACTGGCCATGACGCTCTACCTGGCCGGGAAAACGGATTTTCTCAACGTAGCGAGCGCTCAGCGCGCACAGTTCCTGTCGGAAGATGCCCTGGCGCAGTCAACGAACAACCTCACCACGTACATCATAGCGCTCTACAAAGCCCTGGGGGGCGGATGGGAACAACCGGGAGGGACGGCCGAGGCGGAAAACGGCGGGCGGAAATGAATCGGGCCGGAACCCCATGCAGGATTCCGGCCCTTGCTTGCCGGCGAAAGAGATTCTAGATCTCGGTTCTTTGCTTCAACGTCTTCATCACGTCGCCGCCGAGTCCCGGAATATTGCCCAGGTCCTGCCAACTGCGGAAAGGACCATTCTGGTTCCGGTAGTCGATCACTTTCTGCGCAATCGACTCGTCGATTCCGGCACGCATGAGTTCTTCTTTTTTCGCCATGTTGAGTTTCATACGGGCCTGTGATTTCGGCTTCTGTTGTGCCATGAAGATTCCTCCTTGTTTCCGATTTCAGAAAAGACACTGATAAGCCCAGGCTGGGATGGAAACTTAATAAAAAGAGCAGTCACACAAAATGGGGTAAACGGGGTAAAACCGTTCAGAATCCGGAGTAAAATAAAAAAAGCGGCATTTTCAGCCGCTTCTTTCCTTTGAAGTTCTTGCTATTTCGTACGCCATCGCGCTACGGATTTTTGGGAGGATTGGAGTCCAGCTTGAAAAAATCGGACCGTTCCTGCATGCGCTCATCGCGGTTTTTGCCCTTGTCAACGAAGAACCCGGATTCGTCATAGGAATTTTCGATCACTTCCCGAAGCGAGCACCGGCATGCCCTTGCGTCGATCCCCAGCCTGTCCAGAGCATCTTTTAGAAAAGCTATTCCATTTTCGAGGGTATCCGGGCTCATGGAAACGCTTGGAGGGCATTTGCTCAGGTCATAGTAACCGCAGGTCCTGAAAGGCATCTTCGACCCTTCCGGGACGGCCGGATCGAAAAATCCACGCGGACCGCCTGCTTTTAGGTTTCGGTAGGGCATGGGGACAAAGATGCAGGAGATAGGAAGCTCCTGTTCCACGGCGTGCACATCCACGCCGACGGCTGTGCTTACGAAGCCCCTGAGTTTCTCGACTTCTTCTCCCGTAAAGAGTTCGTTGACGTATTCTTCGAAGTAGGACCGCATTCTCTCGTCTATTTGTTTGTAGCCGTCGATGAGTTTCTCGAAGCGCCCGACGGGGAATTTTCTTCCCAGATAGACCCAGTTGAGGCGAACACAGTCGTATCCCCGGAAATTATCGATCAGAGAATAAGCGCTGAAGAGCTTCGTTTCGGAAACGACGCCTCTACGTTCTTTCCCGCCCTCTATGACGCGCAGCTTGATCATGTACATCTCCTCTACGGTGAAACCGGTATGCAAGGAGACATTGAAACCCAAATCCGTATCGGGGTCAATACCCCGTCCGGCATCATCGGCGTACGGCCCCGATCGTCCAATGGGTTTTCCGGTGCAGACAGGAAGGGCGGAACCGGAGATGACCGATTCCGCCCTTCTTATTTATTTCTACTTTCGGGCCATATTACCGCCCGCCTCCTTCATGCCCGCCATGGCTGCCGCCACGACCTCCGCCGGACGCACCCCCGCCATGACCTCCGCCGGAACGGCCACCGCCGAATCCGCCTCCCTGGCGTCCTCCGCCACCACCGGGAGCGCCGGAACGGCCTTGGAACCCGCCGCCCGAACCGCCGCCGCGGTTCATGGGACTCGCGCCGAACTGAGCGCCTCCGGACCGGCTTCTACCCGAGGACCTCTCGAAGCCGCTCCCACCGCGGGAACCCATCTGCCCGCGGCTGAAGCCGCTCGAATCGGACCTGGAGGATCTCGAAGATCGGGACTGCATGGACGACCCGCTCATACCCTGCCTGCTGCCGGACTGCATGGAAGAACGGCCGCTCGACCGCATGTCGCTTCGGCCTCCCGACTGCATGGATGCACGGTCGCGCCCGGTCATTTTGGACGTGCTCTTTCCGGACCGCATATCGCTGCGGCCCCCCGACTGCATGGATGCACGATCGCGCCCGGTCATTTTGGACGTGCTGTTTCCGGATCGCATATCGCTGCGCCCCCCGGACTGCATCGATGCACGGCTGCGCCCGGTCATTTTGGACGTGCTGTTGCCTGACCGCATGTCGTTGCGGCCTCCCGACTGCATGGATGCACGACCACTTCCGCGCTGGTTCGGGTCGGCTGAAACCGATCCGTGCTGAGAAGCCTGCACGGCCCTCGGGCTCTGGTTCAATGCGCGGGGCTGAGCACCGCCGCCGGAAGAAAACCTGCTCGTCGCCCTGGGAGCGGAGACACCGCCGGTCCTGGTCGCAGAGGCCATCCTCGCACTTGCGGCCTGCTGCTGAACGGTTCTTCCGTTGAATTTCGCCGAAATCTGGCTGTACCTTGTATGATTCTGCACCACCCTGTTCGTAATGGTCTGATTCGGAATACCCGTGGGACGCACATTGGTATAGCTAAACC
>JAEZXS010000138.1 GCA_023442755.1 Pseudomonadota bacterium | reverse complement strand
TGACTGCGAGAGTGGGGAACTCCAAAACCACCATCGATTGTGACACAGTCTCGAAGACCGGGAGCCAGGCTTTATTCCCACTTCTGCTTGCATTTTTCCTCGTTGTTTGGATTATGACACAGTCTCGTTCGCCGGAATGACGCTTCGCTGTACATGATCCCGATTTGAATGCAAATGAGTACGCGATGGCAAGCGGGGTTCGGCTCGCCGGGCGTCCAAAAATATCGGGATGATTGAAAAGACCCGCAAGGCGACGACCCGCCTGATCCGGTTCTGCAGCCCGCCCCCCCGGCGGGCAGCGGCCCGGCACGCAAATATGCGTTCAGCTTAGAGACGCAGGCCGCCGAAGAGCGGCTTTACAGGAAGCAGATTGAACAGGTTGTCGAACATCTGGGTGCTGCTGAAATAGGCGTCCCAATTTGCATATGCCTGGTCCACCATGTTCTTGATCTCTTCGCAGCCTTTTTTATTGCTGTCCACCCATTGCTTGATTATACTTTTGTATCCATCCTGCATCCATGGGGACTGTCCCCAGACATTGTCAATCATCGTTTCCGTCTGTCCCCAGAAAACTATCATACCGCCCATGAAACCGTCAAAAATTGCCTTTTGAATATTTAGCATTTCTTTTGAAACTCCAAGCTGTTGATTCATATGGCATCCTTCCCATTTGCTGTTGGATTGTTCGATCGGCTAGCGAAATATAATATCATGGATTTGCCCAATCAACCCATTAAAGGTGAATCAGTTCTAAATACAATGTCAATGCCAAATATCTATAATGACATCCCCAAAAGTACTTGCAGTTTCCATTGATTATCCATCATTTTTCATAGTAATCATAGTTTACATATATAAAATATTCCTCAATTTGCTACACACTTTCCCCTATTGTTCTACTGTGTTCAAAAAATTTCAGAGGCCCCGGCCGCCGAACCGCCGGGCGGGGACATATGGCGCCGCCGTGCATTAAGGGACTTGCACCCGCTTGCGTAAAGGGGGTATTTATTGATTAAAGTGCAAACAGGCACATTAGATCCATTTCACCTGGAGGAAGTTCGATGAAAATCGGGATAATGGGTACGGGCGGAGTAGGCGGCTACTATGGTTCCCTTCTGGCAAAAGCCGGGCACCAGGTTGCGTTCATAGCCAGGGGCAAACACCTGACGGCGATCCGGGAAAAGGGACTGCAGATAAAGAGCGTATTCGGCGATTTCACCGTCCATCCGGTAACTGCGACGGACGATCCCGCCGGCATCGGACCGGTCGACCTGGTGATGGTCGCGACCAAGACCTATCACACCGACGAAGTATCCCGCGCGATACTGCCCATGATCGGACCGGAAACGGTCGTTATCTCCTTTCAGAACGGAGTGGACGCGGCGGAGCGGATCGGAGCCGTTGTCGGAACAGAGCATGTTATGGGCGGGGCGACATGGCTTTCCGCAGCCATTGAGGAACCGGGGGTGATCGGCCAGTACAGCCAGTTCCGGCGCATCGTCATCGGGGAATTCAACGGAAAGGCGACGCCGCGCGCCGAAGCGGTGCGGAAGGCGCTGGAAAGCACGGGCGCAACGGTTGAACTGGTACCCAACATCTTCGACGTGCTCTGGACAAAGTTCGTGTTTATCTCGGCCATAAGCGCCCTTGGCGGGCTGACGCGGGTAACCACGGGCGAGTACCGGTCCGTCCCCGAGGCCCGGGCGGTCCTTGTGGAAGCGCTCAAGGAAGTGGCGACCGTTGCAAAGGCGAGAGGCGCGGTCATGGAACCCGACCTGGTCGAAAAGAATATGGAATTTATCGACAAGGCGCCCGAGGCGATGAAGCCCTCGATGCAGCGAGACATCGAAGCGGGCAGGCGTTTTGAGCTGGAATCGATGATCGGGATAGTAGTGCGGCTCGGGACAGAACTGGGAGTGCCCACCCCCGTGATGCGCCTGGCCTATGCGGCGCTCAAACCGGCAGACCGGAAAGCGGTATCGTAGGCCCCACCGGCTTAAAGGGCAGTCTGTGGGAGCGGTTTGCAGCCGCGATGCTTTTGGAGAAACCATCCACTGGATCGACGGGAGTCTTTCTTCGCGCCTTCGCGGCGCGAGAGAAAAGAGAAATTCATGGCCAGCCTATTTCTCAGTGTGCTCCGCACAATCGCGGTCCCGCCCAGGCGGGACCGCTCCCACAGATTTCCGGGGCTTATCTCAAAGTCCTTATAATGGGTTCTTCTTCGCGGCTTATTCTCTTTAAGTTGACGCCGGCAGGCCCAGCCTGCCGGCGAGTGGATGAACACATGCAGAGTAAGTGGCAGACAGAAAATCTGAGCAAAACATTCCTGGAGGGCGTGCGCGGGGCAATTCCCTTTGCCGGTGCTCACCTGGAAACCATTGAACGGATTGCCCGGAGCTGGAATCCAGGGCTCGGGGAGATACTCGACCTGGGTTGCGGCGACGGGGTGCTGGGCCGGGCCTTGATGGATGCCTTTCCGGATGCCGAGGTAACGTTCCTGGACTTTTCCGATCCCATGCTGGAAGCGCTCGGGGCAAAGGTGCAGGAGGGGCCGAGGGTAAAAATAGTCCGGGCCGATTTCGGCAGCCCGGAATGGAAGTCCGCACTCGACCGGTGGTTCGATTTGGTCGTTTCCGGCCTTGCCATACACCACCAGCCGGACACACGAAAGAAAGAGCTGTATGCGGAAATATTCGGCATTCTCTCGCCCGGCGGGATATTTTTGAACCTCGAACACGTTTCCTCGCCGAGCGACCGGGTGAGGTCCCTTTTCGCCGAGCACTTCATAGACCACCTCTATGCACACCACCGCAAGGGAAATACAAGCCTGACACGAGACGAGGTTGCCGCAAAGTACTACGACAGGGCGGACAAAGGGGAAAACATCCTGGCACCCATGGAACTTCAGTGCGAATGGCTGAGAGAGGCCGGGTTCGAGGACGTCGATTGCTTCTTCAAGATGTTCGAAATAGCCCTGTTCGGCGGGAGAAGACCGTAGGCGGCCGCCTGGGCTTGTCTTTGTGGGAGCAGGCTTGCAGCCTGACCAGGGAGCGAGAGCACAAAGAGACAGGCTGGATCGTGCTTTTTTCCTACTCTCGAAGGCGCGAAGCTTGCTGTATTGCAAGTAAGGCCGCGAAGGAAAAGACTTCCTTATGCAAATTGTTGTGGGAGTGTCACTCAGCCGCGAGGCTTTGTCTTCGAAGGTGCGCATTGATCTTCTCCCACGCGAAGGCGCGAAGCCGCGAAGAAAGACGCAAAATTCGGAGGGGAGTGGGAGAGTCAGAGAGACTTTGGCTCAATTATCCTGCTGTGGGAGCGGCTTGCAGCCGCGATTTTCTTGTTCCCGCGCTCTGCGCATAGGCGTCAACTTAACACTTCGTGCGAATATCCGTTCCTTTATGGATCAAATCAAATCAACCGCAGAGGCGCTGAGAACGCGGAGGAAAAACGAAAAGTACAAATTCAGCAGTTCGCAATGATATCTCCATTTAGGTTGCTCTGCGGTCTCTGCCTTTTTCGCTGTGCAGATTCTGAGGCCGCAGAGAGGTGCAGGGAGCGCGCAGAGCATTTATGCCCGATTTTGGGAACCTCATGCGTATTTCTCGGCGTCCTCTGCGTCTCTGCGGTGAGATCTTTTTGTCTTACCCCGCCCAACTCTCAACAGTTGCTAAGTTGACGGCCATGCGCTCTGCGTGGGAATGCAGACTGAGCCTGCTCCAATTCTTATGAGCTCACTTCGCCGCGAGTTACCGGTTATAAGCTCTCGCGCAGCCGCGAGGGTCTCGGCCGCGTTCCCGAGACGGAACCCGGGAAAGGCATCATGGCTGCAATAGGATCAATAACTGCAGATGTACTATTCGGTTTTCAAAGAACCCGGCGGGACCTGGATATCATTTTGGGTCTCCAGGTCACCTTTCAAAATTGGGAAGCAAGGCTCAGAGCCGGTTTGCCATATTTCAAATGACCCCCAATGGTGACCGGAAGGGCACCGGATGAGGGCTGAAAGGGATCGGAAAGGCGGCCGGTTGCACTTCTGTGAGGTCAATCCGAGAGACCCAGAATTTTCATCCGGATCTCCCTTGCCGCTTCGTCCGTAAGCCCCCCTCGTTCTTCTTCCTCGGGAAGGCCCCTTTTCCTGAGCCCGTCCGCCAACTCCATAGTCTCCCTGAGAATTTTGAGTACGGGGTAAGTCAACCGGCCGGGGTCGAGCGAAAGCTGGTTTATCTTGATGCGAAAGGCCTTATCCAGAGTTTCTGCGGCCTCCTGATCGTTTTGTATCGAGCATCGGGTAGCAGGCGCAGGCGCCGCGTCTCTGCCACCCTCGTCTTCTTTCTCGTTTTTTCGGATGAGCGAGTCGAGGGTAAGGGCAGCAATGGCCTCCCTGGGATTGAACGATTCGAGGCATTGTGCAAGGAGCTTCTGACGAAGCAGGATGGCGTTCATGCGAATCTCGGTCTGTGCCCGGTCAATCGCGCGCCGTTTCTCTACCCATCCGTGTGTGACGCTCCAGCGTTTGACCGTCTTGAGCGATACCCCCATCAACCCTGCGACCATCTTCAGCGAGTGTCCGCCGCAGTAGTAAAGATGTTCCGCCCGCTCCTGCATCTCCGCCGGATAGCTTTTTCTCATTTGACGCCCCCCGCCTTCAGAGTTCAAGGATTTGGATTCACTTTCGAATCCTGCCGCAGTCCCGCGCAGCGCGAAGAAACCCCTCGCATGTGTGGTTATCATGAAGAACGGTTTTTCCAGGTAGGGATAATTTTTCCGCAGATTATCGATAAATCGAATTTGTGCGTCCGGCGAACACTTCGGGAAGTTGAGCACGGCCGGTTACGTCAAACTGTCAAAATCCCCATACGGCAGTAGTTGGTATTTGCTCTAGTTTTATCGTGAATGTGCTATATTAAGAACGGATTAACCATCTGGTCCACATAAGGAGAACTGACCGGCTTGAGCAATAATTAGAGGAAGTCTTAATGCCGCCAAAGGTGAGGGAGTTGATAGCTGAACTTGAACGAGCCGGATTTATGAACCGAGGCGGCTAAGGAAGTCATAGGAATTTCGTCCATCCCAAGGTGTCAAACCAATCACCATCAGCGGGCAGCCATCCGATGATGCCAAAGAATACCTGGTTCGGGCTGTAAAGTCGGCCATTGAGGAATCGAGAAAATGAAAGATAGCGCCAGGTATGCAAAAATTGTCGAGTGGTCGGAGGAAGATCATTGCTATGTGGGCAGCGCACCGGGGCTGATATATGGTGGCACCCACGGCGATGACGAAAAGACGGTTTTCGAGGATCTGTGCCAAATAGTTGAAGAGGCAATTGATCTCTATCGCCAGGAAGGCAAGCCGCTTCCACCGGCAACATCCGGTCGCGACTTCGCCAATAAAATGCAACAGGTCGCCTGAGTCGCTCACCTGCATCTTTCACATCGGCGTTCGTCGTCCGGCCCAAGGATGCTTGACCTCGCTGAGAATTAGCGGAACCCGAGATTATGTGGGATGCTTCCGGGCGGTGCCCAGGAACGGATTCTCGATCCGCAGGCCTTCTATCACCTGCCCATGCCGCATATCTTCGCTCAGCAGGCAGTCCGCACCGCCCGCCAGGGCTGCTTCAACAATGAGGGCATCCCGGAAGGAAAGCCCCAATGTTCTGCTCTTTCGGACAGCGGCCAGTATTCGGTCAGTGTCGATTGCGACTATAGGAAACAGAGAAAGGTCGCGCACAACCGATTCGGCGGTTTCCGGCGCAAGCGGAACGGAAAGCTTTCTTGTCACCGAAACATAGAATTCCTGAAGCACCTGGGTACTCAGCACAACCCTGCCGGCCGATGCTTCCGCTTCGAAGCGGGCGGAAGCCAATTCTTTCCTGGCCTCGTCGTCCGCATCGAACAAATACACAAGAATGTTCGTATCAAAAAAGACTCGCATCAGTCACGCTCATGGAGTTCATCCCGGGTCCACCTCAGTCCCCCTCGCCGGGACTGCGAGGCGCGGGACAAACCGGTAATCCGGTTTGCTGCTTCCCGTTGCTCCCGGTGAACGCCGGAGTAAGAGTCCAGATATTCCCTTAGCAGCGCATTGACCGATGTCCCCTCGTGAAGCGCGCGTATGCGTGCCTTCTTCAACGACTCATCGTCAACCGTAATGGTAAGATTTCCCATAGTGGCCTCCCGTGCTACACAGAATCAGTGTAACACAGGAAAAGCGAATTTCAATGGTGGCCTGTGGCATGTACCGGATGGGTGTGAAGCCGCAAAGGAAGAAGTCCAGTCCATCCCGTTATGTTTCCACCAAAAGCATCGAGGCTGAAAGCCTCTCAGACTGTTGAAAAAGCCCCCAATTCGTCGCCCCGACGAACCCCGGATCGGGTCCGGGGCAGGCCTCGGGGTCCAGAAGTGCTTGAAAACACTGGGTTCCGGCTTTCGCCGGAATGACGATGATGATGATTTTAGGGTTTGTCATCAATCTGCGAGGCTGAAAGCCTCGCCCACAGCATTGCCTGTTTTTGTGGGAGTTGGATCCGGGGTCCAAGCTAAGTTGCTGCTGAGCTCAGAAGCCGTTTTCAAGCATCAAAATCCCTGCGGTAAGAGGGTCTGAGGCTCCCAAAGACTCGATTCCCGGGGGATAGCTTCAAGTGAATCTCTCCGGCAACTGCCGGGGAGAGAGTGGGCCGAGAACGCTCTTTTCCGAGAGGCTCAGGTTTGGGAAGGCAAGTGAGCAGAAACGGTTGCAGTTGGCAGCAACGGATTTGCGGCAACGACAAAGGCAAAACTCGGCATCCGGGCAAAGGGGCGCAGAATCACCGGGATGGATGACCAATCGAGTCAAATAACCCGAGCAGGATCAGGAGGAACACGCGGATTCGATCGCTTTGCAAAGCGCCGCGCTATGGATCTCCGCCGCCAGATGGACCGGACTCTTGCCATACATGGGGTCCCAGCCGGATGGGTCGGCAGTGCAAAAGAACTGTACTTCCAAACCTATGCGGGAAGCAGCCTCTTCGATAGAGCTTCCCTCCAGGCGGGCTGCAGCGTGCCAACTCGCCCCGCAGGGGGCCCCTCGCAGAACCGTTATCTTCCGAATCGTTTCGCCTTCTATTTCGACGGCGAATTCGGGTGCTCCGAAACGTTCTCCGTATTGGCCGAGGCGGCCATTTCGGGACAGCGCGCAACAGATTCTGGGCGTGAAGGCGCCCTCCATGCGAAATTTCTTCCCGGAGCCGATCAGTGGGATTCCTCTATTTTTGCACATCACTGCGAGATCATGCGAGAGGTCCGGATGTTTCAGATAGTCCAGGACCAAGTCGGCTTCAAAATCGGATGGCAGATACTCGCTTGAATCGTCGAGGAGGGCTGGAATCGGACCGTCTACGGATACGACTTGCAGATCGAAAAGCCCTTCTCCGTGTGCCCGGATGCCCCTGATTTTAGTTTCTCCCCTGCCATTTTGCTGAAAGACGAGCAGTTTTTGAGGGACAGCGGTATATCTTTGAGTTTTCATTTTCGGGTTGCCTTTGCATCTGAAGCAGCCGACTCGAATCGTTCGGATCGGGATCGATCCAAGCTAAGTTATTGATATTCTGAATATATAATATAAAAGAATGTTCATTTTAAGCTCAGAAGCGCTTTTCAGCCATCAAAATCGCTGCCGAAAGCCGGAATCCGGCATTTTCAACAGTCTGAGCGGCTTGCAGCCGCGATTTGTTGATCGGAGATGCCGGGACTGCACGGTCACTCTCACAAAAAATACACCTAATCTTCTACAAAGTATTTGACTCCTAAATTAGTTAGTGCTACCTAACATTCCCACCGGAACATATCGCTTCCGGCTGCGGCCCGACTCGGGCCAATTTCTTTATTCTAAAAGTTAGGCGCTCCTAATTTACTTAAGGAGGACTCATTCGATGCGCAGTTCCCTCTTGCGTCACATGCTACCAGGACAATCGGGCGTGATCTCGAAGATCACCGCCGGCGGAGAACTCGGCCGCCGCATACGCGATATGGGGCTCGTCCCGGGAACCCCCTTGCGGGTCGAAGGCCGGGCGCCGCTCAAAGACCCCGTTGCCGTACACGTCCGCAGCTTCACCCTGACACTTCGGAACAACGAAGCCGACGTCATCGAGGTGGTAGTGGAGGATACCCTATGAGCGAGCATCTCGTTGCCCTGGCCGGAAACCCGAATGCAGGCAAGTCCTCCCTTTTCAACGCCATTACCGGCGCGCGCCAGCATGTGGCCAACTACCCCGGCGTCACGGTGGAAAGAAAGGAAGGTGCGTACAAACAGGACGGCTGTGAATTGCGGATTGTGGACCTCCCCGGCACCTACTCCCTCACCGCCTATTCGATCGAGGAAATCGTGGCCCGGAACGTCCTGGTAGCGGAAAAACCCGGCGTGGTCGTCAACATTGTCGACGCCTCCAATCTCGACCGGAATCTCTACCTCACCGTCCAGCTCCTCGAACTCGGCCTCCCGGTCGTCGTCGCGCTCAACATGATCGACGTCGCCGCCGGCCGGGGCATCGAAATCAACGCGGAAAAGCTCTCGAAAAGGCTCCAGGTCCCCGTCGTCTCCACGGTGGGCAGGAGGGGGAAAGGAAAGCAGGAACTCCTGGACGCGGCCATCGAAGCGGCGAACCGGACATCGGCCGCATCCCCCCTGCATATATCCTACGGCTCCGACATCGATCCCTTCCTCGCAGCCATGGAAGCGAAAATAGAAAGCGCCGAATTCCTTACCGGCATCTACCCCGCGCGCTGGACGGCCCTGAAGTACATGGAATCGGACGACGAAGTGATCCGAAAGGGCCGCGAGGCCGATCCGCTCCTTTCCGCCCAGCTGCAGCAAACGGTCGAAAAGGTGGCCGGGCACCTTCAGAAAACGCTCGGCACCTACCCCGAAGCCGTCATTGCCGACCACCGCTACGGTTTCATAGCCGCCCTGCTCAAATCCGGAGTGGTCCGGCGCAAGCGCGAAGCCGATCGGCTCTATCTCTCGGACAAGCTGGACCGGGTCTTGACGAACAGGCTCCTCGGACCGGTCATTATGGGGCTGATCCTCTATGCCCTCTATTACTTCGCCTTCACCTACGGCAAAATTCCGGCCGAATGGCTCAAAACGGGATTCTCAGCTCTCAATTCCCTGGTGGAATCGACTCTTCCCGAAGGACACCTGCGCTCTCTCATAACCTCCGGCATCATCGACGGAATCGGGGGCATCCTGGGCTTCGTTCCCATAATCGTGTTCATGTTCCTGGGAATATCCGTCCTGGAAGACTCCGGCTATCTTGCCCGGGCGGCTTTCATGCTCGATCGGGTTTTCCGGCTTTTCGGCCTGCACGGCAATTCCTTCATGGCCTATATCGTCGGCGGAGGTATCGCGGGAGGCTGCGGCGTCCCGGGAGTCATGGCGACGCGCACCCTGAGAAGTTCGCGGGAACGGCTGGCAACCATTCTCACCGTCCCCTTCATGAACTGCGGAGCAAAACTTCCCGTATTCGCCCTCCTCATCGGGGCCTTCTTTGCCGAAAACCAGGCCATGGTCATGTTCGGCCTGACCCTTCTGTCCTGGAGCATGGCGTTCCTGCTCGCCAAAGTCTTGCGATCCACCCTTCTCAAAGGCCCCAGCACACCCTTTCTCCTCGAACTTCCTCCCTACCGGATGCCGACACTTCGGGGCATTTGCATCCACACATGGGAACGGGCCTGGCTCTATATAAGAAAGGCGGGCACGATCATCCTGGGAGTATCGATCATCCTGTGGGCGCTCATGACGTTCCCGGGACTGTCCGAATCCGAGAAAGAGACCTTCGAAGCCAACCGGCAGGAACACGCCCTCCAGTTCCCCTACGATCTGCGCGATCAGGCTCTGGCCGGGACGCTTTCCAAAGAGGGGCTTTCCACCGATGCGGCGGAAGTGCGCGAAAAGATGCTGGCCGTCGACCAGGCCCAGGCGCAGGCGGCCCTCAAAAACTCCATAGCCGGGCGTATCGGGACCGCCCTGGAATCGGTCACCCGCTTCTGCGGCTTCGACTGGCGGACGAATGTCGCCCTGGTGGGAGGCTTTGCCGCAAAGGAAGTGATCGTCTCGACCCTGGGCACGGCGTACTCGATGGGAAAACTCGACCCGGAGGAAAAGGCGTCCCTGGGTGAACGGCTTGCCGCCGACCCGGCCTGGAGTCCGCTCACAGCCTTCTCTCTCATCATTTTTTCGATGCTCTACACGCCCTGCTTCGTCGCGGTGGTCTGCCTGTGCCGCGAGGCCGGAAGCTGGAAATGGGGATTGTTCTCCATGGTGTTCAACACCAGCGTGGCTTTCCTTGCCGCCGCTCTCGTCTACCAGACCGGGAAACTGCTCGGCATCGGGCTTTAATTCGACATCCACACTGCTCGCACACTGCTGAAGAAAGAGAAAACAATGTCCAGGCTCATCATGAAGGGTAAAGTCCGGTTTTCCGGCGCGGTCGCGCTCATCACGCTGCTCGCGGCTCCAACGACATCTTTTGCCTACCGTCCGTTCATCACGGAGGATGCCGGGGTTGCCGGCAAAGGCGTCGCGCAGCTCGAAGCCAGTTGGGACTATCTGCACTGGAAAAACGGCGACTCCGATCACGCCTTCCTCCTGGTGCCGATCTACGGGGTGACCGAAAAGCTCGAAATGTCGGCGGAAGTCCCCTATATCCTGCACAAAGCGGAAGGGGAACGCAAAGTAAACGGAATCGGCGATATCAACGTGGTCGCCAAATACCAGTTGTTCGAAGAAAAAGAAATCCTGCCGGCTTTCGCGATCAAGGGCGTGATCAAGACCAACAGCGGTTCGACAACGAAGGGGCTGGGAACGGGCGACCTCGACTACAGCCTGGTCGCCGCCGCCTCCAAAACACTCGGACCGTTCACCCTGCACACCATGTTCGGCTACACCTTCGTCGGCGACAACGGGGACGGCAACATACGAGACATTTTCCTCTACGGCTTTGCCGCGGACTATGCACTCACCGATGCCTTCCACCTTGTCGGCGAGGTGGCGGGCAACAGGAACCCCGACATGACTGAGAAAAACGATCCCGTCTCCGGCCTTGTCGGCGCGACGTACAGGATTTCCGAAAAAGTCACCCTGGACGGCGGCATGCGGTTCGGTTTCAACGATGCCGCCCCGGACTGGAATTCGACCGTCGGCGTCACGATAACTTTCTGATCCTGGACGAGGACGACTCTGATAGGTGAGCGTTACCCGCCCCGGCATTGCCGTCAATTTAACAGAAACAGGCCGCGAAGAAGTACCGACCATCAAGAAATACGTAATAATTCCAGTACTTGTAGGAGCGGCCTGCAGCCGCGATCATGCGGAGCACATCGAATTAGGATAACCATGAATTTTTCTTTTCCCTCGCGAAGCCGCGAAGACGCGAAGAAAGGCCTGGGGAGATGAGTCCAGGCAGCCAGAAAAGTTTCTAAAGGATCGAGGCTGGAAGCCTCTCCCACAATTGACATGATGGTTTTCCGGCAAGAATTGTGGCCTCACAGCTAAGTTACAGCTAAGTTGACGGCTATGCGCCTACCGCGTGACTTACTTGAAAGGAAAAAAGACATGTGTGCGATGAGTTTCATTGGAAAACTGAATAGAAGCGGCATGGAAGCATGCCGAAAGGGCCTTTTCGGGGAGGCCGAATCGATGCTCCTGGCGGCGCTGGACGGAGCGCTCACGGCGGGAAGCCGGTGCATGGAAGCCAAGGTTCAAAACAACCTCGGAATACTCTACGAATTGGACGGCAAGCGTGATAAGGCGCGGGCGCATTACGGAAACGCGTTGAAGCTGATGCAGGCGAAGCTTTCCCCCGCCCATCCCCTGAACGGCCGCCTGCTCCGGAGCCTGGAGCGGGTTTCCGAAAGGGGGTGACCTCCACTCCGCAAGCGGGCATCACAGGTCCGCGTTACGCAGCTCCTGTATTCAGGTCGCGTCCGTCGCGAAATTCGGCCCGGCCTGAATCCCAACTCATACACTCTACTGTAGGATTTTGCCTACACTGCTGGAGCCATTCGAGGACAGATTGAGAAAAACCGAACTTGACCCGTCCGGGTAAACTTCCGTAATCCTCGGCGATTTCCGCTCTGCGCCCGAACTGGCATACCGGTTGCACTACCTGACTGAGGAACGCGAATTAGATCGTGATATATGTAAAAGGGGCTCGGTTTGGATTTTGCCGCATTCAATCGGAAACCACGCACCATGAATACGGAGGGTTGCTTCGCGTGTGTTTTCGCAGCGGCGCGAGAAAAAGAGGAGGGAAGTACGATAAAATGGACATAAGCTTTAACCGGTATTCGTCGAGCACTCTTTTCAGCGGCAGGTATCATCCCGACAGCCAGGTAAAAGAGTCCCACGAATCAAACAAGACTGTTGTAAAGCCAGTTCGCTAACGGCTCCCACGCAGTGGTCTCCGCAAGAGACTACCCCTCCCTTGCGGAGATTTTCCCCTTTGTAAATCCAAGCCGAGTCCCCCCTCGGATTGTGATTTCCCCCGGCACGGCCGTTCCCCCGGCCGTGCCACCCCCTCCCCCCCAGGCGGAAATAAGGTTTTTTGTGACACGGATGCACGTGGATGGACACACGGGCCCCGGCGCCCCCTGTAAAGATATTCCAACCTGAGCGGCAATTTGACAAAGAAATCAACATTCCGATTTCTTCAGCCGACTGTCAGTCCGGGCCCGCGCTCTGCCATCGGCCGTTCACATCAACGCCAGACGCTGGAAGGCCCCACATCGGCATCCCGAGACTCCCGCTTGCGGGAGGAATAGAAACGGGCCCTTTCATCAGGCCCCATGCTCAGGAAATCGTGCCTGTCCGTGGACCGGAGCGAGAAGAAAAAGCGCATCTCCCCGGGGTTGAGGCCGAAAAAACGATCCCTTTCCACGGGGCCCAGGAGCGCCACAATTTCCATGTCGCGGGGCGCCAGCGACATGAAGACCTCCCTTTCCCCCGGCCGCATCATCAGGTAGGCCGATCTTACGCGCGGTTCGAGCCGGAAAAACGTTTGCCTTTCCGCCTGGCTCAGGGCCAAAAATCGCTCTCTTTCCGGGTAGTTCAGTGAAAGAAAAATCTGCCGCTGATGCCGGTTCAATCCCGTGACGCCGGCAAGCGCCTGGAGTTGATCCTCCAGCCGCGACCTGGGGTAGGGTCCTTCCGGAATACCTCTAAAAGAACCATTCCCACCCAATTCGGCCGCCGGTATCGCTCCAACGGCGGCGCTCACGGTGTCTCCCGTCCCGCCCGGGGCGGCGATGGAGGTATCATTAATTCCAAGTGCAAAGAAAACCGCAGGAAATATCCCGAACAGTAAAAAGAAAATCAGAGGACTTCTCAATTGTGACTCCTTCCCGAGCAGGAGAATTACTCTTCCTGCTCATTCCTGCCGCATCTCGGCAGGCAGGCGGCTAATGCCTCTGGAAACATAAAGCAGGCAGCCTATTTGTCAATCAGTATTGAACAGCTTGCAATCTACCGTATTTACACCGACTTATTGCATAGACCCGGCCAAACAGCTGGAAACGGATACAGGCAACAAAATGGTGGAATTTATCCATCCGCTGAGTTACAAAATGATCGTTTCCGTACTGATCATCCTGGAATCAATGATCAAATCCCAATCCGAATCCCTGAAAATAAGGAATCGGCTCGCCTTCGGGCTTTTCGGCTTTTAGTGCGCACCAACGGAACAAAGACGAGAGCTTGCCAATGAGAGAAATACTTCGTGCCAGAAAACGGAAGAGGTTTATTCGCAGGCTGGCAGTCCTGGCGATCCTGGCGGCCATCGGCGTCGGGGGCTTCGTCAGTTTCGGTCCGCCCGGGCTCTACGCCAGGTCGGAAACCCCGGAATTCTGCGCCCGGTGTCATGTCATGGAAGCCGAATATGAGAACTGGTTTCACAACGGCGGCCACCGCAGGCTGAAGTGCATCGACTGCCACCTGCCCAACGACGGCATGGCGCGGCATCTCGCCCTCAAGGGGATGACGGGCATGTGGGATTCCTACGTATTCTTCTCGGGGAGAGTACCCGAAACCATCCATATTTCCGAAAGAGGTGCAGCGTTCGTGAAGGAAAATTGTATTCGCTGCCATTCGGAGCTGGTATCGCGAATCAGCGAAGACAGGAATTGCTGGCAATGCCATCGCCGGCTGTCGCACAGGAATACCGGCAGTTTATAAGCCTCCGTTTTTGAAGGGAATGCATAAGCAGGTGAACTCGCAGGGGAGAAACGTAATGAACGGGAAAAGGCTCTTTCTTTTTGTACTGGCAGCAGGCCTGGCCTCTACTGCTTTCGCACTGACCGGCTGCACGCCGCAGAAAGCCGAGACGGTAAAAACGGCGACCATTGCGGACGGCGACTTCAACCCGGCAAACTGGGGAAAAGCCTATCCCCTGGAATACGATTCCTGGACAAAAACGAAAGACCCGCGGCAGGTGGGTAAAACGAAATACAAAAACGATTATGACGCAAAGAACACCCACTACGACAAGCTGAGCGAATTTCCCTACATGCCTCTGCTCTTCAACGGATGGGGTTTCGGCGTGGAATATAACGAACCCCGCGGCCATCACTACATGATCATCGATCAGCTCGAAATCGACTCCTCGCGGCTCAAGGCAGGCGGGGCCTGCCTGACCTGCAAGACCCCGTTTGCGGGCAAGCTGCAGCAGGAGATGGGCAAGGCGTATTTCGCGGACCCCTACCTTGAGGTCCAAGCAAAAATACCCGAGGAATTCAGACAGCTTGGGGCCTCCTGCATCGACTGCCACGAAAACAGGGCCATGGGGCTCAAGATTTCCCGGTGGACACTGGGAAAAGCCCTGGAAAACATCGGCAAAAAGCCCGACCAGCTCACGCGCCAGGAATCCAGGAGCCTGGTGTGCGCCCAATGCCATGTCACTTACGTCATTCCGAAAGACAAGGACATGAAGTCTACGGACGTGTTCTTTCCGTGGCAGGGGAGCAAAGAGGGAGACATTTCGATCGAAAACATCATCAAGGTGATCCGGAGCGATCCCGCGAACATGGAGTGGAAACAGGCGGTGACCGGTTTCAAGGTGGGCTTTATCCGGCATCCCGAGTATGAGTTTTTCAGCCGAAACAGCGTGCACTACCAGGCGGGGGTTGCCTGTGCGGACTGCCATATGCCCTACACGCGGGTAGGCGCCAGCAAGATTTCGGACCACAATGTGATGAGCCCGCTCAAAAACGATATGAAGGCATGCCAGCAATGCCACAGCGAAACGCCGGAGTGGCTGTCCAGGCAGGTATTCGCCATCCAGGACCGCACCGTATCGCTCATGAACCGGGCGGGGTATGCCGAAGCAGTGGCAGCCAAGCTCTTCGAAATCGCTCACAAAGCGCAGGCCGACGGGATAACCCTGGACCAGGAACTCTACGACAGGGCCAAAGACCTCTACCTCGAGGCCCTGTACCGCGTGATCTTCATCGGCGCCGAAAACTCGGTCGGCTTTCACAACCCGACCGAAGCGGGCCGGATTTGCGGCGATGCCGTGGCGATGGCCCAGAAGTCCGAAGCGCTTCTCCGCCAGGCCCTGGCCAGGGCGGGATTGGAACTGCCGGCCGACATCAACATGGAGCTGGCAAAATACCTCAATGAACGCGGGACGAAAAAGCTCCGGTTCCGGCCCGAACTCGAACTGGCCGACCCTTTCGGAACCCAGGAAAAGCTCACGCCGGTAAGTTCGCAGGGAAGAGTAGAGAGCCCGAAGGACTGACCGGAATTAATATGGTGACTAGTACTCGCGAAACCGGAACCAATGAGCTTGCTATGTTGAGGTAAGGCCGCGAAGACAAAGTTGTTTTTAGGGCTGGGTTGGGAGCGGCTTGTAGCTGCCATGCTTTGTCTTCGAAGGTGCGCATTGGTCTTCCCGACGCGAAGGCGCGAATCCCGCGAAACGCGGGAGTGAAGAAACACTACGGCGCCAAGTTGTTTTTCTCGTTCCCATGCTGAGCGCATAGCCGTCAACTTAAAGGACCAAGCCGCGAAGAAGAACCAACAATAAGTATTTTGAGATCAGTTTCGGTGATCCGTGGGAGCGGCTTGCAGCCGCGATTATTCGGAGCACCATTAAAACAAGCTGGTCATGAGTTTTTCTTTTCTCTCGCGAAGGCGCGAATCCCGCGAAACGCGGGAGCGAAGAAACGCCAAGGCGCCAAGTTGTTTTCCTCGTTCACATGCTGTGCGTGGGAACGCATACGGAGCCTCCCATACTGCATTTTGGCGGCATTTTGCGAGCCGGCTTTCACTGGGTCCGCGAAGGGCGAAGTCAAGGCGCGAAGAAAGGCAGGAGCAGATGCCGGACTTGCGCCCGATCCCGATTGGAGACAACTCTATGGTAGAACTCGATCATGAATGTTGCATCGGCTGCGGAGCGTGCGCCGAGTTGTGTCCCGAAATCTTCGAAATGGACGACAGGACCGACAAGGCCCATATCATCGTCTTCGAGGTAAGCGACAGGACGTGCGTAGATGAGGCGATAGAAACCTGCCCGGTCGAGTGCATATCCTGGGAAGACTGAGCCCGCACGCGATTTCCCCGCCAAAATTTCACACGATTGTAAAATCGTAACATCATCGTAACCCGATGGTCACAATTCCCATGTAAAAATTTCGGCTCAGCCGGGACAGCCTGTTCGGACAAACCTATATTTGCCGCATGGGACGGAAAAAACGGTTCCGGCGCAACGCCTGCTTTTAACACGCGAATATCGGGGGTATAATTGCCATGCCCGTTTTGTCCAACCACATTGATGCTGAGAGCCTCCCATGTCCCAATCCAAGATTCTGGTTGTAGAAGACGACGCCGACATCGCTCAGCTTCTCGAGCTGAGCCTCAAGAAGGCGGGATTCGAGGTGATGGTTTCCGGAAATGGGATCGAAGCACTGAGCCTTGCACGGCAGTACCTGCCCTCCCTCGTGCTCCTGGATCTCATGCTGCCGGGCATCGACGGCTTCGAGGTGTGCAGGGAACTCAAACGCGAGGCCAAAACCTCCCGCATCCCGGTACTTATGCTGACGGCCCGCGGGGAGGAAATCGACCGGGTTATCGGGCTGGAACTGGGAGCGGACGATTATGTCGTCAAACCGTTCAGTCCCCGGGAAATCATTTTACGCGTGCGCGCCATTTTACGGCGATCCGGCCAGGAATATCATCCGGTCGCGGTCTTCCAGAAGCAGGACTTCATGGTGGATTTCGAAGCCCATCGCGTCAGCCTGGAAGGAAGCGAAATCGTGCTGACCGCCACGGAATTCAAGCTCCTGGCCGAGTTGATTAACAGCAAGGGAAAGGTCCTGAGCCGCGAGCAACTTCTCGACAAGGTATGGGGATACCAGTTCGACGGGTACGCCCGCACGGTGGACACACACATTCGCCGCCTGAGGCAGAAGCTCCTGTCCTGCTCAGACTGGATCGAAACCGTGCGCGGCACCGGGTACAGGTTTAGAGGATGAAATGCATCTGAAATTCAAGCTCCGGATCCGCCTGCTCCTTTTTCTCTGGGCTATTTTTTTCCTGGCCCTCGTTGTGCCTTCAGCCTACTACGCCCGGCATCTCAAAAACGAGATCATGGACGACACCCGGGCAAGAGCCGTGAAGGAACTCACGCTCCTGAAGGGGCTCATCCAGGAGGACAGGGCCTTCACGGATACACTCCAGCTGCAGGAATGGCTCAACCGCATTTCGGAAAACCTGGGCATTCGCATATCGTATATTGCCGAAGGCGGCAGGGTAATCGCCGACACCGACGTTCCGTTCGAGCAGATTTCCAACCTGGACAACCACGCGCCTCGGCCCGAAGTCATCGAGGCCCTGAGTTCACAGACCGGGTCGAGCGTCCGGTACAGCGGCACGCTGAAAACGGATTTGCTCTACCTCGCCCAGAAGGTGGAGGGGCGGGGAAAGATTCCGGGCGGCGTCCTGCGCATTGCAGTCCCTCTTTCGAGCATCTTCTACGGTCTGACCGCCGCCGGAACGGTCCAGAACCTGGTCATCGTCGTCGGCTTCCTGGTCTTTGCCATCATAAGCTTCTGGCTGGTGGTCCATACGAGCCGTTCGGTGAGCATTCTCGCGATTGCGGCCGATTCCATCGGCAAGGAAAACGTCAGGGTACCCACCTATTTCCATCCCGGCCACGATTTCTATCCGCTCGCAAAATCGATCCGGGAGACTGCGGAACGGGTCGAATCCTATATCAAGACCATCACGCGGCAAAAGCTTCAGCTGGAAAGCATCCTGGAAGGCATAGAGGAGGGGATACTTCTCCTGGATTCGAGCGGCAAAATCGATTCCGCCAACCGCGCCGCCAGGAACATGCTCGCATCCGTTCCGCTGCTCAAGGGGCGGCGCCCCCTGGAGGTCATTCGGAGCCCCGAATTGCAGAATGCCTGCAACATGATCCTGGCCAACAAGACGCAGAGCTTCCATACCGAAATATCGATCGGTTCGGATGTTTTCTACCAGGTTCACATCGTCCGCCTGGAGCACTCCAAGCAGGAGCCGGGGGCAATCATAGCTCTCTACGACATCTCCGAACTCAAGAGGCTCGAAAAGGTGCGGCGCGATTTCGTGGCCAATGCCTCACATGAACTGCGCACACCGCTGACGTCCATCAAGGGATACACGGAAATGCTCATGGCGGAGGACACCGACCCCGATATTCGCAACCAGTCGATTCAGGTGATATACAAGAATACCGACAACATTATCAAAATCGTGAACGACCTGCTCGAACTGGCAAAGGTGGAAGAATACAGTCCGGCCATGAACATCCAGCCCGTGAATGCTCGCGAAGCGCTGCTGGAGGCATGGAAGGAGTGCGCTCCTCTTGCCGAGAAGAAGGGGATCACGCTGCGCGACAACCTGCCGGAGCAATGCCCGCCGGTAATGGCCGATTTTGATCAACTGGCCCAGGTTTTCCGCAATCTGCTGGAAAATGCCGCAAAGTACGGCCCATCAGGCGAGCCCGTCGAGGTCTTCTGCTCGGCCGAGGCGGACCACGTCACTTTCGGAGTGAGCGACACCGGCCCGGGAATTCCGAAGCAGGACCAGCAACGCATATTCGAACGCTTTTTCCGGGTGGAAAAGCACCGCGGGAAAGAAGCCGGGAGCACGGGCCTCGGGCTGGCCATCTGCCGCCATATCGTGCGCAATCACGGGGGAACGATCTGGGTCGAGAGCCCTCCGAAAGACAAACCCCATGGCTCTACATTTTTCTTCACCCTTCCTCCGGCCGGCGCGGAAAACGCCTGAACCGTTTTTATCGGCCCCGGCTTCCCGACTGATCGAAAGGCGGCGGAATGACTCAGGGAATTAAAATAGCTGCAAGAGAGGTCAATTTCTTTTATAGCGCCTTTCATGCCTTGAAGGATATCAGCCTCAACGTATACGAAAACCGGGCAACCGCCCTGATCGGGCCGTCCGGCTGCGGCAAGAGCACCTTTCTGCGGTGCCTGAACCGCATGAACGATCTGATACCGGGCAGCAGGATCGATGGGGAGATTCTCCTGGATAACCAGGATATCTATGCTCCGGACGTCGATGTCGTGGATATCCGCAGGAGGGTCGGCATGGTTTTTCAGAAGCCGAACCCGTTTCCGAAAACGATTTTCGAAAACGTCGCCTACGGCCTCCGTGTGAACGGGATAAAGGATAAGGAATTCATTACGGAGCGTGTCGAAGAAAGCCTGAAACAGTCGGCTCTATGGGACGAGGTTCGCGAAAGGCTCTACCGCTCGGCCCTGGACCTTTCAGGCGGGCAGCAGCAAAGGCTTTGCATCGCGCGAGCACTTGCCGTCGAACCCGAGGTGCTGCTGATGGACGAGCCCGCATCCGCCCTGGACCCGATCGCCACTCAGAAGATCGAGGAACTGATCGACGAACTCAAAAAGCAATACACCATCATCATCGTCACCCACAACATGCAGCAGGCTGCACGGGTGTCCGACGTCACGGCCTTTTTCTTCATGGGAGAACTGGTCGAGGTGGATACAACGGAACATATCTTCACAAGGCCGAAAAACAAGCGGACGGAGGACTACATCACCGGCCGTTTCGGCTAAAGAGGCGCGCATCGGCAGGCTACGGAGAGCAGGCCGGCAGCCAATGTTGTTGCCCTGGCAATCCTACCAGTTGCACCTCAGATGCGTCATTCCGGCGCAGGCCGGAATCCAGTGTTTTCAAGCACTTCTGGATCCCAAGCCTGCCCCGGACCCGATCCGGGGTTCGTCGGGGTGACGGATTGGGGGCTTTTTCAACAGTCTGAGCGGCTTTGTAGGCGCGATCTACTGATTGCACCGTCCGCGGTTTTCGCCGTCCCGGAATATCAATTGTCGGCTTTCCTCTTCACCCCCTGAGGGAATACACGCTGGATCCCTTTCAGCATTTTCTCTTTCCACAGCCGTTCTTCTTCATCCTGAGCAGGAAACAGGGAAACCGCCCTCGGCCAGTCCACCCCTGTTTTCAAAACGGCCTCGCACAGAGTCTTGATCTGCTCCAACTCTTCATCCGTTAATGTTTCCGCTTCCATGGAATCCTCCCCGGAAAAGCCTTCCGCCGGTCTGGATGAGTTTGATCATAAGTTGCTGAACTTTTTGATGGCAGAAATAGCCATAGGCAAAAAGTCTGCCTGATTCGGGAAAGCAGCTTCCTTTTTGCATTCAGAATGCCAAGCGGCTGGAATCGATGGATAAATCCGGAATAGGAAGGTGTATTCTCAGGCCCGGCATCGCCTCAGACAGAGGGCCTTGGAGAAGTGCGGCAGGAAAAATGCGGAAATGACATGAAAATCACTTAAATGCGGCAGAAAAAGGGAGAGGGGCCGCCCGGCCTGCGGGCGCCCCCGGCTGAAAGGTTAAGGAGTCAAGGTTAGAGTCTTAGTTTTCCCATCGCGTAGTCGGGCCTTACGAAATCGGGATATGCGGTCACGGCCACTTCGGACTGATCGAGTCCTTCTTCTTCCATTTCTTCGGATACCCTCAGCGGCACAATCTTGTTCAAAACCGTAAAGAACGCGTACATGGCCAGGAAGACGAAACCGAAGTTTACGCAGACGCCAACTGCCTGGGCGAAGAACTGGGAAATATTGCCGTAGAAAAGTCCGCTGACCGTGCCGGTTTCGGAATTGAGACCGTCGCCGTAGGTCCCGTCCGCGAAAAGCCCCACTGCCGGCAGCCCCCAGGCTCCGTTCAGACCGTGGACCGATATGGCGCCCACCGGGTCGTCGATCTTTAGAGTTCTTTCCACGAAGAATACACCGGCGCACAGGAGCACACCCGCAATCGTGCCGATGATGACGGCGGTAGCTTACGCCCGAGAGGAAGAAACCTTTGGTGCCGAAAAGGCCGAACTCGTGCCCGAAAAGAGAAATGGTGAACTCACTGTCCAAAAGCCCGGTACCGCCGGCAAGGGTGGCAACGCCGCCCACCCCGCCCATTTGGAGCGCATAGCCGCAAACCCGGTACCCCAGCATGCCCAGCGCATAGATCATCATGTCATCGCCATGGTGTGTCCGGCATTTTTCGCGCGGGTAAAGCCGGTCTCCGCCATGGCAATACCCGCCTGCATGAACATGACAAGAAACCCGCATACGAGGGTCCACACCATGTTTAACGCAATCCGGTTATGGCCGATAACGTCTGCGAGCTTTGCGGCCGCCCACCCCCTGGACCTCCATCGTCATGACCTGGACACCGATCGCCACGAGGACTTCCTGCACGCCGGATGATAGCCTCGATCTTCACCATTGTATCTTCTCCTTCGCGCTGGGTTGCCGGTTACGGATTTTTCGACTCGCCCCATCCCCAGAGCAAGGAACTTGCCAAGTGCCGGCAGTCTCTCGAACTTGGCGGATTCAGAGGGTTCGCTGTTTGCCTGGTAGTTCAAAAAAAACCACATGAAACAGGGACAAAATTGTATTAAGCGGCCTCACATCTCAACAATTCTGTTCCCGATTTCGCGCGATAAACGGAATTTGAGATACCGGCGCCTTCTTACCGGCTCCGGCATACGGCTCGGCGGCGCGCCTTCTTCAACTTTGGCATGAAAATGGAACTCGCTCTCCTCCCGGAGGGGATCGGGAAAGGCGGCAGGAACGGACGATTCGTCTATCCTGTTACAAGTCTATCGTCCTTTAAGCAGGGTGGAGCCATGCAGCGAAACGACAACATCTCTGAACTGAAACTGGAAGTCCTTTCCGCCATATACCGGATCATCGGACGGGCTCTGCATCTGGAGCACACCGTCGAGGACATGTTGGGCATCCTTTCCGGCTCTCTTCGGACAAGGGCGGCCGAGGTCATACTCAGAAGCAGGGAGAAGGCCCATTTTATTTCTTCTCCCGCCAACCACGACGACGCAGGGCTTTCCACCGAGATTCACAACCTGCACAAGACGCGGCTTGGCATTATCTTCCAGCTCGCCCAGCCGTTTGCCCTTCTCCATCTTAAAGCAAAACCCTTTTTTCTCGACCGCAAGACCCTGCATTCGGTCCAAAAGAACCAGGTCCGCCTTTTCGGCGCCCCCATCACTCTGGGGAATACGCTGATCGGCGTGATAACGGTGGACCGCATCTTCGATGAGAGAGTCCCATTTGAAGAAGATGTGGGGTTTCTCATGCTGATAAGCGATATCATCGCTCAGATCGCCAGCCTGGATCAGCATGCGGGCAGGAAGGAGGAACTGCTGGCGCAGGAGAACATGGCCCTCCGGGCAAAGATATCCCGGGAACATCTGGGATCCGTGTGCATGGGCCACAGCCCCGCCATGCACCAGCTGGTGGAAACGATCAGGAAAGTGGCGAACAGTACTGCGCCCATTCTCCTGTGGGGAGAATCGGGAACGGGCAAGACATATATTTCCCGCATCATCCACGAACTCGGCCCCAGGGCTGCCAATCCTTTCGTCACCATCCACTGCTCCCTTCCCGAGGATTTGCTGGAACAGGAACTGTTCGGCGCCTTCCCTCTTCCGGGAGCGCCGGCCGCCTCCCCGTGCCTTCTCGAAAAAGCCGCAGGGGGAACTCTTTATCTCGACGAGGTGGGCGATCTCGCCATGCCTCACCAGATCAGGCTTCTTGAAATTCTCGACCAGTCCGAATCCAACAGCTTCGGCATCGGCAAGACCAAAGGCCCGGATGTCCGGCTGATAGGCTCGACGGGCAGGGACCTTTTCGAGGCCGCGGCATCGGGCTTTTTCAGAAAGGACCTCCTGCACAGGCTGAATACCCTGCCCGTCCGGGTGCCCTCCGTGAGGGAGCGGAAAGACGACATCCCCTACCTGATCGATTTTTTCCTGAACAGGGCCTGCAAGGAGTACGGCCATGAGCTTCGAATCACCTCTCAGGCGCTGGACCGGCTTGCGGAATACGACTGGCCCGGCAACCTCCACGAGATGAAAAACTCGATCATTCGCCTGGTTGTCATGGCGGCGGGATCGGAGATCCGGGTCGAGGACCTGCCGATTGTTTTTGACCCGGCATTCGGCTCGGGGAGCGAGGCCCCGGTCCAGCCCACGCTCTCCCGGCTGGACGAAATGGAGCGCAAGGAGGTGTCCGCGGCCCTGGAGCGCAACAAGTGGATTCAGCGCAAAGCGGCAAGCGAACTGGGCCTTACTTTCAGGCAGTTGAACTACAGGGTGAAAAAATTCGGCCTGGAACGGATGATCCACGAAAACCGGAAGGTGCGCACGAGGAGGTAGGGGAACTTCCCGTCACAGCAACGCTCGGACATGCTTTTGCTGTAGCCGGGAAGCTCCCGACCCGGGACCGCGCCATTTTATAAAAGCATTTTTCACCCGATTTGCGATTTTCATCGTTTGTTGAAATAGCGCTTTCTAGTGAAAATTCATTTGTAATGGAGTAAATTTCAGCGATATACTCCATTTCACCAAAAGGTGAAATGGAGAGTATTCAAGTGAAGATTTCAGAAAAAGAACTCATCGATAAAGCTGAAGATGCTGTCCGGGCCTGCCTGGAAAACATACCTTTTATCAAAATTCTTGAAATCCGCAGATACCGCGAGTCAGTTCATCTGCATCCCGATCTCTGGATAAAACTGGGCATGCCTTATGGGGAGCAGGATATTATTGCGGAGGTGAAAAGCAATGGGGAACCCCGGTCGGTTCGAGAGGCAGCAAACCAGTTGCTCAAATTCCGCTACGCGGCTCCCCCCGGAACTTACGGCATCCTTGTCGCGCCCTTCGTCTCCTCCAGAGGAGCGGAAATTTGCGCCCAGGAAAAGATCGGTCATGTTGACCTTAGCGGAAACTGCTCCCTCTCGTTCGGCCATATCTATATCGAGAGAAGAGGCAATCCAAATCTTTTCGCGCAAAAACGGAACCTTCGATCACTCTATTCACCCCGGGCAGAGCGGGTTCTGAGGGTCCTGCTCTCAAACCCGCATGAGTTCTGGAACCTTCAAAAGCTGGCTGACGAAGCAGAGGTCAGCCTGGGGCAGGTTTCAAACGTCAAGAGAATGCTGAGTGACCGCGAGTGGATCGAACCCGAACATGGCAGAATTCGGTTGATTAAACCTATCGAACTTTTGTCTGAGTGGGCCGCAAACTACGATTTCAAAAGGAATGAAGTTCGAGATTTCTACACTCTTAAAGACCCTTACGAATTCGAAGCAGATCTTGCCGAATGGTGTGCCAAAAACGAGACTCAATATGCTTTTACAGGATTTTCCGGTGCGGCGCGACTGGCCCCGGCAGTCCGGTATCAACGCACCATGGCCTATGTGAGCCGTCCGCCGTCGATTATAGCCACACTGATGAACTTAAAAGAGGTTCCCGGCGGGGCAAATGTCAGGTTGCTCATACCTTACGATAAAGGCGTCTACTATGGAATGAAAGCTGTCAATACTGTCTGGGCCAGCTCTCCCATTCAGACCTATCTGGACCTGTGCAGCATCAAAGGTCGTGGCGAAGAGGCCGCGCAGGTTATTTTGGATGAGGTGATAAAACCGTTATGGTGACGCGAATAGACACCCGGTCGAAGGAGTTCAGGCCGCCCGGTCCGTGATGATCGAGCTGGCGCATCTTTTGGGAGAGTATCGGAAGTATCTCGTAATAATTGGAGGGTGGGTGCCCGAACTCCTGTTCCCCGGCCATATTGGAAGCCTTGATGTGGACTTGGCAATAGATCACAGGCACCTTCCGGAGGAAGGGTATAAATCCATCCGGGAACTACTCCTAAGCAGAGGATATCGCCTGAAGGGGAATTCGCAATTCAGCTATATGCGAAATGTGCGCTGGAAGACAGAATCATAACCGTACAGGTAGATCTTCTTGCAGGGGAATATCAGGGCACGAAAGAGGGGCATCGGCATCAGCGTGTGCAAGATGTTCTTGCTAGAAAAGTACGTGGCTGTGACATTGCTTTCCATAATCCGCAGGAAGTGACCGTTGAAGGTCGACTGCCGGACGGCGCCGTTGATTCCGTTCGGATTCGAGTTGCTTCAGTTGTCTCTTTCCTCGTCATGAAAGGGATGGCCCTCGATGACCGCATGAAAGAAAAGGACGCCTGGGACATATATTATTGTATCCGAAACTACCCGGGCGGACTCGATGCGCTTGCCGGCCAATTGAAGTCACAAATCGGTCATTCGCTGGTCAGAGAGGGACTTACAAAAATAGCCGACCACTTCGCTTCAGAGAATCATTTCGGGCCACGATCCGTCACAGAGTTCGAGGAAACAGCCGATCCAGAAGCGCGAGCGATTCTGCAAAGAGACGCTTATGAGCGCGTGAGCTATATCCTGAAGAAAGCAGGCATTTGAAAACCCTGAACGTGCACGGCAACCGGTTCAGTTTTTTCCACCTCTCCTGTCCCGCAGCAGAAAGTCCCGGAAGCAGGTCCGCAGGTTGGTGTAGACTCCCTTCCGGCTGTTGATGACGTAAACAGAGTGCCGGACGTGGAAGATTTCGTTTACCAGCCGTGATACGGCCCACTCCGGTCCGGTTCTTCCTTCGCCGCTGAGAGCTTCCGAAAGCAGGGGGACCAGCTTGTCGCTCATGCGCAGCTCGGTATCCACAAACAGGATGGAGACGTGGGGCTGCAGGTCGCGAACCCGCCCGAGAAAGGCGTTCACCGCTTCCTGCTCGACTCCGCGCGGAGGCGAGGATTTCACTTCCACGTAAACCAGGTACCCTGCAGGCAGGGCAATCACATCGTAGTCGCCGCCATGCCGGGTATTGTGCAGGCGAACGTTGAAAACGGCGGGCGCAAGGAATTCGCGCCGGAAAATCTCACATACGAACCACTCGAGCGTGGGGCCGAAGCTCGGCACCTGCCTGAGCAGCTTGTATCCGCCTTCATCGACCGATACGATCCCCTGCTCCGCAAGGGCCGACATGTACGATCTTACCGTCTTGAGGGAGCAATAGCGCGTGAGGGTCCTTGTTTCGCTTCCTTCGGGGAACTGGATCAGGTCGCGCACAAAGAGGCGGAAGGAATAGCGGCGCATGAGTTCGTAGAAGCGGTTCAGGCCGCCGGAAGAAATATCGGGAGGGAAAATGAGCTGGGAACGGTCACCCTGGGCAAGGACGGGAAAGCCCTGCTGCGCCAGTACAATTTCGACGGGATTTATAAAGGCATCCCGGGAGAATGTTTGAACCTCACGCTTCAGCCCGGCGATTTCGGCTCGCAACTCCTCTATTTCTTTTTCGAGTTTTTCGATCCGGTCCATCCGGGATGTCCGTCCATCAGGTCAGGAGCCTGCAGGTTTGGGACGGCTGATCGAGCCGAACCCTGATCTCGTAGACCCCGCCTACCAGCGAGCTTTCGATCACATACCCCAGCTTCTGGAAAACGCCGAAAACGCGCTCGTTGCCGGCGGAGATGTAGGCGACGAGGGTTCGGATTCCCCTGGTCCTGCCCTTGTCTACTATATGGCGGAGCAAAAAAGTCGCAATCCCCTCGCGTCCATAGTCGGGATGTACGGCAAAGTCCACCTCGGCGCTTATCTCTTCGTCATCGTCAAGCATCGAGTAGCGCCCTATCGCAACAATGCGCTCGGAACCCGTCTCGCCCGAAAACCCCAGGACGCACATTTCCCGGTGGTAGTCGATATTCACCATCGCCTTCACGTCGTAGAAAGGGAAAACGCGCATGGAGGACAGGAACCGGATGTAGGATTCCTCCTTGGGCAGCGAGTAGAAAAATTCCTTGAGAGGGCGCTCGTCCGTCGCCCGGGCGGGCCGGAAGAAGATACGGTTAGCCCCGTTGAATGTCCGGACCTGCTCCCAGTCATAGGGGTAGATTGCCCGGGTGATTTCCTTCCGGCGGCGCTCCCGCTCGACATAGTGCAATTCCTGGGCGGCTTCCATCAGTTCGTCACGGAAATCGGGATGAGCTATGGATATGAGTTCCAGCGCGCGCTCCCGAATGCTTTTCCCGTGGAGATTTACGGCGCCGTATTCGGTCACGACATACTGAACGCCCCCGCGCGTCATGACCACGCCCGCGCCTTCCGTCAGGGCGGGCACGATCCTGGACTTGCTCCCGTCCATCGTGGTTGCCGGAAGCACCATGATGGCCTTTCCCCGCTGGGATGTCCGCGATCCGCGCAGGAAATCGATCGCTCCGCCAACCCCGCTGTAAATCTCGTATCCCAAGGAATCCGAACAGACCTGGCCTGTCAGGTCTACTTCCAGGCCGGAGTTTATGGAGACCATCATGTTGTTTTCGGAAATCACCAGGTAGTCGTTCGTATATTCGATCGGGTAGAAGGCGACCATGGGGTTGTTGTCTACAAAATCGTACAGTTCTCTCGTTCCAAGACAAAAGCTGGTTATGATCTTGCCGGGATGGAGCGTTTTGCGGGCGTTCGTAATGACGCCGCGTTTTACGAGGTGCAGGTAGGCGTCGGTGAGCATATCCGCATGCACGCCCAGGTCGTTTTTGCTCTCAAGCGCATAGAGGGCCGCCGTCGAGATGCTGCCGACCCCCACTCGGATCGTCGATCCGTCTTCGACCAGGCCCGCAACGTGCCTGCCGATATCCGTGGCTATGGGGTTCATGAGAGGAAGCCCCACCTCGAGCAGCGGTTCCTCGTACTCGACAAAGGCATCGATCGCACTCACATGGATGAACGAATCGCCCAGGGTGCGCGGCATGCGCGGGTTCACCTGCGCGATGACGTACTTCGCGGTTTCCGCCGCAGTCTTGACGATATCCACGGCGATGCCGTAGGAGCAGAACCCGTGTTCGTCAGGGGGCGATATCTGGATCAGGGCGATATCGATGGGCATGGCCCCGGAACGGAACAGCACCGGGATGTCCACGAGGTTTACGGGGGTGTAGTCGGCGCGGCCCTCTGCAACGGCCTCACGGCTTGCAGCCGCAACGAAAAAGGATTTCAGCCGGCATCGGTCGAAGCCGGCCTCCGTGTAACGGGTCTTGCCCACGCTGAGAATATGGAGGATTTCGAGGTCGGCGAGATAGGGGATGATCTCTTCGAGCCGCTGGGCCAGGTGCTGCGGCTCGCTGCACCCGGAGCCGATGAAGACCCGATCTCCGCTCCTGATGACCCTGAGCGCTTTTTCAGCCGTGGTCAGCTTGTTGTTGTACAGCGAGCGCCAGTCGCGAATCGATACGATCGGTTCCGGCCGCGAACGCTCCTGGGTGGAAACATTTTTCATCCAGGTTCCCTCGAACTGGTGTGCACCGCTTTAACGGCCGGGGCCGCCCTCGGCCGTTAAAGTCTCCGGGGGTTTTCAGCTCTGCATGGCAGGCCGTTTATTTCTGTTCAGGAAAAGTGCAAGCAGGCCGGCTGCGGCAATCATTGCTATACAGAGCAGTTGCCCCATTGTAAAATAGCCGAGTAAAAATCCCAGCTGCGGATCGGGCTCCTTGAAAAATTCGATGATGAACCGGAAAATACCGTAAAAGAGCAGGAAAAAGACGACCATCATCCCGTCTTTGAATGGCCGCTTCCGAAGCGTCCACATGATGATAAACAGCAGCACGCCCTCGGCAAGGACTTCATAGAGCTGGCTCGGATGGCGCGGAATCGGACCTCCGTCGGGGAAGATCATCGCCCAGGGAAGGTTCGAGGCCCGGCCGAGCAGTTCTCCGTTTATGAAATTCCCCAGGCGCCCGAGCCCGAGTCCTATCGGGGCGGTCACGATCGTGCAGTCGGCCAGGGCGGCGAAGGGGATGTTTTTCTTCCGCGCAAAAAGCCATCCGGCGATCACGCAGGCTATCAGACCGCCGTGGAACGACATGCCGCCATGCCAGGTGGCGATTATTTCGAGCGGATTTTTGATGTAGGCGCCGAAATCGTTATATTCATAGAACAGAATGTATCCGAGCCGCCCACCGACGATAACCCCGATCGCCAGGTAGAAGATAAGGTCCTGGGCGACCGTGCCTATCAAACCGATCTCCCGGGCGCGTTTTTGTTTCTGAATCAGAAAATAGGAGGCGATAAAGCCGAGTACGTACATCACGCCGTACCATCTCACGCGAACGGGGCCGATCGTGAAAAGGTCCGGATTGATATTGGGATAGGGAATCATGTAGTAAAGCTCCTTTTTGGGACGCAAGCTACCATATTTGCTTTACTGCGGTCAATCGCACACGGAGTGAACGAATGCACGAAAAGAACCACGAACATGCGCATCACCATGGGGCCGAAAGCGGACCGGCGGTCTCCGAAATGGAAAAACTGAGAAAGATGACCGAGCACTGGATCAGCCACAATGAAGAACATGCCAGGTCCTACCGGCAGTGGGCCGACCGGGCCCGTGAAGCCGGGCAGGAACAGCCGGGACGGATTCTCGACGAAATTGCGGCCGCCACACTGGAGCAGAACAAACGGCTCGAACAGGTCCTTGTGCTTCTCAATCCTCCCAGGGAGGGTTGATTGACACTGCGGGAAAGCTGTGAGATAGTTTTATCTGACACAAGCGATGCTTTCAAGCCTGCGGAACGCACAAATCCACCAGCGCCGGGCAGCCGGACTTACACTCTTGGATAACGAATTTACTGCTGGAAGGAGAGGCGGTTTCATGATCCCGATAATTTCGATAGTGGGCGCTTCCGACTCGGGCAAGACTACTTTCCTGGAAAAGCTCATTCCGGAACTGGCGCGGAGAGGCTACCGCGTCGGCGCGTTGAAGCACGATGCACACGGCTTCGAGATGGACCGGGAGGGCAAGGATACCTGGAGGCTCAAAAAGGCAGGGGCCATGACGGTGGCCATTTCCTCTCCCGCCCAGATCGCCACGATTCGGCAGACCGATGCGGAGCTGGACCTTGCGGAAATCGCCGCGCGTCTTTTCTGGAAAGAGCATATCCTGATCACGGAAGGGTTCAAGAGGGCGCGGTTCCCCAAAATCGAGGTGTTCCGCACCGAGGTGGAGCCGCAGCCGATATGCGGCCCGAGCGACAACCTGGTCGCCTTGGTGACCGACGATCCCGTGGAAGCTCAGGTGCCGAAATTTTCCTTCTCCGCCGTCTCCGGGGTTGCCGACTTTATCGAAACCCGCTACCTCCAGGGGCGGAAAGAGCCTTCGGCCCTGGTGCAACTCGACGGCAAACAGCTCCCGATGAAGGACTTCGTTCGGGATTTTGTTGTAGGCGGAATCGTCGGGATGCTTTCCTCCCTGCGCGGCTGGGAAAAACCCGAGACCATCACGATCCACATCCGCCTGGGGGGCGACTGATTTGGTAACGGGTGCTGTTCTGGCCGGCGGCAGAAGTATCCGGTTCGGCAAAAACAAAGCACTGGAGATGTTGGACGGGAAGCGGTTCATCGAACGGGCGGTGGAATCGCTGCGCCCGTTCTGCGACCCCGTCATGGTGGTCGTGAACGAGATTTCACCTTATATGGATTTGGGCTTTACCCTGGTACAGGACGTGATGCCGCGCCAGGGTCCCCTTGGCGGCATCTATACGGCCCTTATGTTCAGCATAGACGAATGGGTCTTCGTAAAGGCAACCGATATGCCCTTTTGCGTATCCGGCCTCGGGTCGTTCATGGTCGGGCAGAGGGAAGGCTACGATATCGTCGTCCCCCGGGTGGGCGAGTACTACGAACCTCTGTTCGCGCTCTACAATCGGCGCTGCGCCCCTCACATCTCCCGACAGCTCGCAAAACCGGGTGAGCGCAAGATAACCGAGTTCTTCAAACACGCCAGGGTGCGGAGCATCCGGGAGGAAGAGTGGCGCAAGGTCGACCCGGACGGTCTGAGCTTCAAAAACGTGAACACCCCTGAAGACTTGGCTAACCTTCGATGGACCTGAGAGACGCCGCAAAGATAGCATCAGGGCTCGCCTCGCGGCTGGAGGTCGAGGCAGTCGACCTGGATTCGGCCTTGGGCCGCGTACTGGCATATCCTTTCAGGGCAGGCATAAACATCCCCGATGAGTTCCGCTCCAAGTGGGACGGATTTGCGCTCAGGAGCAGCGACTCGGCGGGGGCCTCCCCGAACACGCCGGTCACCCTGGATATTCTGCCCGTGGAGGTCACCGCGGGGAAGCTCGCACCGTCTCCGGCCACGGCGGGAACCTGCTTTCGAATCATGACCGGAGCAGTGCTTCCGGCAGGCGCCGACGCGGTAGTCCCCCTGGAGGACGTTTCGACGCGGGGAAACCGCCTGGTGCTGAATAGACCGCTTGCGCCGGAAAAGGGAGTGATTTTGCCGGGCAGCGATGCCGCAAGAGGAGAACTCCTGGCGGAAGAAGGAGACGTTCTCACCCCGACGAGGCTCGCGGTGATAGCGGCAGCGGGCGCTGACAGGATCAACGTCTACAGAAAGCCCCGAGTTGCTGTCCTTTCGACGGGAGATGAGCTGCGCCAGCTCGGCGGTGAGTCGGGAGGCCCGATCGTTTTTTGCAACAATTGCCATTTACTCGCAAATCTTGTAACTATCGGGGGCGGTACGCCCGTTCAGCTCGGCATTGCGCCGGATAATCCTGATGTTATCTATTCGCGCCTGGAGCGGGTGAAGGCCGACCTTGTCATCACGACGGGCGGACTGGGGAAGGGAAGCCGGGATTTCATACTGGAGACATGGCGAAGGCTCGGGGTAACCGCGCAGTTCGAAGGTCTCAACGTTTCGCCCGGAAAGGGGAGCGCACTGGGCGCAGGAGCCGGCCGCATTTTTCTCGGCCTTCCGGGAAATCCGTGGGCCTCGCAGGTTGTGTATGAAGAGATTGCCGCTCCGATGCTCCGGGTTTTCCAGGGAGTCCGACTGGCCGGGCAGTTCGCTTTCGACGCACGCATTACTGCCGGAGTGAAGAAGAAGCAGGGGTTTTACCACGCTTTTTATGGCATGTTTTCCCATGCGGGTGAACCGGCGTTCATTCCCGGCAATACCGTACCTGCCTGTTCGAGACTGCCTCAGCTCAGAAGCGGCTTTGCCTATATTTTACAGGGCCCGGACACATCGTTCGTCCCGGAAGGGGAAAAGGTTGCGGTGAAGATTCCTGACTTTCCCCTGCTGTCCTGGGCGCTGCTAAAAGCGTAGCTGTCCGGTATTTATGGAATAAAATACCGAGCATCTCCCATTTTCGGTATTATTTTGATCTACGCGAAGAAATTTGCTATCCAGTATATTTTGTCTTTCATGAATTTGCATTCTTTCGCGAACCAAATGCGGTCTGGAAAGCACTCCCTTTCTCGCCCCTGTTCGTGATCGCCGGAAACTGAGGTCTGTATGCTCAAAGGAACGTCGATTGAGACGGGTTATTACAGCTTCCTGGAAAGGCACATCGTTCCCAGGCTGGTGGATTGGAAGCTAACCCCAAACCATATTACCTATGCCGGGTTCCTCATCAGCATGCTGGCGGGAATCTCGTTCGTCTACGTTCCGCTCCTGGGCGGGGTCTTCACGCTGCTGACGGGACTGCTCGATACACTGGACGGTTCCCTGGCGAGAGCGACGGGGCAGAGCAAGAAATTCGGAGCCTTTCTCGACTCCGTTCTGGACCGCTACACCGAACTGATCATGTATCTCGGCATCTGGTATCACTTCTACCGCCTTGAAACCCGGCCGCCCCTGTTTTCACTGCTCATCCTGCTAATCCTGTTCGGATCGCTGATGGTGAGCTACACCAGGGCCCGTGCCGAAGGACTGGGAGAAAAATGCCTGGTCGGCTTCTTTCAAAGAGGCGAGAGAATCATTTTGCTTGGGCTTGCCGGAATTTTCAACCCCTTCGTGAACCTGATCGGTGTGGTCTCGGGCGCGCACTGGGGTCAGGACGCGGCCTTAATGGGAGTCCTGGTCATCCTGGCGGTAGGAACCAACCTGACCGCCATGTGGCGTTTCCTTCACGTGCTGAATAATCTCAGGAACAAAAGGGGCTAGCGCTCTACATAGTGCATATCAGACCGAGGAGTAAGCCGGGGCCGGGTTTTACCCGGCAGAGCGGTTGGACGAGCCTGTCCGTTTTCATGCAGGATTAGCGCTTTTCTTCAAAATTACCTGATCGTCTTCCCTAAAGATCTCGAATGAATCCCCGATGCCGAATCCGAGCATCTCGATCAGCAATGCGCGGTTAAGCGTTATGCTGCCGCTCTGGCCGATCGTCCTGAAGTTACCCGTCTTGATCACGACCGAGGGGTTGGAAATCGGTGGCTTTTCCCGCCTGCGGGCGTTGTTGACGGGACTGAATGCGCGCGGCGGTTCTACAGGACGCGAATTGAGCCTGGGGGACGCGACCGGTTTATTGAATTCAACCTGAGGGATTTCCCCGAGTTCCATCAACCCTTTCAGATAGAGGTCCTGAACCTCGCTTTTGAACTTTAGTCCGAACAGCTTCTGAACGGATTCCAGCGACCTGCCGTTACGGATTTCATTCACGACGAGCTTCGCATCGATATTTCTGTATTCGATCTGCATGCCATGTTCCTTTTTTGCCTAAATAGTCTTTAAATCCTGCGTCGGGTCTTAATTCGATTCGTTCGGGGTCTGCCGTGCTGATCCAGGTAATCTGAGGATACTGGTTTCCTTCCCCGGTTCGGCTGCGAACCGGCCTTCTGAACACAAAGGATACAGGTACACCGTTAAACTGGTTCCCGGGTTGTCCCCGGCGTCGGCCGACCGGCTTCTGTTTTCCCCGGAGCATACGCTCCGCGGCGTTCAGAACCATAAACACAATCTAAAGTTTAAAGATCACGTGCCTGAGGAATCAACTCAAACTCCGGATGGAGACTGCTAGTTTGAGGGGCTGGCTTAGACAAGGCTAAATAACAGTACCCGCCTTGTCAAGGAGGTGTTCCATTTTCCCTTGGATTCCGGTTTTGCGGAAAATGCAATGCACGCCGGTGAAGTTATTTTATTATAACAGGAACAAACCTTATGCAATCAGCAAATTGAAAAAGTCCGGGTTTTTCCGGAAAAACCGGAGCAACTTTCAGGCGCCCGAGCCGATTTCATGGGACCGGTCCATCAGTTCCTGCAGCTCGGAAGCATTCCGGGCGGCATATCCATTCTGGTCGTTGTCGAAATAGCAATAAACGTCCCGGGATTCACCCGTCCACCGGTCGAAATGCAAGCCCCACTGTGAAAGAGATTCTTTCGAATAGCTGCCCTGGTAGGGACCGTCGGGCCCATGCAGCCGGACGTAGATGAAATCGGCCGTCACCTCCAGGGGGGATGCCCTCCCGCCCAGTTCGTATATGCAAAAAGCCGAACCGTGCCGAGCAAGCATGGAATACGTTTCAGGATGAAACCAACTCGCGTTCCGAAACTCGAACGCATAACGATAGCCGCGAGGAAGCTGCCGCAGGAACGCGTCCAGCTTATCGGGGTTCATCTTGAGCCCCGGTGGAAGCTGAAAAAGAATCGGGCCCGTTTTATCGCCCAGCCCCGAAACGCGTTCGAAAAATCTTTCAACAGGTTCGGCCGGCTCGCTCAATCTCTTGACGTGCGTAATATAACGACTCGCTTTTACTGAGAACACAAAATCCCGTGGTGAGGAGTTCCGCCAATTCTCGAACGTTTTAAGCAGGGGCAGGCGATAGAAGGAGCTGTTGATTTCCACCGTTCGGAAGTGTTGAAAATAGAAAGGCAGCATCTTCCGGTCCGGAATGTCTTCCGGGTAGAATGGCCCCTTCCAGTGCTTGTAGCTCCAGCCGGAGGTGCCGATCTGAACAATCCCCGCTTTCATTGATGCAATATAATGCTTTGTAGAAGCACCGCAAATCGGGCGAAGAATTCAAGAAGAGATGCCGCAGGAAAACCTCCCGGACGGGCAGCCCGAACCTGCCCGCCTGCATGTTCGTTGCAGGCCTGGCAGGCGGGCATCACACCGGGAAGAAAAGAATGGAGTCGCAAAGTATGCGCAGGTCTCCGCCAACCCGAAAAGCTTTCGGGTTGCGGTAATGAAAGTTAGCCCGCCTTGCGCGCCCGGGGTCTTCTTTTCACGGCTACTCTCCCCTCCTTCTGGCCACCAAGGTCGCCACCAGGACTTTCGGAAGAGCCGGCCGCTTCCGCTTTCTTCTGCTTTCTTTCTTCCAGAAACTTCACTAGGTTCTCGGGCAGTCCCCTTTTCTTGGCCGCCTTGCTTCTGGCTTTGGTCAGAGACTTGGCCGAAAGAGGCTGTTTCAGGGAAAATCCCCACTTTTTCTTGTAATCGCGCGGAGTGAGGCCATGTGAGCTGAGGTGCTTCGTCGTGAGCTGCCTCATTTCCGTGCCGCATTCCAGACAGACGATCCTGTCGTCCTGGATCGATTCCCTAGGTTCCTTTTTCGCCACACCTGCTTCCTCGGCGCCCGCCTCTTCAGCAGTATCTTTATCCAGCATTATTCCCTTTTCTTCGGCCCTCTGCATCTTCTGCAGAGTGGCAAAAGTCTTCACCAGGGATTGTTCGATCTGTTCTGCAGACATCTGGCCCACAGACGCCTGGGCCTGGATGATTTCTGCAGCGATATCCAACAACTTGCGCATTCCCATACCTCCTGTAATTTCACCATATCATTCGGAATGATATCTAAGTAATTGTTCCATTGTGTAGTTTAACCCGATTATGAAGAAAGAAATCATCGAAACAACGAAAAACAGCATAACACACCTAAGTAAATAAAAAAATGCAAAATTGATTAAGAATGGAATTCAAGATCACCTGATTTCCTTATCTTTAGAATGCTGCTTTATTAATGGCAGCGCGAACTAGAATGCTCCCCTTGGAATCGGCTGCTAATCCCCCGAAATCGTACATTCCCTCTCGAAATGGGTCGCAAGAAACCAGTGAGTCTCGAAATCGGGGATTTCGTACGGGCCGGTTCCATTCCTTCGCCCGGCTGATATAGCCGGAAAATGTAAATCATTGAAACTTTCTTTTTATTTCGATCCCGCAATATGGAACAGGAGATACAGTTTCCTGAAATCACCGGATAAAATTTATATTGCACCCGGGTGCAATCCAATAGACCGGAGTTGCTTACGAGGGCGGTCCGCCCCCTCCCGTTCAGACCAAGGTTATCCCGGGCGCACAAGGTTTAAGCCAAGGTATAAATGATTTGGCCTCAACGTTCAAAACAGCTATGATTCGCACCAAAAAATCTTCTGCGTTCAGGATCGACGAAACGACATGCAAATAAACTTGAGTAATATAACAATCGTACTGAATGAGCCGCATTTTCCCGAAAACATCGGCGCCGCGGCCCGCGCAATTAAAAACATGGGCCTTTCCAGCCTTCTGCTGGTCAGCCCGATCGACTGCGACCTCACCCGCGTACTCAAAACCGCAACGCACAATGCCGAAGACATCGTCGCGGAGATCGAAGTCTACGAAAGCCTCGAAGATGCCCTGGTTCCCTTCCAGTACGTGGTTGGGACCACCGCCCGGGTCGGATCGCACCGCCAGGGGCCGAAAGGGCCGCGGCAGCTCGCCCAGGAACTAATTGATATAAGTCAGAAAAATAGAATTGCTGTCCTTTTCGGCACCGAAAGCAGCGGACTGGCAAACGAACACCTGAAGTACTGCGATGCCCTGGTCACTATACCGACCGCCGACTTCTCCTCCCTCAACCTGGCTCAGTCCGTCATGATAATGGCATACGAGTTCTTCCTCGCCTCCACCGAAAAGAGGGAGGCCTATACCCCCCGGCTCGCAACCCGCGGCGAACTGGAAGGCATGTACGCGCACCTCCAGGAAACGCTTGCAAAGATCAACTTCATCAACCCGGAAAATCCCGACTACTGGATGATAAATATCCGGCGTTTCTTCAGCCGCCTGAATCTGCGGGGTCGGGACATCCGCGTTGTTCGCGGCATCTGCAGGCAGATAGACTGGTATTGTTTCAAGAGAATGGAGGATTCGAACCGGAACGGGGAAAAATGAGAACCGGGGGTCTGCAGGGCGCCTGTACTTCAACCTAAGACGCAGGCGACTCTAGCCTTCGATCACGATCTTATGGTCCAGGAGAGACATGCTGCGGATTTGTCCGTTCACTACCTTTTGCTCTCCGAAGATGCTCTCGATTCTTATCTGGTTGCCTTCGCTTTCAACTTTATCAACAGCTTCGAGGATGAGTTCCTCTTTGCCTTCTTTCAACAAATACGCATTGGCCTCGCACATGATCTTCTCCCAGTTGATGATTTCAACTCATCATAGTAAAACCCGCCCCAAATATCAATCCGAACCATGCGTCTTCACGGGAAATGCCCTGGCAGCCTCAAGGGGCATCAGGTCGCGCGAAAAGGAGACCGGCACCTCGCCCAAGAGCCTGGCGAATCGGCACCAGAGCAACTGATCGAGTTCGCTCAGGAATTTCTCGATCCGCGGGATCCGCCCGAGCAACTCCTGTTCCGCCACACCCTTCATGACGAACTGGAAATAGAGCGTCTGAAGTTTCCACGTCTCCGGCTTGACATCCAGGACACTGCCGACGGTCAGCAGCCGGTACAGGCGCCCTGCTTCGGCCTGATCGAAGGTCTTCTCCATCTGCGTCATACTCCGGACGAGCGCCTGCCCCAGCCTGGCGGACACGGTTTCGAGAAGGAGCGGGCCCACCCAGGTCTTCGCCTCGTCCAGGAGAGAGTTCAGCCTGGCCATATGCGCCCGGTAGAAGAAATCGGTTGTGTACCAGGGCGCCTCGGGAGAAATGTCCTTTTCCTCGTGCAGCAGGATTCGCTCCACAAGTTGTTCGATCTCGTCGCTCATAAGGCGCCGGATAGAAACCCGAAGATCGCTCGGGATGCTTATCCCCCATTGTTTGAGCGAGGAGATGAGCGGCTTGTGGATGTTGTAGAGGGTTCGCTGCAGTTCCGTGTGAGCGCCAAGCGCCGCCCGGCTAATCTCGATGGCCAGGGAAGACCGCAGATCCCTGAAAACATCTTCGAGGCCGAAAAAAGAAGTCCCGAACTTCTCATCGAGGACCCGGAGCATCTTCATCGTATTCTGCTCTTCAACACTTCCCTGCAGGGCTTCGAGTATTTCGAAATATTCCTCGTCGCCGGTGTAAGGCTTGACCGAGCAGCGGAAATCGAGACCGCCGAAATGGATCACCATGTAGATGAAGTCCCGATCGGCAAGAGTCCTCTTGTCCCTTACGGTGATATGCCCGTACAGCGAAGGAACGGGGTTGGCGCCAAGGTCCTCTTCCTTCTGCGGTACGATTTCGTAGGTATACAGCCGGAACTGCCTGCGGGAGGAAAGCGCAAGCGACTGAATCGCATAGTTGGCCGCCACCCTGTTTTCCGAAACGATTTCCGGCTTTACTTTCTCCAGGTACACCCTGGCGCCGTTTTCCAGCTCCGGCACGTTGGACGGGGCTTCTTCAAGGATCCGGAGGAAAGCCTGCTCCAACGGCTCCGCCCCCGTATTCTCCGCCAGTTGCATGGCTCGGGCGGCATACTTGAGGAGGAGCAGCGATTCGAGTTGGCTGATTTCATCGAAAAACCAGCCGCACGACGTAAACATGAGAAGCGCAAAGCGCTGCATCTCGAGCAGTTCGAGGAGCCGGGCCTGGTTGCCGGAGGCAGGGCCGCCGATCAGGTGCTTTTTCAAAAAGCCTTCCAGGCAGGCGTCCTGGTCCAGAATGACATCGATGTATTCGTCTCTGGCTAGCCAGGGGTTATTGCAAAGCTCGCGCATCTCGGTTTCATAATGGACGGCGAGCGCATCCCGCAGGAAATTGAGAGCCCTGCGAAGCGGCGCCCTCCATTTCTGGTTCCAGCCGGGCTCGGACCCGATCCGGCACCCGCAGTCCTCGCTCCACCGCCCAAGCCCGTGCGCGCAGCTCCACGCCGTGTTCTCGAAAATCTCCACCTCCGCCACTACCGGGAAGGAGGCCAGGAAGTTCCCATAATTGGTTACAACAGCCGAGGGGTCGTGCTCCAGCTCCTGAAAAGCGGCCGCAAGGGCCATATCGCCGAATTTGAAATGGTGTCCGTAAGACTCTCCGTCCGTCGCCGTATTCACAAGCCACGGCTCTTCTCGCGATTCGTCCCGAAGCCCATAGGTCCTGTCGATTTGTGCCAGGAATTTGCTGCTGTGCTCGAGCACCCGCTCAAAAGCAACCCCGCGGGCAAGTGCTGGGTCGTAGAAGAAGATGTGAATGACCCTCCCGCCGCCGCAGTCATACCGGTAAGCCCGTCCCGTCGGGATAACGCCGCCGCAGGCGTCCTGCCATTGCCCGTCGCCGCGCAGAAAACGCCATTTCGCGGCCTGGTACGGAGAAAGTATGGTGAACTTGATGCCGGCATCCGCCAGGACCGACAGGGTGGAACGGTCCACCGCAGTTTCGGCAAGCCACATGCCTTCCGGACGCCTGCCGAAGCGATAGGTGAAATCGCGAATTCCCCAGAGCACCTGGGTCACCTTGTCGCGCTGATTCGCAAGGGGCATAATGACATGGTTGTATACCTGGGCGATCGCATTTCCATGGCCGTTGCGAATTTCGAGACTGTCCCTGTCCGCATCCAATATGGCCCGGTAGACCCATGGATGCTTCCGTTCAATCCACCGCATCAGCGTCGGACCGAAATTAAAACTGAAGTCCAGGTAGTTGTTCCTCAGGCCCAGGATACGATTGTCGTCGGCCGTAAGCCGGGCCGCGGCATTGGCCCGGTAGCACTCCATGTGAATGCGTTCGTTCCAGTCATGGTACGGACTGGCCGAATCCTCACGCTCGATTTCCTCGAGCCATGGATTTTCCCTGGGGGGCTGGTAGAAATGACCGTGGATACAAACGTATTTTGTCTTTGAAGGTTCTTTCATCTTCACCTGATTCAATTTGTATTTGTATGGTCGACGGGATCAGAGGAACGGAAAAATTGGCACCTTAAATTTTATCGGCTAAATTATACCTTTTCCAGCATGCATTGCAGCATTTAAAGTAATTTTATGCAGTTATTCAATTCCCAAAATAGAACGGATCGCTCAATGGCGCGCCCTCGCAACGAACGCGGAATATTCTGTAACCGCACACTCAATTTAAGCGCAATTCGCGCAATCGGCTACGATATGGATTACACGCTCATCCATTACAGGATGGAATCCTGGGAAGAGCGAGCCTATCGGTATATCAAAGTAAGGCTGCGGCCCACCGGCTGGCCCCTCAAGGACCTCGTGTTCGATCCGGCCCTGGCGGTGCGCGGCCTGGTGATCGACAAAGAACTGGGAAACATGGTCAAAGCAAACCGGTTCGGATACATCAAACGCGCATTCCATGGAACGAATCCCCTGGACTTCGATGAACAGCGCAGCATCTATCAGCGCACCCTGGTCGATCTCAACGAACCTCGCTGGTATTTTCTGAACACGCTGTTTTCCATATCCGAGGCATGCCTGTTCATGCAGATGGTGGATCTGCTCGACCAGGGGGGCCTGCCCGGCTGCATGGGTTATGAGGACCTTTTCCGCCGCGTTCGGCGCTCCGTCGACGAAGCACACCTGGAAGGAAGGCTCAAAGCCGAAATCCTCTCCTCGCCGGGCCGGTTCGTAGTGCCGGACAAGGAAATCCCTCTCACGCTCCTGGACCAGAAAAGGGCGGGAAAGAAAATCCTGCTCATCAGCAATTCCGAATGGTCCTACGCGGACCCGATGCTCACCTATGCTTTCGACCCTTTTCTGCCGGACGGCATGACATGGCGGGATCTTTTCGACATCGTAATCGTCCGGGCAAGGAAACCGGATTTTTTTACCTTCCCGATGCCGGCCTTCGAAGTCGCGAGCGAAGAAGGCCTGCTGCGCGAACACAATGGAGTGCTCAGCCCCGGCCACATCTATATCGGCGGCAACGCGGCGCTTGTCGAAAAGAGCCTCGGGCTCAAGGGCGAAGAAATCCTGTACGTGGGCGACCACATATTCGTGGATGTAAACATTTCCAAGAACATCTCCCGCTGGCGCACCGCCCTGATCATCCGGGAACTCGAGGAGGAAATCGCCGCCACGCAGCGATTCGAACCGCAGCTCCTCGAATTGGCAAAGCTCATGGATTTCAAGGAAAACCTTGAATACGAATACTGTTCCCTGCGGCTGTCCACTCAGCGCATCCAGCAGGAATACGGCCCTCAAAGCGATACCCCCCTCCACTCCGTACAACAGCAGATGTCGCACCTGCACGAGCGCATATCCGAGATCGACACCCGGATAGCACCTCTTGCCCAGGCGGCAGGACAGCTCCTGAACCCGAACTGGGGCCTTCTCATGCGCACCGGCATAGACAAGAGCCATCTCGCGAGGCAGATCGAACGCTATGCCGACATCTACACCGCCCGGGTCTCCAATTTCCTCCACGCAACCCCGTTTGCCTTCCTCCGCTCCAGCCGCGGAAGCCTCCCGCACGACCCCGAATGCCGGCCCGCCTGAGAACAAATGCAAAAACCGGCCCGGCCCTCCCTTTTCCGGGGAACTTTTCCCGGTTTCGGCTGTAATGCTCAGTGACGGGTTATGATAAGACAGCCGCAGGAAGGTCCGGGGTCCAGGTGATGGATGAATTCGAGGAAGCAAAGATAATAGGCCGGGTACAGGCCGGCCGCACGGATGAGTTCGCCCGTCTCGTGCAACGGTACGAAAGCGGCATGTTCCGGATGGTCGGAAACCTGGTCGAGCGCGCCCAGGTGGAGGATATCGTGCAGGATGCCTTTGTCGCCGCCTTCACGAACATCTGCCGATTCGATCCCAACCGCGGGAGCTTCTGCGCCTGGCTCTACCGCATTGCCCGCAATCTGGCGCTGAACGCGCGGAAAAAGAAGCGCGACCAGCCTCTGCCCGAAGGCATGGTGATCGTGGATGAACGCACGCCGGCCGACGATGTTCAGAAGGACGAAATATTCCGGCTCCTGGATCGCGCGCTGGAGGAATTGCCTTTCCAGGACCGGGTGATTTTCGTACTCGCCGAGATCGAGGGTCTTCCCTATGCCGAGATTGCCCGCATCGAGGGTCTGCGCCTCGGGACGGTCAAATCCCGCCTGGCGCGCACGCGGGCCAGATTGAGAAATCTTCTTGAAATGCATGTGAGCTGAACATGAAAGCCAACAAAGAAGAACTGTACGGCGAATGGATACGGCGCAGGCAATCGGTGCCCGTGACGGAAGGGTTTACGGCAAAAGTTATGGCCCAAATTAATACCGGACACCCGGCCGCAAGCCGGGTCCTTTTCAGCCGTCCCGTCCAATGGGCCGCGGCCGCGGCCGCATTGCTGCTCGGGCTGTTCCGCCTGTCCTATATCACCAGAGCGCTTTTGATACCTTGAGAGGAGAAAATAGTGGAAGAGTCGTTTCCCGATAACGAAACATCCGCCAGAAAGCCCCTGTTCGCCTTTCTGCTTTCCATAGCCGCAACAGGCGTCGGGCATATCTACTGCGGCCTCCTGGTCAAAGGACTGATTCTCTTTTTCGTCAGCTTCGCCTTCGGCCCCATAACGGTCGTCGCCGCCGGCAGTTCCACATCCCCCCTCATGCTCGCAGCGGTAATCGGGTCGCTGCTGCTCATGTTTGCCATTTTCCTCTATGCCGCGATCGACTCCACCCTGTTGGCGCGCAGGTTGAAATCCTACCGGCTCAAAGAATACAACCGCTGGTATCTCTACGTTCTGCTGATAGTAGTTGCGGCAAGCTACCCGACAAATTTCGCCCATAGCATTCGTACGCACGTTCTGCAGGCCTTCAAGGTCCCCAGTGCGTCCATGAGTCCCGGGATTCTGCCCGGAGACCACGTTCTGCTCAACAAAACGGCCTACAAAATACAGGCGCCCAGGCGCGGGGACGTGGTGATCTTCACCTATCCGGACGACCGCAGGCTCAACTACGTCAAACGCATTGTCGCCCTTCCCGGCGACTCCGTGGAGATTCGCGAAAACCTGCTCCTGGTAAACGACCGGCAGCTCGATTCTCCCGAAGACCCGGCATCGGTTCCATATTTCAAGCCCGAGGCCCCTCAGGCTCTTCTCACGGAAGAAAACGGCCCCGCCGTTTACCCGGTTGTTGTAAACACGGCAAAACCCCAGAATATGGCCAGGACCACCGTACCCCACGGCCACTGTTTCCTCCTGGGAGACAATCGCGGCCAGAGCGTCGACAGCCGCAATTTCGGCCCGGTCCCGATGGCCGACATCCTGGGCCGACTCGACTATATCTACTGGCCGGCCGTGAGCTGGTCGCGCCTGGGAAGCTTTCCACGCGAATAGATAAGACGTCTTCCCGGAGGGGCTCCTGCCCCATACACACGGTTCCCGTCCCGGCTTGACATCGGGGTTAGTCAATTTAAGTTAAAATAGACGGATGAATCTCGGATAGGAGGTGGTCTTAAGTGGAAGGTCAATATAAGTTCGAGACGTTTAGCGCGGATTCAGCATCTTTCGATCAGGAATTTTCGAATTTTCTCAACAATAAGGCAGGCGATGCCTGGAAGGTCAAGACCTGTTCCTATTGTCACGATAACGATATGAAAAAACTCTATGCATCCTGCATATTCAAGAAATCGGGATGAGTCCGAACGGTATTCCTAGGAAAGGCTCCGGCTGGACGGAGCCTTTTTTGTTCGTACAAGCGGTTAGGCTCGGTTTTTAACCCGGCATCTCCGAATAGATTTCCCCCCATCCGGCCCCATTCCTCCATAGCTTGAGGGCATTGATCTCGATGGCCTTTGACAGGGTGCTCCATGATGTCGACGAGCCGCGAGAGCAGCAAATGCCGTTGCACCATACCCGGATAACTCAACCAGGCGGAGTGGCGCTGAAATAAGGTGGACAGTGTATTTTTTCTCCTGCCTGTTGCTGCCGGCAGGGAACTTTCCTTTCTTTTTGAAGCGGTTTTCCGGATAATCCTCCCAGAATCGGGAAATCGGACCACCAGGCTTGAAAAAGGAGAAGGCGGATGCTTTCGGAAGCGGAGGTACTGGAGAGGGCGAAATATTGTTATTGCGTTTTCCTGCAGCTCAGCTGGCTCCACAGCAACGATGCGATCCCGCCGGCCCAATACCCGGAATGGCTCGCGGGGTCCTCACTCGCGCTCGGAACGGACCCGTTCATCACCATGACCCTGGAAGAGGCCATGATGGAAAATCGGCCCGACGGCGGACTGCTCTCGCTCATTGCACTCTACGAGGGCTTTGCCCATGCTTTCTGTGAGGTGCTGGAAACGGACCTGGATGCGGTCGGGAAACAAATATCCCCGGAGAGGCTCAAAGAACTCGCCGGGGAAATGGGGCTGGAAATACACTTCTAAGAACAGCGAAACCTTTCCTTCTACCTCCTCATGATACTCGCCATTTCAGGCTCCGAATCAATTATCGACTGAATCGCCGGGGGATAAGCAAGTTTTTGCGGAAGGAATATCAGCTCGGGGTCGACGAATTCCCTGAGCACGAAGAGTTCCCGGTAGGTAGGCGCGGGGGTCTCGCCGTGCAGCCGTTCCACGTTCAGCTCGAACCCGCAGTTCTCCTTTACCTGGGCAACACTCACTCCCGGGTGGTTCGACGCCAGGTAGATGATCCCGTTTTCGTCGAAATTATACACCGCCATGTTCGTCACGACCGACTCAGGACCGCAGTGCGCAAAGGGGGTCCCTTTCCACACCTCCGCCTTGGGCTTCCACTCCCGCATCTTGAAATCCCAGCACCACCAGCCCGGCGTCGTCGTATAGTCGTTTCTTTCCAGGAATCGCCTCTTCTCCTGCAGGATGATAAATGCGGTCCGGCGCGCCATGGTGCCGATGTCCGAGTTTCCGCCCGATCCCGTGAACCGGTGGGATGGGGAAAAATAATCCCCGATGGAAGTCACGTTGACTCCGCCGTACTTGTCGATGGCGGCCCCGCCCAGGAACCCGAGGGTGACGAATCCCTGCTGCAGATAGTAGCCGAAGGTGTCGACCAGGCCGCCGAGGGTCGAACTCATATTCGCCGCCCTCTGGTCGCAGACCGACATCGGGACGTGCATCGTCTTTCCGTCGCAGATTCCCGATTCGTAGATAAGAAGGGCGTGGGGCGCATTGAGCATGTTGGCTGTCATGATCCCGACCATGGGAAGGCCGGTTCCCGCAAAGACAATGTCGTCGTCCCGAACTTCGTGCGCCACCGCAATCGCCATCAGTTCAGGGAGTAGAAACTCCCCGGGGGCGGCCGGCTCGTCGGGTATCCTGTCAACCAGTTCCATCAGTTCTTCCATGGTCCTGCTCATGATATTCCCTCCTAGTAACCGCTTCTCGCGACGGACAGAGGCATTGTCATCCTGGGCGCGGGCTTCTTGCCCCGCAACATTCGCGTGCTGTAGCCGGTAACGCTGTCGGCCTTGAGATCGAGCAGCCGTTTGGTTCCGAGCTTCGCGATGAAATCTTCCCAGGTCCCGGGGCCGAACACCCATTCGTCCAGCCATTTCTTAAGGGCGTCTTCGCTGCGCGAAGCCGCATCCATGGTTCTCATGAACGGGGCATCGTAGTCGTAATAGAAGGGTACGGAACTAGGGAAGGCGCCCCAAGGCTGCACGACGATACAATCCACGGTAAAGAAAGGGATCTGGTTGCTTTCGGGGGCCCTGCGGATTTCGGCCTCGGGAATCAGTTCCTCGCAAACCAGGACCACCTTGTCGGCCGCAAACGCTATCTCCTTGTCTATCGTGCCGACCCCGCGCCACCGGGCGGTCCCCTTCTCACCCGCCTGCGCAACGTGAATTACGGCCAGATCGGGTCTGGCGGCGGGAAGGAGCACCACTTCGCCCTCGCCGAAGAAGGGGTCTTCCATCTGGACGAATTTCTTCCTGGCGATCCTGGGATTGCTGCCGTCACGCAGGCCTGCGCGCCCGAGAGAATCGTAGTCCGGATTGTACAGGTCGGACCCCAGCGGCGCATGGTAAGCAATGAAAGGCGCTCCTATGGCGCCCGCAAGAAACCGCATGGCCGTTGCGCCGTGGGCATAGTCCTCGAGTATGATCTCACCCGACTTGTAGCGCCTGTCGAGGTTGAAATCCAGCTTCCCGGCCATCTCCCCCCAGCCCATCCAGTTTGTCTCGAAGACCTTCATGGCCCCGACGGCATTTAGAAGCCAGGTACAGCAACTCCCGTGGCGGTCCATGACATGCAGATCCCTGATCCCCTGCCTGACCGTTTCCCAGGCAAATGCGACCGGGTTCCTGTTGAATCCCGTAAAGCCGCTGAATGCGCAGATCAGGCCATCCCGCATATATTTTTTTACGGCTTCCTCGAGAGACAAGATTTCAGCCTGCTTCCGTTGCCTTAGAGCCCGTGGCATTTCAACTACCTCCTTTCGCATCACTGCTTTTCAGGGAATAGTACGAGGCCGAGTCCTCAGGCGTACGCCGTCCCCGCCTCCGAGCGACAGAGGCTGGGCAAGAGGATGAATAGAACAACACGGGAAGGCGGACACAGCACTTCCCTGCATGAGAATCCCGGATAGAGGATAGTTTCGCTTCGATCGATATTCTTGCCGAAAAGAAACGGGCATTCCGTCAGGCAGGAGGGGGAGTGGAGAGAGAGCGCTGTCGAAGCGTATCTTTTAAGAATCGATTGTATAATACGGCGGGAATTGTCTTCAAGTCAAGGATACTTTCACGGCTAAAAAGACAGGGCCGGCAGACGCTGTCGCGCATACCGGCCCTGGTTCTCACTGGTCCCCAAGCCCCGAATGGGGCCCCGTATCCTTACTGTCTATCCGGTTCTCCGGGTTTTTTCTTCTGTTGCTGTTGCTGTTGCTGCTGCGCAGGAGGCTGCTGTCTCTGTGGCTGCTGCCTTTGAGGCTGTTGCTGCATTGCCGGAGGCTGTTGCCTTTGAGGCTGCTGCTGCATCGCCGGGGGCTGCTGTCTCTGAGGCTGCGTTGCCGGAGGAGACGACATCCTCGGCGGTTGCTGCACGCTCGGAGTCGACTGTTGAGACGGACGTCCAAACGGCGACGAACTGCTCGGCGATGAAGGCGTCGTCATGCCCGGTCCCGATGGACGCTGCGGCTGTGTTGTCGGAGTCGACTGCTGTGGCGGACGCCCAAACGGCGTCGAGGGTGACGAACCGCTCGGCGATGAAGGCGTCGTCATGCCTGGTCCCGATGGACGCTGCGACGGTGTCGACTGCTGAGGCGGACGCCCAAACGGCGTCGAGGGCGACGAACCGCTCGGCGATGAAGGCGCCGTCATGCCTGGACTCGATGGACGCTGCGGCTGATCGCCCGGTCTCGAAGGCGGCTGAGCACCAGGTCTTCCAGGCTGCGTTCCACTCGGGGTATCTCCGGGCCTTGCGGGTTGAATGCCGGTGCCGGGAGTATCACCCGGCCTCGTGGGCTGTCCCGGTCTTGAAGGCGGTTGGATTCCCGGCCTTCCAGGCTGCGTTCCGCTCGGGGTTTCTCCTGGCCTTGCGGGTTGAATGCCCGTCCCGGGAGTATCACCCG
>JAEZXS010000040.1 GCA_023442755.1 Pseudomonadota bacterium | reverse complement strand
CTGGAAGGCCGAGACGATCAGAAAGCCCCACAGCCACCAGAAACGGGGCGAGTAATCGATGAGCAGGAGCAGAACGGAAAAGATCACGGCGAAAAGGATGATCGCGATCATCCCGGATTTCACCAGGTCGAGCACCCAGAGCTTCAGGGTGGACTGATTGAAACCGAACTTCTGCTCGATGCCGAATGTGTGATGATAGCTGAAGGGAAGCTCGACAAGGAACTGGATCAGACCCGGGACGAAGAAGAAAAGAAGACCGGCCGGGACGAGAGAGAGTCCCCAACTGCCGAACAGTCCCGCGAGAAACGGCAGAAATCCCGATAGAAGAATGATCAGCAGAACTCCATCGGACGCCACGTCCTTCAGAACTCCCAGCCGGGTCTTCTCAACCGTGTACAGAGCTGCCTTTTCAAGTTTCGCCCGGTCCAGGAATTCTTCGAATCCCGGCGGGACCTCGCCGGAAAACTTTTGCATGTGGGCGATATTGATGCGGTCGATCCAAATCTTGAACGCACTCTGCCCGATATACAGCAGGAGAAAAAATGCAAGAAAGCCGCTAGCTTCAGTCATGAGGGCAAAGAATCCTTTCGGCGTATTTTTTTTCTAAAAATTCTCGTTAAGGAATACTCATCGTAAAATAAGCATTCCCGGATGATTGGAGACGCCGCCCCGATTGCTTTTGAAAAATGGGTAATTATAGTAATTGCCCTCTACCAGCCCTAATGTTTGTTGATGCTTTGGTACTGCCCGGAGAAGAGATTGCCTTTTTAGAGAAGAAGGAGTGAGAGCCATGCCTGTTTGGAAATGCAACAACTGCGGCAATACGGTCGATGAGGCGGCGCCCCCGGATGTCTGTCCTTCCTGCAAGGAAAAATGCGAATTCGTAAACGTCACCTGCTATATCCCCGAGTGCGGTGGGCCCGATTCCGGCAACGTGGATGAGCAGTTGTACCCGGGAGGTTCCAAGCCCAAGCTGTAGGCTTCGAAAGTCAACTGCGCCATATGGAAACAGGCGGACACTGTCCGCCTGCGCACATGGCAATTCCTGCATAATCATTCACCGGGAGGCGGACGTCGTCCGCCTCGGTTCTTTTCAAGCCGCATCCACTTCCGCTTTGATCCTTTTGGCGACCTTTTCCAATTCACCAGGCTGGCACGACTTGCCCGGCCATGTCGTCATGAATCCGTCGTGAGGATAGCGCGGAATCAGGTGAAAATGGATGTGGTCGATTATCTGGCCGGCGCAGCGGAAATTGTTCTGAAAAAAGTTGAGCCCGGCAGCGCCCGTGCTTTTCAGCAGCGGTCCGGCTATTTTCCTGCACATGGTCGCGCAGGCCTGCAGTTCGGCATCCGGGATATCGAGCAGGGTCGGATAGTGCTGCTTGGGCAGCACCAGGGTGTGTCCGACGTTCACCGGGTTGATGTCGAGAAAACTGATGATGCGGTCGTCTTCGTAAATTTTGGCGCACGGGAGTTGCCCGCTTATTATCTGGCAGAAAATGCAGTCAGCCATGACAATCTCCTGGGGAAGCTTCGAATCTTGAGGTCAGCTGAATACCGCGCAACTGTCAAAGGGAATTCAGATGGTCAGTCTGCATAAGAACCGGTATAAGGTAGCAAAGAAGCATTTTGCTGTAAAGGAAAGGATGTCCCCGCCGGGAGCGCCCGAGCAGTTCCGGGGGCCACGTTTATCGTCTTACAGGAGCAACACATGAATTTACTCGCCATCTTCGGCTCTCCCCGCGCAAACGGCAACACGGACCTCATGCTCGAGGCTTTTCTGGAGGGCGCATCCACTGTTAAAGAACTGGAGATAGAACGGATATACGTCCGGAAACTCGCGATATCGGGCTGCCTGGGATGCGGCTACTGCGATGAAAAAGGGGTATGCGTTCAAACGGACGACATGAACAGGGTCTATCCCCTGCTGGACAGCGCGGACCGCGTGGTCGTCGCGACACCCGTCTATTTCTACAGCTTTCCCGGCCAGTTGAAATTGCTCATCGACCGCACCCAGGCGCCTTTCATGCGAAACCTGAAGGAGAAGGAAAAATCGGGTGGGGCCGAACGGACCCGAGACCGAAAAGGCTTCCTGTTGAGCGCCGGGGCAACCCGGGGAAAGCGCCTTTTCGAATGCACGGTGCTGGGGGCGCGCTACTTCTTCGACGCCCTGGATATCGCCTATTCCGGGGAACTGAGCTTTCGGGAAGTCGACAAAAAGGGGGATATACGCCTGCACCCCACCGCACTCGAGGATTGCCGCAGGGCGGGAATGGAGTTTGTGGGAAAGTAATAAATAAGTCATATAAGCGATATATGACTTATGCGACTCATTTTCGGCTGTTTTAGAGCTCCCGTTCAATTACGGCGCAGGCGTCTTCGGAAAAGGGGAACAGGCAGTTCGTATCCAGGGTGCCGATGTAGTCCGATATGGCCGGCAGCCCCTCGACTTTGAGAAACCGCTCCATACCCTCGATAATTTCCGCGCAGACCGCCGGATTGACGAAGTTGGCCGTTCCCACCTGGACCGCGCGGGCCCCGATCAGCAAAAACTCGAGGGCATCGGTTGCGCCGCCGATTCCGCCGATGCCGATCACTGGGCATTTCACCGCCCGGGTGACCTCGTAGACACACCGGAGTGCAATCGGTTTTACGGCCGGGCCGGACAGGCCTCCAAAGATGTTTGCCAGGCGGGGCCGCCTCGAAAATACGTCAACCGCCATGGCGGCCACGGTATTGATGCAGGAGAGGATATCGCTTCCCGCGCCTTCGGCCGCCCTGGCGATTTCTCCGATTCCGGTAACGTTGGGCGTCAGTTTCGTGATGATCGGCAGTGAGGTTGCGCGCCTCACCGCGGCCACCACCTTCGCCGTCATTTTCGGGTCGGTGCCGAAAACCATTCCGCCCCGCTTTACATTCGGGCAGCTGACGTTGATCTCGATCGCGGCGATTCCGGGTGCTGCATCCAGGCGTGCCGCCAATTCGGCATATTCTTCAATGGTATTTCCGAAAATATTGACGATTATCGGGACATCGAACCGGCGCAGGTAGGGAAGCTTGACGGATATGAACTTGTCCGCCCCAACGTTTTCCAGGCCGATGGCGTTGATCATCCCCGAGGAGGTCTCGACCAGGCGGGGAGGCGGGTTCCCCGCGCGCGGCTGCAGAGAGATTCCCTTCACCACGATGGCGCCGAGCCGGTTCAGGTCAATGAAGTCTGCGTATTCCTCGCCATAGCCGAACGTGCCCGAGGCCGTCATGACGGGATTTTTCAGGTGCAGCGGCCCTAGCTGAACAGAAAGGTCGGGGGCGGTGTCTGCTGAATTAATATTTGATTCCATTTTATCGATCCTGCCGAAAAGATAGGGCCGTCTTCACACACGTGGACAAACCGCGCGTTTTCGGGGCTGTCGGGGTCGGCTGCCGGAAGCGCACAGCCGAGGCATGCGCCTATGCCGCACGCCATGAGGGATTCCAGGGAAAGCTGCGTCAGCACGTCGTGTGCCAGAGCCCACTTCGCGAGGTGGTACTGCATTGCAAGGGGCCCGCAGGAATAGATTTCCACGGGGTGAAAATGATTTTCCTCAACGAATTTTTCGAACAGCTTTGTCACCCGTCCGTTATAGCCGAAAGAGCCGTCATCCGTGCCGATGTGCGCCTCGATGCCGAATTGGCGCACGCTTTCCTCGGGCAGCAGCTCCGAGGCGGTTCTCGCCCCGTAGAAGAGATGGATGTTGTGGAGATGTTTCGGTCCCCGCGTCGCAACTATCTGCGCGATAAGCTCGCCCAGCGGGGCTATTCCTATTCCGCCCGCGACGAGGGCGATGGGCATTGTCCTGTCGAGCGGGAGTTGAAAGCCGTTTCCGAGCGGACCGACCAGGCTTACCCGGGAACCGGGGCCGAGTTGCGAAAGAGCCCAGGTACCGCGACCGACCACCCTGTAGAGGATTTCAACGGTCCCCTCGGCCGGATAGATGCGGTGGAAGGAAAGAGGGCGCCGCAAGAGCGGGTCCGTGCCTTCGCGGACTCTCAGCATCACGAACTGTCCGGCCCTGGCGTTGCGGGCTATCCCGGGGGCCTCGAGCCGCAGCCGGAATATCTGTCCTGCAACCCGTTCCTGGTATATGATGCGAGCATTTTCCCGGATTTTTTCCACTTTATGCCTTTCGGTCATCTTCTTTCCAGCCGATCACGGCCGCCATGCGTCCGGGCGAATGTTCGCCCCTGTATGAGAAGAAATCGGCCGCCCCGCAGACTGTGCACCTCCGTGCGAGTTCCATATTCTCAGGCCGAATGCCTGCATCTGCGAGCTGCCGCCGTGTGATTGCCCAAAAATCGAAATATTCGGGGCGGACCTGATAATCCCACAGTTCGGGCGGTATTTCGTCGCGAAAGTTCCTGAACTCGGCGCAGCAGGGGCCAAGGGAGGGGCCGACCGCGGCGAGCATCCTTCCCGGATCGCAGCCAAATTGTTCTCGAAGACGGACTACGACCTTCCCTGCGATGTTTTGCACGCTTCCTCGCCAGCCGGAGTGGATGTTGGCTATGACGCGGGTTTCGGGATCGACCAGAAAGATTGCCTGGCAATCCGCAATCTTGATGAGCAGGCCGATGCCGCGGAGGTTCGTGGCAAGCGCATCGCCCGGGGGCGCCACGAGCAGGGGAAGGCCGTCGTCAGCTTCCGGGATAAGGTCGCTGCCAACGATGTTCAGCGTATCTCCGTGCACCTGCAGGCCCGATACCAGCCGGTCGATGCCGAGCGCGCCGCTCACCCGGGCGAGATTTTCCCGGACTGCCTGCGGTGAATCCCCGTTGTTCCAGGATACGTTCAGGCTGTCATATGGCTTGCTGCTGACCCCGCCGTGCCGCGTGAAAAAGCCATGGACCAGGCCGGGAACGTTCGAAAGAAGATCGAATGTAAGGTATTCCATGCCCTGTCCGTAAATATTGGAATGCATCGATCGCGCTTTCACCCTTTGTCTAGTTTGTGGATACGTTCGTAAAAGCGTATCCGTAATAACCGAATGGGCTTATTTACCATCGTAAGGCACTCTTGGGAAGTCCTCAACCGTTTCAGGGAGGCAAACTTTGTGCTGTGGGTGTACGGCGGAACAAAGAGGAAAGCCGGGGGGGGCAGGCATCCGGCCGGCAGGGCGAAAGACGCTCTAGAACAGAGAACTCAGCTCCGCGACGGGCTCCGAGAACTTCAGCAGGCATCTTCTGGTGGGGACAAAAGAGTATAAAGGCGAGGACAGGCTTTCATCACAGACGATCCTGCACTGTATCGTCTTAGAGTAGGTCACCGGGTCGGACTCCCTTTTGAGTTTCATCTCGGCCATGCGATCCAGGTGATTTTTCAGATCGTCATCCAGGACCACGTAGTCGAAAGAAAGCCCCGAGGAGGTAAACTGCGCCAACCGGCCGACAAAAACCGCGTTCCGGGGTTCGTCCGCGACATCGAGTATGACTGTAATCTCCGGGGGCAAACACATAGCGGAAAGTCCACCTGAGTGTCGATTCATTGTATCATCCTATCTCTCCAGCCAGATTACCGCACTGCGGCCGGCTAAGAAATGCGTAGAAACCCTACTTTTCACTGGGGGATTTCATGTATTTTATGCTTTTGTTTTCACATAAAGGAAAAGCCGGGAAGGTCCCGGCTTTTCGGTTCTCAGTTCGGGGAATTCTGGTGGTAAGGCGGATAATGACTCGGCCTGTCCCCGACCGAAGGGTTCGGCCATTGGTTGAAGTAGGAGCCCGTTCCATATTGCGGGTAGCTGCCCTCGGGCCCGCTCGTTGACGGTCCCTGATCCCTGTCCCTGTTTTCCGACGGGGCCATCGATTGGCCGGAGGAGGCAAGCAGAACCAGGGCGGCAAGCAGCCCCAGAAATGTTCTTCCTTTCATTGATCTCTCCTCTATCAAACTCTGGTGTTGTGATAGTAAAATAAGCACCGTCCGACAAAATCCAAGATTGCTTCCCGATCCCTCAGGAAGATAGATGAAGCTCTCGAAAAAGGAGGGGAACCTGTATTCGTGGTCAGGCAAATCGAACGGATATTCGGGGAATGCAAGAGAGAACCGGGGTGATATTCAAAGGCAGGGCGATTCCGCCCCGGGGCGGAATCGCCTTGAATTCAGAAGACGGCTATCTTCGGAATTGGAATTTTGGTGAGAGCTTGCAGGTCTGCACCTGGTTGTCGATATTCAGTGCGATTTTTTCCTCGTATACAGTGTCCCCCGATTTCAGGGCAAGTAAGACCCCGTGCTGACCTTCGCCGTTGGCGATCGGCAGCACGATCCACCCGGTAGCCTGCCCCCCGTTGAAAAAGCGGGATTCCGGCCAGATTACCCTCGAGAAGGTGGCTCCCGCTGGGATGATTTCCATGGGCCTCAATTGTCCCTTGTTAGAAAAGGCCTCGTTCTCGAACTTGAACCTTCCGTCCTTCTTGTCGGAATGCATGTAGTAGGTGTCATCCCAGACGAGCGACAGGGGTTTGTCGGTTTTGTTCCGAACTGTGAGGCGGAAGGCTACCCAGTCGAGCCCCGGTTCTTGTCGAACGGGCCAGAGCGATGCCTCGAATGCACCGTTTGAAATCTTCTGCACGGGACACTCGGCGTTTTTCACCTTCGTGTCCGGAGGAACGATGTCCTCGGCCATGACCGGTACGGCCAGCAGAATTGCGGCCAGGATAATGATGGAGGAAAAATAAGCTTTTTTCATTGCATTCTCCTTTTTACCAATTCCTGCCCGGGAAGGTAAATAAGGAGATATCGACTTGCAAGCCTTGGTCAAGTTACTGAAATTGTTGAACTTGGCTTCGAGGGTAATCAACAAAAAAGCCGCTCCGGAGGCTTCCGGAGCGGCTTTGCAGACTTCGGCCCGGTCGGGGGACTGAAACTTAAATTTGCTTGAGTTGTTCCATTTTGGTGTTTTTTCTCAAATCCATAACCCAGGCTTCCCACACTGCCTCCTGCTTCTCCTGCAGCAGTTGCTTGGAGATGGTGGCCAGCTCTTCCGGGCTGGGCTGGGGGGCAGTTGTTTTCGCCACCAGGCGGCAAACCATGTAGCGATTGCCGAGTTCCAGGGAAGAAGAAGGAAAGGGCCGGGTTTCCGTAAGATCGAAAATCTGGCCGAGGTTGTCGCCTCTCAGCAGCTTCAGATCCTTATCCGGATTCTCCCTGGAAAAGAAATCGCTCTGACGGACACTGAGCTTCATTTGGGCGGCGACTTCTTCCAGGTTGTTCTTTTCCTTTGCCGCTTTCAGGACCTCATCGGCTTTCTGGCGAGCAAGGACTTTTGCCTGATCCGCCTTGTAGTCCTTTACGACCTTGTCCTTCACCTGTTCGAACGGGATCGCCTGGGGGGCTTTGATCGTCTTGAGCTGGGCCACTGCCAGACCCTTGGGGGTCTCGAGAACTTCGCTGATGTCACCCTGGCCCATGCCGAAAAGTTTCATCTTTGCCTGGGAAGGGAAGACGCCCGACTCGCTCTGTTCCTGTCCCATTTCCACCCAGGTAGTAGCGGGGGCGGAGAGCTTCAGTTCCTGGGCGGCCTTTTCGAGGTCTTTCCGGGCATAAGCCATATCACGCAGGTCGCGAGACCTGTTGAATGCAATGTCCTGTGCCTTTTCCGTCTGCAGGGTCTTTTTGATATCGGCTTTGACCTCTTCCAGCGGAGAAGTCCTGGCCGCACGGACGTCTTCCACTTTGATGATATGTAAGCCGAAGGGGGTCTGCACCAGGCCGCTGATTTCCCCGGATTTCAGGGCAAATGCCGCCTCGGCGAAAGCCGGCTGCATCTGCTTCTTGGAGAAATAGCTCAGGTCTCCGCCATTTTGAGCGGAGCCTTCGTCCTGGGAGTACTTTTTGGCCAGTTCCGGGAAGTTTTTGTTCTTCTTGGCCTCATCCAGCACCTTCTGCGCTTCTGCGCGTACTTTTTCCACTTCTTCCGGGGTTGCATCCGGTTTCAGCTTGAAAAGAATGTGGCGCGCATGGACTTCCTCTTCGTGCGTATACTGGCTAATGTGCTCGTCGTAATAGGTCTTGACGTCCGCATCCGAAACGGGGATCTCTTTGCCGATTTCCCCGGTGTTCAGCAGTACGTAGGCAACTTCGCGCTTTTCCGGGTCCATGTACCGGTTGGTGTTCTTCTGGTAGAAGGCCTGCAGCGCGTCGTCCTGTACCTTGACCTGGTCCTCGAAAGATTTCGGGTCAAAAGGTATGTAGGCGAGCTTGACCTGGTCGCGATTGAAGTGGTAGTCGTCCAGGATTTCCTGTTCCGTAACGACGGCTCGGTCCTTGATGAAAGCTTGGGCCTTCTTGAAGGTTATTTCCTGGGCGATCTGCTTCTCGAAAGCTTCCGGTGTCGTACGCTGCTGGCGCAGGCTTGCTTCGTAGCGCGCCTGGTCGAACTTGCCCTCATTGAGGAGACCCGGGAACTGCATGATATAGCGTCGAACCTCGTCCGCGCTCGCGGAAAGGCCCAGTTCGTCCGCCCCTTTTGTGATCAGGTAGCTGTTGATCAGTGCGTCGAGCGCCTGCTGCCTGAGGCCCAGCTTCTTCATCAGATCTTCCGAGTAGGCCCTGCCGAGCTGCTGCCGATATCTCTCGACCATGTTCTGGTAGGTTGTCTCGTACTCGGTCCTGGAGATGAGGTGATCCCCGATCTGGGCGACCGCTGTATCCTTGAGTGAGTGGTATGCATAGCCACCCCACGCGATGAAAACAAGGATGATGATGCCGAAAACGACTTTGATCCCCCAGGATTTCGAGTGTTTTCTCATGATATGAAGCATGTTTTGTAATTTCCTCCTAGAGCGGGATTTTGATCAGGCCGGTCGGGTATGGCGGCGAGCAAACGCAAAATAAAGCACTGCGCCAACGACGGGCAGCAGGGAGACTACGGCGAACCAGATTGCCTTCTGCGCCAGGCTGGAAAACTGGCGCCTCGGTATTTCGATAATGGCCCAAAATGTCGGGATCATCGGAATGATCAGAACGAAGATAATCAGCAGGAGGTTTATTTGCATTCGGCTGGCTTTCCGGATTTTGTAAAAAAGTACGTTCTTTCCTGTAGTTTTTTCGTCAGATGAACCCGCATGGTACGCCCTGACTTCTATAAACTGTAGCGTCCCGTGCCGCAAGGATTTCTTGAATCGCACGCTTCGGATGCCGCGGGAGGATTGTTTCCCCCGAGGTCGCCGGCGGCACCGCGCATGCGCGTCAATTCGGCAGCGAATGATTGCCGCCATCGCGGCTGCAAGCCCACAGGATACGGGC
>JAEZXS010000002.1 GCA_023442755.1 Pseudomonadota bacterium | reverse complement strand
GGCGTTTTGGTGCGGGTGATGACCTGCTCGATCACGCACGTTGCCATGATCCCTTCACTGACGACGATGAGGATTTGATAGTCGTCCCGGTCGATCACCAGGCATGTGCGCAGCTCGATACGTCCTTCCCATGGGATGTTGAGCTTCCAATCCACGTTGTGTTTCCTGTGGAACGGGCCGGCTACGTGTTCGATGACCGTCGGCAGGTCGTAGTCGTAGAGGTAGAGCCTGATGTTTCTGTCCCAGACGCCGGAATCGAAGACCGAAACGCTGCCTCTGGTCGCTACGTTCTTGCAAAGTGGGTTGTCGATAAGGTCTTCAGCCAGTGCTGCCGCAATTGCGTACTGGTTTTTGTGGTGGGCGATCCGTTTCGCAAAGGATTCGGCCCATTCGGCAGGGGTGGTATTTGCAAGTGGCATAATCGCTCCTCCCTTTCGGGTATTATGCTTTACGGTGTTGTGACTGGCGTGAGGCAGGATGGACACGAAACGTCGGTTGCCCCTTCCAGATACATCTGTTGCCAGATATTCCCGCAGACCCGGCAGCCGAATGTCTCGACCGTGGGCCTGCGGGTGTCTGTCAGAAAGGGATGTCGTCTTCCGGAGGCGGGACGGTGTCGTTATACTGGCCCTTGGTGTAGCCGCCCTGAGACTGATAGCCACCGCCCTGAGGCTGGTAGCCGCCCTGTCCCTGCGGGGGAGGAGGAGGCGGAGCGCCCCGATTCTGCTGGCCGCCCTGCTGGCGTTGGCCCTGCTGGCCGTTCTGATAGCCGTTGTTCTGGCCCTGACCCTGGCTGGCGCCGTTGCCTGTCCCGGAAAGCAGCTCGACGGAATCGATTCGGATTTCAACGGATGAGCGTTTGTTCCCGCCCTGGTCTTCCCACTCGCGCTGAACGAGTTTTCCGATGATGCCGATCTTGTGGCCCTTCGAGGTGAACTGGCCTACGATCTCAGCGGTTTTCCCGAATGCTACGGCCGAAAACCAGTAGGTCTGCTGCTGGCTGTTGCCGTTCTGGTCTTTCCGGTAATCGTTCACGGCGATCCGGAGGTTGGCGATTGCTGTCCCGTTTGCGGAATACTTTATGTCGGGGTCCGCGCCCAGGTTTCCAATGATGGACACGATGTTATGCATGGAGTTAGCTCCTCTGTGCTGTGCCTTGTCAGGCGGTTTGGTTAAGTTTAACTTAACTGAGTGAAATACCCCTTGCAAGCATTATTTGCAAGTCCCATCGCTGCTATCTTGAACCGATCTGGTGTCCAGCAGGAGCCGGCCGTGTTCCCATTTGGCCGTGGCAGAGACGCGGATGACATCTGTTTGCGGGGGTTCGCAGGTGATGACGGATACCGGTCCGTTTTTCAGGATTGTTCGATCTGTTTCGAGTTCGGTCTTCTCGGGCCGAAAAAGGATTTCCACCTCCTCTCCGTCCATGAGTTTGGGGTCAAAGGCCAGCACTTTGGTTTTGGATGCCATGATCCAGAAATCGGTCGCCGCCGTCCAGCCTTTGTAGGATTTGTAAGACAGTGGGTGCAGCCATCCGCCTACACTGTTGATGAATTTTGCCGTGGCGTTTAGCCGCTCGACGACTTGGATGCCCTCCTTTAGAATGTACATCGAGTTTTTGTCCGCCTGCCACGTACCCCAGACGGTCATTTGGGTTGCTTCCTCCAAGATGAACAAGGGGAAGGTGAAGATGCCCAGGACGGCGAGGAATGCGAGTGCCGTCCCGAGCAGGGCTTTCGACTTGGTTGCGACGCGGTAGAGCGTGCCGAAAAGGCGTACGCGCGCCATGGGTTTATTCCGCGATCTTCAGGACGGTGTAGCTGGTACGTCCCTGGTATTCGCGTTCCTGAACGATCATCTTCACGGTCTGGCCGGATTTGATCGTCTTGGCTTTGGCGACCTCGGGGCCGAAGACCATTGCCGGAACTGCGGAGGTGTACTGGATGCCGTTCAGTTCCTTGGCTGCGGCTACCCGGAGGCGAACGTATTCCTGCTGGTTCTTGTCTTTGGCGACGGTGACGCTCTCGACCTTGGCGGTGATGAGCTTGTCCGCGGCGAGTGCCGGGGTCGCGATTGCGATTGCGATCAGGATTGCCAGTGCGATTTTTGCCATTGCCTTCATTTTCTCTCTCCTTGGTTTGTGTGGCGTTGGGTGGTTGGAATGCTTCCGCTGTCTTTCGATTACGACAGGCGGTGATCTGATTGATTTCAGCCTTCTTCTCGGTGTCATCGGGTATCCAGTGGGCCTACATGTCGTGGCCGTGCTTTGTGAGGCAGTCGGTGTCTGTGGTGCAGGAGATTGTGCCGGCGTCTTGCTCGAAGTAATCCGGCCATGTGTGCCAGTCGGCCGGGTCATAGGCTTTTGCGAGAGGCGGGAACGGGATTCCCTTTGCCTTGAATGCATCTAAGCAGTTGGGATGCTGGTCGCAGAATGCCTGCCAGTCGAAGGCGTAACCTTCTCTGTCGGTTAGCGCCCATGTGAGGCCGTCGGGGATTTCGTGCGCCGCTTCCTCTGCGCTGAACTGGAACGGCTGATTGATGGGCGAGTCATTTACGTCGGGCAGGCGGTGGGAAATTACCGTGGTCGCTCCGACTATGATGCTGACGATCGTGACGATAATGACGAAGACCATTGCCGGGCCGAAAAGCGAGGTGGTTTGCGATCTCATTGAAATCACTCCTAAAAAAAGCCCCTTCGAAGCCCCTTGGAAGGCCCTTCGAAGCCCCTTCGATGGGGCATCCGGGTTTCGCTGCATATACATATAGATATACAGATACATATGCAGATACAGATACAGTAGGGGCATGCCAGCTCCGAACCGATTGCAAATGGATTTCTGGAATTTGCCGCGCCCGGTTGTGGAGAATGCCCAGGGGAAGGGGTTTGCCTGGAACCCTCACCCCTTGAGAAATGCCTGGTAGAGCAGCCGCTCTTTGACCGTGTGCAGCTTCGTCTTTACCAGCGCGTCGACCCTGCGGTGTACCTCCTCCCCTTCGGCCTCTGCCAATTGGAGCGCATGCCGAATATCTGCGAGTTCTGCGTGTATCGGCCTGAGCGCCGCTTCGAGCCTTCGTTCCAGATACTCTGGCGTACATGCTTCCTGAACAG
>JAEZXS010000366.1 GCA_023442755.1 Pseudomonadota bacterium | reverse complement strand
CCCTGACGTTACCCGCATCAATTCAAAAAAACTCGCTGATCAGGTACACGCTGGGAAACCTGACTTTTAATTCTAACCTAAACGTTGGGAATAAAGTAGGAAATTCTTCTCAGGCGGGCTGAAGCTCCAAAGCGGGAAATCCGGCCGTTCCGCGATCAGAACATATCGCGGCCCATTTTGCGAGATAAAAAAATTTAATTCGGCGATATTCCCGACGAGCACGGGCAGGTCCCCTCCGATCGGCTGACTGCCTTGCGGAAGCGGCTCCCGGGCGCGATATCTTCAGCACCCGCATCGCAGGGCAGGCCTGCTATCGGCCTGCCCCATCATCTTCATATCGATGCGGAAAGGCTCTCTCCCTGAAGAGCTACTTCGGCGTCGGGAGCTTCTCCCCCGGGGTTTCCGGGCCGGGCAGCAGTGGGGCAAAGCGCCTCTCCACGCGTTCCTGTTCCGTCTTTATTCTCTCCTGCAACCTGGTATAGGCTTCTTCAAGAGACGGCTCCATCACGACAAACTGCCCCTGGCTGACAATCAGCCGTTTGAGTTCGGGAATATTCACCTTGGTGGCCGATTTCAGGTACACCGGCTGGATGTAGAGGATAACCTTTCCTATGGGCAGGATGATCATCTTGCCTCGGTCTACTTGCGAGCCGGACTGATCCCACAGGGTAAACTGTTCCGAAAGCTTGGTATCCTGGTTCATCAGCGCGTAGATCTGGGCAGGTCCGAAAACGAGTTCCCCCTTTGGAAAGTTGTATACGATGATCTTGCCGTAATAGGGCCGGTCGCAGGACACGAGGGTCAGCGCCCGCAGGTTGTCCCGGGCGGCCGGGCTCATGGGCTGCAGGAGCAGGAAATCGAACCTGCCGGGCTGCACCAGGTCGAGCGTGAGATAGTAAGGCCTTATTTCGGAAGACTCGCGCCACTTGAAGGTCTTGGCGAATTCCCAGAGGTCCTCCTGCTGGTAGAACACTTCCGGATCGGTCTGATGGTACTTCTTGTAGATCGCCATCTGGATTTCGAAAATGTCCTCCGGATAGCGCACGTGGGCCTTCAATTCCTCCGGCATCTGCCCCGCCTCCCGGAAAAGACCGGGATAGATCCGGCTATAGGCGCGGACGATGGGGTCCTTGTCATCGAATATGTAAAAATCCACGTTCCCGTCATACGCATCAACAACGATCTTCACCGAGTTGCGCATGTAGTTGACGGAGGCGCCTCCCGCCTTGGAAGGCATCGAAGCCGGGTAATATTCCGCAGCGGTATATGCATCCTGGATCCAGTACAATTTTTTCGAAGTCACCACGAGATAAGGGTCGCGGTCCAGGATGAGGTAAGGGGCAAGGGTGTGTATCCGCTCGGTTATGTTCCGCCGGAAGATGATCCGGCTGTTTTCGTTGAGCTTGGTCGTGAAGAATATATTCTTTTCTTTGTAATAGACCGCGAAGATAAGCCGCTTGAAAAAGGAGTCGATCGGTACGCCCCCCTTTCCCTGATAGCTGCTAATTACATTCGACACCCCTCTGGGATAAGCGATTTCGCCGGAATTGTTCGGCGCGATCACATAATCGTTTGTGACCTGCCCGAAATAAATCGCCGGCTGTTCGATTTTGAAGCCATAGTCCGACTCGGGAGGAAGTCCCCGGAGAAACCAGACCATCGGTTCGTCCCCGCCCTGCCCGGCGGGCGTCATGACGACGCCATACCCGTGCGTATAGGACAGGTGCTCGTTTACCCAGTTGCGCGCGCCTTCCGGGAGTAGGGAATGGTTGATTTCCCGGGCTGCAAGGAAAACCTGCTGGTAGACGTTGTTGACCGTGTACCGGTCGACGTTTACGGAGGGGAAATCGTAATAGGTGCGCAATCCCTGGCTCTGCTTGTAGACGACGTCAAGCAGCTCGCCGTCCCAGACCGGGGTGTTGCGCAGTATCGCCTGAATGTCGGGAATCGCTACATCGGTGGGGATGCGCTCGGGCGAGAAATCCCGAATCTCCACGTCGTCCAGCCGCCAGGCAGCCAGGGTCTGCCTGATATTGTTTTCTATGTAGGGCCGCTCTTTCGATATTTCGTTGGGTTTTACCAGATACTTCTGAACCACCCTCGGCAAAAAATCGGAATACCGGACAAAAGCCGCTACGATGAAGGCAGCCGCAAAGATCGCGAAAACCCGCACTCCCTTTCGCGTATTGAGAAAATAGACGAGAGAGAGGGCTGTCCCGGCCAGGCAGACGAGAGCTATCCAGATAAGGGGCAAAACGACGTTCATCTCGACATAGCCGCCGCCATAAAAGAGCGGAAGGTGGCTGGTCGAGTAGAGCAGTTCATAGCGCTGCAGGCCGAAATTCCAAATTTCGAGCAGAAAGGTGAGCAGCACGAGAATGCTCAGATGCAGCCGCGCCCCCTGTGGAAGTCTCTTTTCCTGGCGGGAAAGGACTTTCCTCTCGATCCAGTAGAGAAGGAGCAGTCCGGCCAGCAGAATGGCAAACGTTATGAGCAGGTGCCGCTGAATGCGGGTGTAAATGGGGTACGAAAACAGGTAATAACTGATGTCCTTATGAAAGAAGGAATCCGTTGCGCCCGTCCGGGGAGCGAACAGATAGAGCAGAAAGGTCTCCCATCTTTGATAGAGGGGAAGGGCGATCACGATGGCAAGTATGGCCGAGAGCGGAGTATAGACCCACATCGAGCCGGTCTGGAACATTTTCAGGAGCACGCGGTAGCTTTTGAACGAAGCCGCTGTCCGGCTTTTTGTTACGGGCGAAGCCGTCGTCCCCAGGTACCGGGAGGCTATCCAGAAATTGAGGAAGAATACCAGGAAAAAGAAGATGGAAACCGTCGCCAGGACAGCATACTGGTACAGGGTTCTCTGCCAGAAGTAGTTTCCGTATCCCAGATGGCTGAACCACCACCAATCCACGTAGAACCAGGCCGAGATGAAACAGCTTACAAGAAACAGCACAAAAAGAAGCAGGACGACCCCGATCAGGGTAGTCAACCAACGTTTCCACCGCGCCATCATATTCTCCTTGCCCGCAAAAGGGCTGGAATTTGCCTGAAAGTTACCTCCCGGAAGCCCTTTCGAGCACTCCGGAACTGCGCAGCCAGTGCAGGCTGGAGGAAACCAGGAAGGGACCGTTCAACAGGGAGGGCTTATTATAGAGAAACGGCTCCCCGGAGAACTCTACCATGGTTCCGCCGGCTGCGGTTACGATCGCATGACCTGCTGCGGTGTCCCATTCCCAGGTCGGGCCGAACCTCGGGTAAAAATCGGCCTCGCCGCAGGCCACCGCACAGAACTTGAGGGAACTGCCCCGGTTCACGATCTCGTGGCAGGGCATCAGGTCGAGCAGTCTTTCTAGACCGGGAGCAGGATGGGAACGGCTTCGCACGATCCGCACGGGGGCGTCTTCCGGCGCCTTTGCGACTTCCAGCCGCCTGGGACCGCCGGCTTCCATCTCCCAGCAGCCTTTCCGGACATCGGCCACGAAAAGCCGGTCCTGGACAGGTATGTAAATCACCCCGACAACCGGCGACCGGCCTTCGATAAGGGCTATGTTTATGGTGAACTCACCGTTTCTCTTTACGAATTCTTTCGTCCCGTCCAGAGGATCCACCAGCCAGAACCGGTCCCAACCGCTCCGCACCTCGAAGGGGACGGCTTTTCCCTCTTCCGAAAGCACGGGTATTCCCGGGTACCTGGACCGCAGAGCATCGGCAATGATACGGTGGGACCGCATATCGGCCTGTGTCAGTGGGGAATGGTCCTCTTTGCGCTGAACCTCAAATTCGGTGTCGTAGACCTCGAGTACGGCCTGCCCTGCCTGCTTCACCACTTCGGCAAGGAAATCCAGATCAACCATGCGAAACCCCTCCGTATCAGCGCTCGGCCTTTATATACAGGCTGCGAATCAGCTCGAAATGATTGCAATGGTTCCTTATCTTCCACCAAACTTCCCCCCGCCGCGCAATCTTCCAGTTTCTGGAAACCCCGCCGGGCTTCCCGGAAAGAATACGCGCCAGGTTCTCCAGCCCCCGTCCGGCAAATTCCCCTTCAACTACTCCTCCGAGCCAGCTTTCGGGCGGACATATTTCCTCGGACCAGGAAAAGGGGTCGGATATCAGGAACTGGGAATCAGCCGCGCGCGCCACCCGGCTCATTTCCCGGACATGCTCCAGCGGCCGGGGGACCTTGTCGATCAGGTTGAGCGAAGCAATGCAGGAAAAAGCGCCGGACCGGAAAGGAAGCGCATGCGCGTCGCCCACAATGAATTCCATGTTATGCGAATGCCATGACCCGGGAAGGACAAGGGTCCTTTCCGCTTGAATCCGTCCTTCTTCCCGAACCCGGAAGACCAGCTTCCGAGCCTGCAGAATCCTCCGGGCCGTGGAAACAAAGCTCTCAGACCGATCCAGTCCGATCACGAAATCGCATTTGCGGGCCATCTCGAAGGCAAACCTTCCCGTAGCGCAGCCGGCGTCCAGCCCCGTCCCCGACGAACCGGAAATCTCCTCGGCCCATTGCCGGTAAGCGGAAGTCGCTTCCGGATCTCCGAAGATGTCCGCGTAATGGCTCCAGAGGTAGGCGGAGAGCAGGGCCGGTTCTTCATAGCGCGACGCGCTGCCCTGTCTGCCTCCGGAAGGGACGATCTTCGCCACCCCTTCCCTTATCGGATAGCTTCTCCCGCACCCCGCGCACCTCAAGGCGCCTTCGATGATATCGTCCGAAGGATGCGCGCCTTCCGTAGGCGACAGGGGAATTTCGTCAGGCAGACAGTCCGGGCATATCAGAAATTCGAGTATTTTCCGCTTCATCACCCTTGCTGGATCTAAATTGTCCCCAGTATAAAAATCTTTTATTAATCATGAAATGACAAAAGTGAATGGCCGGATTAGCTGTGGCGGAAGCATCCGGACCCGCTTTCCCCGGTTCACCGGGGAAATGTTCGGCGGGATCGAGTCGGGGAATGTCATATTTGCCTCAAAGCCTTGCGTCAGTTGACGAGGACCCTGTCGAGCACCGCTTCCAGTTTATCCAGGTCGTAGGGCTTGCTGAGGATATCCTGGAATCCGTATTTGGTGAAATCGCACATGATCGGGTCGTTCGAATACCCGCTCGAAACAATGGCCTTGACCCCGGGGTTCAGGTAAAGGAGCTTCTGAACGGCTTCCTGGCCCCCCATCCCCCCTTTTACCGTCAGGTCCAGAATGACGACATCATACTCCCTGCCTTCTTCCATAGCCTCGGAATACATACCGACGGCCTCGTTGCCGTCGGCGGCGACGCTCACATCATACCCCAGGTGTTCCAGCATCGTTTTGGCCAGGTCGCTCAACATCTCCTCATCGTCCATGATCAGGACGCGCTTCCTTCCCCCCCTGCGCATGACGCCGATCCGGGCAGGCACGGACTCGGTGTTCGCGGGCGAGGCAGGCAGCAGAATCGTCACCTGCGTTCCTTTCCCCGGCTCGGATTCCACCTGTATATTCCCGTTGTGCTTCCTGATTACGGAACGGGCTATGGCGAGTCCAAAACCCATGCCCTTCTGGCTGCCGCGGTATTTCGTCGAAAAATAGGGGTCGAATATCTTCCCGAGGTGTTCGGCCGGGATGCCTGTGCCTTCGTCCGATATGACCATTCTTACGTATCTGCCTTCTTTCTCCAGCAGAAGGGACGTCTTCTCTCGCGCGCCGACCTCGAGGTTTTCCGCCCGGACGCGGATTACGCCGCCCCGCGGCATTGCCTCCCTGGCATTGGACAGGACTCCGGTCAAAGTCTGCCGCATCTGGGATTCATCCATTTCGGCAAACCACAGGTTGTCCGGAATGCGTGTGTCTCCCCGGATGTTGGAACCGCTCAGGACCAGGCTCACCGCGTTGTCGATCAAATCCCGTATTGAAGCGCTGGATTTGAGCGGACCACCTCCGGAAGAGAAGGTGATGAACTTGTGGGTGAGATCTTTGGCCCGCAGGCAGGCTTTTTCGGCTTCGTCCAGGTGCCGGGAAGCCGTGGCGCGGTCGTTGAGCTTCATCTGCGCCATGCTGATGTTGCCCAGGATCACGAAAAGCAGGTTATTGAAATCATGGGCTATTCCTCCGGCAAGAAGACCGATCGCCTCGAGCTTCTTGGCGTTCAGCAGCTCTTCCTCTATCTGCTTTCGATCGGAGATATCGATGGCGATACTGAACAGCAGAGGTTCCTGACCATCCATGCACACTGCCGTGTGCATGCAATAGATGGGGATCGTACGGCCGTTTTTGTGACGGAGAACCAGCTCCCCGGAAGACATGAATTCCCCGGACTCGCGGATGCAGCGGCCGGTCTTCAGGCACTGCAGAAAAACCGGCCTGGACTCTTCGGGAACGATCAGCTCCAGCAGGTTCTTCCCGATCGCTTCCTGCGCCGTATACCCGAAAACATCCTCACTGTGCTTGTTCCAGTAGCACACCACCCCGTCCGGGCGATATCCCTGGATGGAGATCCCGGGGATGAACTCCGCAAGGTTACTGAAAAGAGCCTCGTTTTGCGGCCGGGTTCCATCCGCGCTCCTGCTCCCGGCAGGCTGCGGGTTTGTCGGGAACCTTCGAGCGCCGGTAAGGCGCTCTCTCAGTTCCCGCAACTCCGCTATCAGTTCCTCTCTGGATTTATCTTCGTCTCGCATCCAATCCCCTTACAGTAGTTCCACCGATCGAGAGATGAAGGACTGCGGCGGGTATGATAAATCAGGGCGCGCTGTTTCTTACGCTCCCCCGCTTTTTTTCGCTTCCTGTTCGCCGTTCATGTAATAATCGAGCCCGAAATGCGTGATCTGCTCTTCTTCCATGAGATAGCGCAGCGTATTCTTGAGCTTCATCGACTGTATGAAAAGATCGTGTTCGGGGTAGAGATTCTCCTTGTGCATCGGGCTCTTGAAATAGAAGGAGAGCCATTCCTGGATGCCGCTCATCCCTGCCCTCTGCGCCAGGTCCATCAGGAGCACCAGGTCGAGGATGAGGGGTGCGGCCAGGATGCTGTCACGGCAGAGGAAATCCACCTTTATCTGCATGGGATAGCCGAGCCAGCCGAATATGTCGATGCAGTCCCAGCCTTCCTTGTTGTCGCCGCGAGGCGGATAATAATTGATCGTCACCTTGTGGTAGTAGTTCTTGTAAAGGGTCGGATAGAGGTGCGGCTGCAGGATGTACTCGAGTACGGAAAGCTTGCTTTCTTCCTTGGTCTTGAAGGAATCCACGTCGTCGAGAACCAGCCCGTCCCGGTTTCCGAGGATATTCGTCGAATACCAGCCCTCCAGGCCGAGGGTGCGCGTTTTGAGCCCCGGTGCGAGGATGGTCTTCATCAGGGTCTGCCCCGTCTTGAAGTCCTTGCCTGCCAGGGGAAGCCCGTTTGCGTTCGCCAGCTCGAGCATGGCGGGGATATCTATCGTGAGGTTGGGGGCGCCGTTAATGAAGGGAACCCCGCTTTCCAGGGCCGCCAGGGCATAGATCATGCTGGGCGGAATACGGGTGTCGTTCGCGTCGATGGCGGCGTGAAGCGCCTCGGCCGACTGATGAATATCCTCCGGCTTCATGTGCACTTCGGTGCTCCCGCACCAGATCATGATGCAGCGGTCGAGATTGTTGCGGGACTTGAACTCCGCAATATCCGCCTTCACCTGGTCGAGACGGTCGCGCAGGTTCTTCGCCTCTTTCACGTGCTTGCCGTCGAGATTCTTGACGAAGCGGCGGTCGAAGACCGCTTTCATCGGCACGATCCCGCCCAGGAAATCCTTGATCGGGTCGAGGTGTTCCCGCTTGAGCACACGGGCGTAGAGGGCCGCCTCGTAGCCGTTTGCCTCGTACAGGTCCCATCCGCCGAAAACCAGGTCTTCCAACCCGGCCAGGGGGACGAAATCCTTCACTTTCGGCGAACGGTGCTCGAAGCGTTTCCCCAGCCGGATCGTCCCGAGTTGCGTCAGTGATCCGATCGGCTCGGCCAGGCCCCGCCGCACCAGTTCGACGCCTGCAATAAAAGTCGTGCTCACCGCTCCGCCGATTCCGGGAATAAGGATGCCGAGCTTGCCCTTCGGCGGCCGGATATCGTCCCCTCTTCTCAAATTTTTCTCTTTCAAAACAAATCCTCCATTTCCTGCAGAATTTTCGGCCGGAAATTACACGGTTGTCATCGCCAAACGGTCTCGCTTTCCAACCCGAGTAACGCCCGCTTGATGTCCAAACCTCCGGAAAATCCGCCGAGCTTCCCCCCCGAGGCAACGACTCTGTGGCATGGGATCAGAATGGGAACGGGGTTTCTTCCACATGCGTTCCCCGCGGCCCTCGCGCCTGCCGGAACGCCGGCGGCGGCTGAGATTTCCTTGTATGTCCGGGTTTCTCCGAAGGGAATCGCTCCAATGGCTTTCCAGATACTGCGGTCGAAGGAACTGCCCTTTCGCAGATCGAGAGGCAATTCGGGGACCGGTGTTCGTTTTTGCAGATAGTCAATAATATGCGCCCGTGCTCTCCCGCACAAGACGCCGGCGCCAGGTTCCAAAACAGCATCGGGATATGATGCGCGGATCGCTGCGCTCACACGCACGTCTGAAGCCGCGTCGGGCTCAGGTCCGGGCCCGAGAAATTCAACCAGGGCGATCCCCCGGGATGTTTCCGCCGCCGCGATCCACCCGATGGGCGATTCGAATGCGAGGTAAGTCAGCCGCATTCGCTACCCCGAATATTCCGCGATATATGGGTTTGTCTCCGATTCGATCTTCAGGGTGGAACGGGGGCGTTCTCCATAATCGTGGCCCGGCCAGACGACGGTTTCGGGCGGGAGTGTCTTCACCAGCATCTGCAACGACTGGATCAGTTGCTTAAAGGATCCGCCGGGCAAATCCGTACGCCCCACCGCACCGACAAAGAGCGTATCACCGGTGAAGAGATTCCCGTCGATCAGGATGCAGCAGGCCCCCTGCGTATGTCCGGGCGTATGGATGAACTTCATCTTGATGCCGCCGAACTGGAGTTCTTCCCCATCCTGAACGCGGATATCGGCGGGGTCGGGGGTAGGAAAGCCCATATTCTGCGCAAATGCCTTGCTTTCGGCCCTCTGATAGTACGCATCGTCCAGGGCGTGCATTACCACCTTCGCCCCCGTTGCCGTGCGCATCGGATCGTTGCCGCACGTGTGATCGGCGTGGCCATGCGTGTTCACTATATAGCGCAGGGTGACGCCTTTTTCCTGGAGGTGCTGTATGAGATCTTCCTCGTTTCCTGCCGGATCTATCAGAATGCCCTCTTTGCTCGCCTCGTCGAAGACCAGGTAGCAGAAAACCTGCATGAAACCGACCGGAATCTGTTCAATTTTCATTCATTCCTCCAAACGGCAATAGGACTGCTCCTAAATAGGGTTCAAAATGGACCAACTTACAGAAAAAGTCAAAGACACAAATGGTGCCCGGTCGTGTGGCCCGGCCTCGGGACAAATCGATTTCCTGATAATTATATTTTAAGCAGAAGCTTTTTACGTAAGCCGACAATGAATTATTCCCCGGCGTCAAGGGCCGGAGCAAAGTGCAGGTCGTAAATGAGTATTGCCGAATATTTTCAAAACGTAAAAGGACGTGGAATACTGGCTACGTCGGACAGGAATGGAAACGTGAATGCAGCCGTTTATGCCAGGCCCAAAGTTCTGAGTGACAATACGATCGCATTCATCATGCGTGACCGCCTGACCCATGCCAACGTCAATGCAAACCCGCATGCCGTTTACCTGTTTGTTGAGGAAGAGGGCGGCGGTTACAAAGGCATAAGGCTCTATCTTACCAAGACGGAAGAGGAAGAGGACACGGAGCGGCTGTATGCGCTCCGCCGGGCCGACCACAACGCCATCCGCGAATCCTCCGAAGAGAGGGGGCCGCTCTTCCTGGTCACCTTCAGAATCGAGAAGATTCGACCCGTCACGGCAAGAGGGGGCAACCCCCTGGAAAATGAGGAGAACGAACCGGCAGTACCGGCCGGGCACTGATCGTAATACCAGGAAAGTGAAAGGAGCTGCGGCACATGAACGATGAGGAAAAACGCCGGAGGCTGCTCCAGTTTCTCGATAAAAAGGCTTTCGAACCGATCCTGAGAAGGTCTGCCGACGACTACCCGGGTGAAAAGAAGAAGAGGTTCGAAGACGTGAAAAGGAGCACCGAAAGCGAGAGAGAACGATTTCACCGGAAATACAGGAGCGCAGCCGAAGTGAAGGAAAACTATCTGAGCGACCTGAATTCGAAAACGGCAAAGAAGAAGAACGCGGAGTTGGAGGATCTCGGTCTGCCCAGGCTGCCCGAGTTCAGGGAAGAGTTTCTCGATCTGTGTAACGAGTTGCAGGTGTAATACGGCTACGGGCCGGCACAAGGGCCGGCTCCTTTATCCGCTTGGACCTGGAATGTTTCTGCAGGTCAGTTGAGGCTACATCAGACGTTTTATGGAGGTCAGACGCTCCCATACCTTGGCGAGCTGGTTATCGAGGTCTACCAGGTACATGTTGTCGGAAATCTCCACAACGACTCCGACACCACTGGGAGTTTGTACTCTATCGTTTATTTTGGGAGTCCAGACTGGGGCGGCTATCTCGCTGGCCCGCGGAAATGCGCCTATTTTTTTAACGGGCTTGCGAAAGGAGCCATACCCGCTGAAAGGGGTCTTTGCCATAACTTGCTGCTCTCTGGCTTCACGCCAAATGACTTGGCTCGAATCGCAGTCTGATCCAGAGTCGTTGGAGGGCCGGAGACAGCCGTCTGTGGTTATCGGAAATGCATCTACCGATCCTCACACTCTAGATCAACTCCACAGGAACCCATCAGCGATCCATTAGCATGGACCAACAGGAATGCTCCAGGGAGGCAGTGCTCTTTCGAGTCATTGATTAAACGGAAAATCGGTTGAAGTTCCAGAATCGCGATCGTATTTGTTTTCCTGGCCCTTATTCCGGACAGAACCGGAGCCGGCTGGTCCGCTCCGGTTGACATTTATTTCGGACGTTTCAAAACAGACTGATTACAGTTTCTTTACATTTGCGGCACTTGGGCCTTTACTGCCTTTTTCTTCCAAAAAGCTGACGCGATCGCCTTCAGCCAAAGACTTGAATCCTTCGCCTTCAATGGCTGAATGATGAACAAAAACATCGTGCCCGCTGTCCGCTTCAATAAATCCATAACCTTTTTGATCACTAAACCACTTGACTCGACCTTCCACCATTTCTCATTCCTTCTTTGACATTGGTGTTCTTTTCGCTGCTCTTTTGGCTCGGCATTTGGAGTTAGACCGACAATACACCAGAAATATACGGTGAAAGATCGATTTCCTGCATAACTCAAATTGCCACCCATTGGCACCTTTTAATTATACCAGGCAATCCTGAAAGCGCAACTTATTTCAGGCCGCAATAATCCTCGATGCAATTATCCTTGGAAAAGACCCTGATCGAAATAAAAAGGTATGATATTGTTGAACTCGAATGGCATGAGCAGTATGAATATTCTTCAGTTGAACCATTTTAAATCATTTCGAAGCCACCGACTGGTTCATCGCTTATTTTTTGCCATATTCGCCATACATTGCGCATAATTCGTAATCCAGCGTTTTAATGTCTCAAGCGTACCACAGCACAGCAAGGAAGTGGCATGTTGTACCTGCAATGACGAAGAAGTGCCACACCATATGGCTGTACCGCACCCGTTCGGCCACAAAGAACGCCACCCCGCCCGTGTATGCAATCCCTCCCCCCAGCAGCCAGAGAAGCCCCGGCAACGGCATCGTTGACCAGAGAGGCCGGATCGCTATGATAATCAGCCATCCCATTGCAACATAGAGCCCTGTGGACAGGCGGACGCACCGCATGCTTCCCGTCGCTTTCATCGTCACGCCGAAAACTGCAAGCCCCCACACCAGCCCCAGCAATGTCCACCCCCAGGGACCATGAAGCACGCCGAGGGTAAAGGGGGTGTATGTCCCGGCAATGAGGAAGTAGATCGCTTCGTGGTCGAGCACTCTGAAAATGCCTTTTGCCCTGCCGGCCGGAAAGGCGTGATACAGTGTGGATGTCAGGTACAGCAGAGCCATCGTGGCCGCAAATACGCATGAACCGACGATTGCCCAGGTGCTGCCCTTCCGGACAGCCGAGATGATGAGAAACGGAGATGCAGCGAAAACCGCAATCAAACCAATGCCGTGGCTGATGGCATTCGCGATTTCCTCTCTGAGTGATTGGGAACGTGCATGTTGGGGGAGCAGCTCGTGCATTACTGTATTCCTTATCGGTCCGGGGATCGGAGCTGTTCGGATGCAGGAGCGGTTCCGGGATCGTGCCTCTTGTCGAGGGAAAGGTGGCCAAAATTATCTGCCCAAATGGGTCCTTCCAGCCTGATACGACAGTAGCACGATTCAGGGTAATAATCATGCTAATAGCGGAGTGCCGAAATCTTTTCACACGCCCCGCCCTCACACTGGACTTCCGCCAAGGCGCGTAACATCTCTCACACTTTCAGCTCCGGGATAACCTGTCTTCCGAACAGGCATTTCCGGGTTCCACCCCATTGAGACAGCGGGGCTTTAACCCGATCTTTTCCGAAAGACTTTCCAGCAAGGCGGCACATACAAACGCATTGTGCGGAATCAAGAAAGGAGAAAGGCATATGAAAAGGCACATCATCCTATGGGCAGCGTGGGTCCTCTGCGCCACCGCGCCGGTGACCGCCGCACTCAACCCGGAAGAGGAACTCGGCCGAAAGCTCTACTTCGATACTGCGTTTTCACTCAACGGGAACCAGTCCTGCGCGAGCTGCCACAACCCGGCAGCCGGCTTTGCAGATCCCCGCAAAGGGCCTGTGTCGGAAGGCTCCGTCACGGGAAGATTCGGGGATCGCAATGCACCAAGTGCGGCATACGCCGCATTTGCCCCGTTTTTTTACTGGGACAGTGGGCTGGGGCTCTATATCGGAGGACAGTTCTGGGACGGCCGAGCCGGCACGCTGGCCAACCAGGCGGGCGGTCCTCCGCTCAATCCGGTGGAAATGGCCATGGCCGACAAGACGGCGATCGTTTTTACGCTTTTCCTCGATTCGTCATACAGGCAGCTTTTCGGACACGTGTACAGCTTCGACCTGACCTGTGCCGTGCAGACCTTTCCGGGCATCGATGCAGCTTTCGACCTCATGACCAGGGCTATCGCAGCATTCGAAAAGACCAGCGCCTTCAACAAGTTCAACTCCAAGTACGACTACTATTTGCAGGGAATGGTCAGTCTGACGGTCCGGGAACTCAATGGACTCGCCCTCTTCAATGGAGCTGCAAAATGCTCCGGCTGCCACGTGAGCGCTCCGGGCACGGCGCCGGACGGGACTTCGCAACTCCCTCCCCTTTTTACCGACTTCACCTACGACAATCTCGGCTTGCCCAGGAACATGAACATTCCCTCATATAAGGTCAACCCGGGCAAGGTGGACCTGGGACTGGGCGGCAGAGCCGATATAGCCGCAAAGGACCCTCTGGGCCTGCAGGAGGGCAAGTTTAAAGTCATGACGCTCCGAAACATCGCTCTCACTGCCCCGTACGGCCACAACGGCATATTCGCGACCCTGGCCCAGATCGTCCATTTCTACAACACCCGGGATGCGCTCGGGGCCGTATGCATGGACAACAACGACCCGGGCTTCGGGACAACCTGCTGGCCTGCCCCCGAGGTGGTTCACAATCTCAATGACAGGGAACTGGGCAATCTCGGCCTCACGGCAGACCAGGAGTCCGATATCGTCGAATTTCTGAAAACCCTCAGTGACGATTACGTGGACCCGGTAACCGGACTTCCCCCGGGGGTGCTGACACCGGTCGTGTTCCCCCCGATGCCCTGAGCAAAGGCCCCGAGCCTTATCCGGGGCACGACGAAGGGCGCAAAAAAACCGGGGAAGCGGAATCCGCTTCCCCGGAAGGCTCTCGTAAAGCTGTTGTGCGGCGCCTTTGGCGCGCTCAGGCTACTTTTTCGCCTTGGGCAGGCCAAGAGCTTCGGCAAAAGCCACCTTCGCGATCGCGCCCATCTCTCCGAGGTTTTCCACGACGGTGATGCCGGCTTCGCGCATGGCCTTGATCTTGCCCTGGGCCGTGCCGCTCGAACCGCTGATGATGGCGCCCGCATGGCCCATGCGGCGTCCCGGAGGAGCCGTCAGGCCGGCGATGAAGCCGATCACCGGCTTGGTTACGTTCTTTTTTATGAAGTCAGCCGCATCTTCTTCGGCAGACCCGCCGATTTCGCCGACCATGATGATAGCCTTGGTCTCGGGGTCAGCCTGGAAGGCGGAGAGGCAGTCGATGAAGTTGGTCCCGTTGACCGGGTCGCCACCGATGCCGATTACGGTGCTCTGTCCGATGCCCATGCTGCCGATCTGGTGCACGGCTTCATAGGTGAGGGTTCCGGAGCGCGATACGATGCCCACGGGACCCGGCGTATGGATGTGGCCGGGCTGGATACCGATCTTGCACTGTCCCGGAGTAATAATGCCGGGGCAGTTGGGGCCGATCAGCCGGCTCTTGCTTTTACCCAGGTAGTTCTTGACCTTCAGCATGTCCATGACCGGGATGCCCTCGGTGATCGCAACGATCAGAGGAATGCCCGCGTCGATGGATTCGAGAATGGCGTCCGCACAGAACGGAGGCGGAACGAAAACCATCGCGGTGTTGGCGCCGGTCTCTTTGACAGCCTTGGCGACCGTGTTGAAAACCGGAATGCCTTCCACGCTCTGGCCGCCCTTGCCCGGGGTGCAGCCGGCGACTACGTTGGTACCGTAATTCTTGCAGTTGAGAGTATGGAACTGGCCCTCTCGGCCGGTAATCCCCTGCACTAACAACCTTGTATTTTTATCCACCCAAATGCTCATGTTGTCCCCCTTCTATTTCGCAATGGCTGCAATTTTTTGGGCGGCGTCTGAAACGTCTTTTGCCGTGATGAGGTTTAGCCCGGACTTGCTCAGAATTTCCCGGCCCTCTTCGACATTGGTCCCTTCCATCCGGATAACTACGGGGACTTTTATACCGACCTTTTTTGCCGCTTCCACAACACCGTTTGCCAGCCTGTCACAACGCAGGATGCCGCCGAAAATGTTGATGAGCACCCCTTTGACGGCCGGGTCGGCGAGAATGATCCGGAAGCCGTTTTCCACCTGCTCGGCGCTGGCTCCGCCGCCAACATCGAGGAAGTTGGCCGGGGACGCTCCGGCAAGCTGAATGATATCCATGGTCGCCATGGCCAGACCGGCGCCGTTAACCATGTTGCCGATATTTCCGCCGGGCATCTTGATGTAGTTCAGTTCGTACTTGGAAGCCTCGACCTCGAAAGGATCTTCTTCGTCGAGATCCCTGAATTCCTGAATATCCTTGTGGCGATACATCGCGTTGTCGTCGAAGTTGATCTTGCCGTCGAGCGCGATGACCCGTCCGTCCTTAGTCAGGATGAGGGGGTTGATTTCCACCAGGGAGCAGTCGTAATCCACGCAAAGCTTATAGAGCTTCATGGCCATGGCGGTGAACTGCTTGGCAAGGTCTCCGGACAGGTTCAGCCCGAAAGCCAGTTCGTTCGCGTGATAACCCTTCATTCCCAACAGCGGATCGATGTAGACTTTGATGATTTTTTCAGGGGTCTTTGCGGCTACCTCTTCGATGTCCATACCGCCGGCTTCGCTTGCCATGAAAACTATCTTGGCGGTGCCTCTGTCGGGCAGTACGCTGAGATAGAGTTCCTTTTCAATCGGCAGCCCTTCTTCGATGAGCAGCTTCTTGACCAGCTTGCCTTCCGGACCGGTCTGATGCGTCACCAGGGTCATACCCAGGATGCTGGATGCATACTGGTCGACTTCGGCCGCATTCTTGGCAAGCTTGACACCGCCGCCTTTTCCGCGTCCGCCCGCATGAATCTGGGCCTTTACGACAACAGGAAAAGTCCCCAGTTCCGCGGCGTTGCTTTTCGCTTCGTCAACACTGAAGGCCGCTTTCCCGCGAGGGATGGGGACTCCATACTTTTGAAACAATGATTTGGCTTGATACTCGTGAATCTTCATTTTTCTCCTCGCTATCCCCGAAACAACTCCATCGTGTGCAGATCGTGTCCCACCAACGAGAGCCCTAGTCCAAAAAGCGTCTGCTTCGCAATTTCTTATTCCTAAATGAAACTTCTCACAATGTCAAACGTTCTTTTTCCGGCACGGCCGCGATAACACTTCGCGATGCCGGATTTACCCAAGCGCAGACGCCTTATCGAGTGCGAAACACTCTCGCACAACAGGGCATTTCCGACCATCCGAAGACCGTGTATTTGCCGTGCATTTCACAATCATCAATACAGCCTTCCGCTTTACTCCAGACTTGAGGAAAAATAAAGTACGTTTTGCACTTGAACCCCGAAAACACTAAAATGGTTGGGCCTTGCGCTTGTATATGATACATCATAATGCTACACATGATATTAACTGGTGGCTTGAATATTTCAACAGCCCGCAATCATTCGCTAATCGCTGAACTATCAGCCAGTTGCCAAGGAATGCAATCGGAGTATGGAATACGAACCGGTAATCGGATTGGAAATCCACGCACAGCTCACAACAGAGAGCAAAGTCTTTTGCGGATGCTCGACAAAATTCGGCGGCAGCCCCAACACGCATACCTGCCCGGTTTGCCTTGGAATGCCGGGGGTACTTCCGGTGCTGAACCGCACGGTCGTGGAATACACGATCAGGATGGCGCTCGCAACGCGCTGCAGCATTGCGCCATACAGCCAGTTTGCCCGCAAGAACTACTTCTACCCCGACCTGCCCAAGGGATACCAGATATCGCAGTACGAGCTGCCGCTGGCCCGCAACGGCTGGGTGGAAATCGAAACATCCGAGGGCGTCAAACGCATCCGCATTCACAGGATCCACATGGAAGAGGACGCCGGCAAGCTCGTTCACGACGAATACCAGCCGGTAAGCTATGTGGACTACAACCGCACGGGGGTCCCGCTCATCGAAATCGTGAGCGAGCCGGACCTCAAATCTTCAGAGGAAGCGGCGGCCTATCTCAGGACGCTGCGCGAAATCCTGCGCTACCTCGAAATCTGCGACGGCAACATGGAGGAAGGCAGCCTGCGGTGCGACGCCAATATCTCGCTTCGGCCCGTCGGAACGGATACTCTCGGCACCAAGGCCGAACTCAAGAACATGAATTCCTTCAAAAACGTCCAGAAAGCGCTCGATTTCGAGATTCGCAGGCAGAAGGCTCTACTGGAACGGGGGGAATCCATAGTCCAGGAAACCAGGCTCTGGGACGCCAACCGGAACGTGACCCTCAGCATGCGCGGCAAGGAAGAAGCGCATGACTATCGCTATTTCCCGGACCCCGACCTGGTGCCCATATCGATCGGCAGCGAGTGGGTCGAAGAAGTTCGGGCAAATCTTCCCGAACTCCCCGACGCCAAGCGGGAACGGTTCCTGACCCAATACGGTCTGCCGGCCTATGACGCCCAGGTTCTGACCGCCTCGAAACCCCTTGCCAACTATTTCGAAAGCGTCGTTGGCGAGTTCGCGCAGCCCAAGGTCGTGAGCAACTGGATGATGTCCGAGCTTCTCCGGGAACTGAACCGCAACGACAGGGACATCTCGGAATGCCCCGTCACTCCCGAAAACCTCGTCCAGCTCCTGACCCTGCTCGACTCCGGCGTCATCAGCGGAAAGATCGCAAAGACCGTTTTCGAGGAGATGTTTGCAACGGGCCGGTCCGCAAAGCAGATCGTCGAGGAAAAGGGCCTGGTGCAGGTAAGGGATGAATCGGCAATCGAAGCGGCAATCGATCAGGTCCTTACGGAGAACCCCAACGAAGTCGAACAGTTCCGGGGCGGGAAAGAAAAAGTCTTCGGCTTTTTCGTCGGGCAGGTCATGCGAAAGACCAAGGGGAAGGCCAACCCGCAGCTCGTAAACGAAATTCTCAGGAAGAAACTGGCCGGGTAGTCCGCCGGACTGAGGCCACAATCAAAAGCCCGTTGCCGGCAGAGCCGGAAAGGCTGGTTATTTCAGGAGCCCGTAAAATGCAGTGGATGCCCCCGATTTACTGGGACGGCGATGCCGTCGCGATACTCGACCAGAGGATTTTGCCGCAGCAGGAAAAAGTCATCCGCTGCACGAATCCCGATCAGGTGATCAGAGCGATCAAGACCCTGGCGATTCGCGGCGCGCCGGCCGTGGGTGTGGCCGGGGCGCTCGGCCTGGCGCTGGGCGCACGCAATATGCCCCCCGAATCCGTCAAGGATTTCAAACGCAAGTTTTCGCAGCTCTGCAAGAAGATGAAAGAGGCCCGCCCCACCGGCGCCAACCTGGGCTGGGCTGTCGAACGGATAAACGGCGTGGTGGCGGCAAACCCGAAAGCGGACGTTCCGGAACTGCAGGAACTCATTCGCAAAGAAGCCGACGCCATAATGGCCGAAGACGTCTCGGTATGCCTGGAGATCGGGAAGTGGGGAAAGGAAGTGGTGCCAAAAGGCGCGCGCATCCTCACGTACTGCAATGCCGGGGCGCTTGCGACGGCCGATTACGGAACGGCGGTAGGGGTGATCCGCGCCGCATACGAACAGGACCCGACCATCCAGGTGTATTCCTGCGAAACGCGCCCTTTCCTCCAGGGAGCGCGGCTGACCGTATTCGAACTCATGCGGGCGGGAATCCCGGTGACCCTGATTACGGACAATGCGGTCGGCAGCCTCATGAGCCGGGGCAAGATCGACATGGCGGTGGTGGGCGCCGACCGGATCGCAGCAAACGGCGACACGGCGAACAAGATAGGCACCTACATGGTTGCGGTGCTCGCGAAGACCCACGACATCCCCTTCTATATCGCCGCCCCGAGGTCGACCATCGATCCCACGCTTCCGGACGGAAGCGGCATCCCGATCGAACAGCGGGACCCGAGGGAAGTAACCCACCTCAATGGGAGACAGGTGGCCCCGGCCGGCATCCCGGCATTGAACCCGGCCTTCGATGTCACTCCCAATAAATATATCACCGGCATCATCACCGAAGTCGGGGTCCTCAGGAAGCCTTACGGCAAAGCCATCATGCAGGCCATGAAGATATAATCGCCAGCAAAGAACACCGGCGCCGGATTTTTTGCCCGTCCAACCCGGGAGGAATCCGGCGCTTTTTATTCCTCCCTGCTCCCTTCCGGTACCCCATTGTTCGCATTTGAACGGGCCGCCAGGTTATCCGGTTCGAACGAATCTCTTCAGATTGCCCATGATTCATCCGATTAAAGATCCAAAATCGAATTTGGATTTTTGAGCCCCGTCCGGAGACGGACGGCTGCGGGGCAGCCGAAATCATAAGAAGACAGGGGCCTGGCAGGATGTTCGTATCGCAGCGGCCATAAGGCGGGTCCGCGCGTTTTCTGGAAACATGTTGCACACGATCGGAGATTCAACCGAATCCACACCGGAGTCGAAAACAAAGCATGCTGGAACTGAAGAACAATAAAATCCTGATTGTCGATGATACCAGGGTGAATCTCGATATCCTGGTGGCCGCATTGAAGGGTGAATACCGGCTGAGCGTCGCCGCAAGCGGTGCTTCGGCCCTCGAACAGGCAGGATCCAACCCGCCCGATCTCATACTCCTGGATGTCATGATGCCGGACATGGATGGCTACGAGGTCTGTTCCGCACTCAAGTCGGACCCTGCGACCAGTTCGATCCCCGTTATTTTTATCACCGCCATGGACCAGGTTCAGGACAAATCGAAAGGCTTCAGCCTCGGCGCCGTCGATTACATCACCAAGCCTTTTCACATAGTCGAACTGAAGGCGCGCATACGGACCCATCTTTCTCTCAAACACGCCATGGAGCGCCTTGCCAATCAAAACCACACGCTCGATGTACGTGTAAAGGAACGAACCCGGGAACTCCAGGAGACGCAGCTCGAAATCATCTACCGCCTGGCGCGCGCGGCCGAGTTCCGGGACAATGAAACTGGCATGCACATAAAACGGATGAGTCACATGTGCCGGGCACTCGCGGGCGAACTGGACTCGGACGAGGAAACCATGGACCTGCTCTTCAATGCCAGTCCGATGCACGATATCGGCAAGATCGGCATACCCGACCGCGTTTTGCTCAAACCCGGCCGTCTCGACCCGGACGAATGGGAAATCATGAAAACCCATACCACGATCGGCGCCGAGATCCTGTCAGGGCACCCGTCTCTGCTGCTCAAAGTTGGAAAGCTCATAGCCCTTACCCACCACGAGAAGTGGAATGGTTCCGGGTACCCGCAGGGTCTGGCGGAATACGAAATCCCGCTTGCCGGGCGCATCGTGTCCGTCTGCGATGTCTTCGACGCCCTGACCTCGGATCGGCCCTACAAAAAGGCATGGCCGATCGATAAGGCACTGGAGGAAGTCAAGGCATGCAGCGGCACTGCATTCGATCCGAAGATTGTCGACGCTTTCCTGAGAATTCTGCCGGACGTGCTTCGGATAAAAGAGACTTTTGGCGACGATGAGGCGAAACCCGAAAACCCGGCGGCGACTTCCCCTGCCGTGTGATGGAAGTCCGCCGCCTTTAACTGGCGGGCGGGTTGCGCTACACTCTCCCCACTCTTCCGGCGCACCGCACATTTGCGGTGCGCCTTTCTCATTGACTTGCACAACATGGGAGATTCTTGGAATGCAAGGCTTCACGGCGGGATCTGTTCGCGTTAAACGCTTTCTTGTCACCGTTTCAATCTTGTTCGCATTCGTGTGCGCTCCTTTCGTATCAGCCAATACCACCAGCGCAGAGGAGTCCGGGACCTCCATAGACGGCGCCTCCGATCCGACGCAATTCGGCCCGGACCGTGAAGCGCTAACTCGAAAGTACCTGAAGGAGATCCGCAACCGGCTGGATTCCCGGATCAGGCAAGCGAACAGCAAGCATCTCTGGCAGGACGGCAAATGGCGCACCGCGCTGCGAAACCAGCTGATCGAGATCAGCATGTGGGGAGTGTTCCAGGATGCGACGGCCTGGATACTCGGCGAAGTCGGCGATAAAACATGGGTCCGGAAGACCCTCTTTTTCGCGATGCCGTTTTTCGAATGGATGACCGAACCGTTCGTGCTTGCCGTCAACACGGATGCGCCTCCGGGAAAACCCGGCGCCGAGACGGAGAGAATAGCCCGTTTCATCGCCGCCGGGAGCAAAGCGGGTATGACCGTCAGCATGGATAACGTCGGGGACGCGGCGCTTTCCGAGGAAGACGCACAGCGATACCTCGACTTCTACGTTCAATTGATGAAACAACTTGCCGACCGCCCGGAAATCCGTGAGATCAATTTTTCCATAAAACTTTCGGCGCTGGTCTACCAGCTGAATAAGATTGCGAATGTAAGGGAACTCGGTCACGATTTACCGGAGCAGGCAAAGGAAAAGATCGACGAGATCCGGGACAGGTTGATCACGCTGCTCACCGCGGCCGATGCTGTCAAAGGAAAGAAGACCTTCATCCGACTCGACATGGAAGAGTATGCATACAGAGACGGGACGCTGGCGCTGTTCAGGGAGATCGTGGACCAGAATCCCTCCCTGGTCCGGAACGAAAACGGCTCTCTCCGGCTGGGGGTGGTGATCCAGGCATACCTGCGCGATTCCTGGAAACAGCTCGACGAGCTGAAATACTGGGGCGCGGCGAGGCAGGTGCGGATTCCCGTCAGGCTGGTCAAAGGCGCATACGAGAAGTACGAAAAGCAGCTTGCCCGGCAAAACGGAGCAGCGAGCCCGGTCTGGAACGCGAAGCAGTCGACCGATGCCTCCTTCGAGGGGTTGAGCGAGTTCCTGCTCCTCAACATGGACAGTTTCCAACCGGCGTTTGCCACCCACAACATCCGCTCAATTGCCCATGTCATGGCGCTGGGACAGTTCTACGGGATCGGGAAAGACGGGCTGGAATTCCAGATGCTCTACGGCATGGGGGATGAGATCAAGGAGGTGGTCGCGGAGCTGGGATGCCCGCTTCGAATCTACGTTCCCACCGGAACCTGCGCGCGCGGGCTGAAATACGCGGGCAGGCGTTTTGCCGAGCTTGCAAGCAGGGACAGTGCGCTGTCGAAAAGCCTTCGGGGGGAATATATCCACCTTGAGGGACCCGCCCCCGGATTCATCGACCCGCAGGATCGGAAAGACGGCGAGAACGTAGATTCCCTGGTCTCCGAGGCCCGCGACGCGTGGTACGTGGGTGTGGAATGATAGGCCACCCGAACCAAGTGCACGGAGCAAAGACTTGTCTGAACACACTATACTGTGGGAGCGGCTTTTAGCCGCGATGATTTGCCGGGGACAAACCTGTTAAACATCGAGGCTGAAAGCCTCTCCCACTGAAATATGAAGGCGGGAAGACTTCAGCCTCGACCTGTTTGCCATTCCTATCGCCGGGACGCCGCCGTGCGTTCCTGCCCGGCTGTTTTTATCGCTTCCGGCCCCGCTTCCCTCCCCATGGCTGCAAGAACCTCGTCGATATGGGCCTGAGCCGATACCAGTTCCTCTTCCAGCTTCTGTACCAGGTGGGCGGGTACGGGCCGGCCGGGAATATCCAGGATGTTTCGAATCTCGTCGGTTTTCCGCACCAGCGTGGTCAGGTACCTGCGCCACTTCGGCTCGCCCGCGAGCGGCGCCGCGGCAAACTCGATTCCGGTCGGCGTGATGCGATCGCCTATCGAAGGCACACGGGCCTCGAAACCGAATCTCGTCCGGATGAGTCGGGCAAACTCCTCGCTTATGCTTTCCTCGCCATGCACCACGAAAACGCGCATATTTCGGTTCTGAAAATTACCGAGCCAGTCGAGCAGCGCCGTCTGGTCGGCATGAGCGGAGAGGCCGCCGATTGTAAAAATCCTGGCTCGCACGATCACTCGCTCGCCCAGGATCTTCACGAGCCGCACGCCTTCGACAAGGCTTCTGCCCAGGCTGCCCGCGGCCTGGTATCCCACGATCACCACAGAACAACCCGGCCGCCACAGGTTGTGCTTGAGGTGGTGGCGGATCCTGCCAGCCGTGCACATCCCGTTTCCGGCAATCACGATAGCCGGCCCGGAACGTTCGTTGATCGCCATCGATTCCAGGGCCGTGCGGGAGAGGATGAGCTGTTCGAAGCCGAACGGATCGCCTTCCCGGTCGAGCACCGTTCGGGTTTCGGCATCATAGTACTCTTTCATGTTTCGAAAGATGGTGGTTGCCGCGATCGCGAGGGGGCTGTCCAGGTAAACCGGCATCGGGGGGATCTTGCCTTCGCGGAAAAACCGCCCGATGAGGAAAAGGAGCTCCTGGGTACGCTCAACGGCAAAGGCCGGAATTATTACCTTTTCCCCATGGGCGTGGCTGTATTGAATCGCCTTGAGAAGCTCGCGTTCACTTTCCTCGATTGACTTATGATTGCGGTTGCCGTAGGTGGACTCGATGAAAAGCGTGTCCGCATCGGTGGGGATGGCCGGGTCCTCCAGGATCATCTGGCCTTTATAGCCGAGGTCGCCCGAAAAGATGGTCTTGCGTGCCTCTTCCGGGGCGCCCTCCCAGACCTCGAGGAAAGAAGAACCAAGGATGTGCCCCGAGTTGCGGAAGCGGATGCTCAAATCCGGGTCGATCCGGATAACTTCGTCTCTTTGCAGCGGTTCGAACAGGGAGAGGCACGCCTCGGCGTCCGCCAGGCTGTAGAGCGGCTCTGTTTCAGGTTCTCCGCGCCTTTTGTTCTTTCTGGAATGCCATTCCGCCTCCATCTCCTGGATGTGAGCGGAATCGAGGAGCAGAATCTTTGCGAGTTCGACGGTAGGCGCTGTCGCGTAGATTTTGCCGCGAAATCCGTCCCGTACGAGCTTGGGTATCCGTCCCGTATGATCGATGTGCGCATGCGTGAGGAACAGAGCGGAGATTTCGGCCGGTTTGAAGCCCCAGGCATTGCGGTTCATGGCTTCCATCTGGCGGTTGCCCTGAAACAGGCCGCAGTCCACCAGGTATTTCCGGCCGTTGTCGATAAGATAGCAGGAGCCGGTTACGCAGCGTGCGGCCCCAAGACAGGTTATCTGCATGATGCAATCCTTTTTGGAATACGGAAAAAATCCGGTGCGCGAAGCCGATCCTCCGGCCCCGGGCTTGCATAGGGACAACAACGGACCAAGCCGGATTCTCGGTCCATCCCTTTGTAAATCGGTTGGAAACAGAGGGAATATTAGGAACAGACGGATATTATCCAATTCGAATTGTCCTTGACAAATGTTAAAAGAGAGTACAAGCAGAAAGCGCCCCAAACCCGGGTGCAAATTCTTCAGGAGAAAAAAATGAGCAGATCGAAGCTCCGTATCATAGTTACGGGCCTTGCCGGATTATATCCGGTCGGCGGCGTGGCCTGGGACTATCTGCAGTATGTTGTCGGGTTCCATGCCATGGGCCACGATGTCTATTACCATGAGGACACCTGGAGCTGGCCGTATCATCCACTCAACAGGACGTATACGCAGGACCCGCAGTATTCGGTCGATTACCTCGGGGGCTTTTTCGAAAAATATGCCCCGGGGCTGCGTGACCGATGGCATTACCGGCACCTGCACGAAACCAGCTACGGGATGGACGAGGCAAAATTCAACGCCGTGTCCGCTTCCGCGGATCTTTTCCTTAACGTCAGCGGCGCCTGCATGATGCCGGACAATTTGCCGGCCGGATGCATCAAGGGGTTCATCGATACCGACCCGGGTTACAATCAGATCATGCTGAGCGAGCGGTTTTCCTGGTCGGAGAACGTGGACCGGTGGTGCCAGAGCGTTGCGGCGCACGACCGGCACTTTACCTACGCGGAAAACATCTACGGGAACGACTGCCTCGTACCGCGCCTGAACTTCCGGTGGAAGACCACCCGGATGCCCGTCGTGACGAACCTGTGGGAGCACTTGGCCGGCACGCGTCCGACCGGCCCCTGGACGACGGTAATGACCTGGAACGCCTTCAAGGGCAAGCTCATCTACAAGGGAGTGGAATACGGCAGCAAGGGCGCGGAATTCGAAAAGCTCATGGACCTGCCTCGGGCTGTCGATTCTCCTCTCAAGGTGGCAGTGGGAGGAGTGAACGCACCGCTCGACCGGCTCGAAGCAGCAGGCTGGGAGGTCGCCGACGGACCGGAAGCCACCGTTACCCCGGCCATGTACCAGGATTTCATTGCAGCGTCCCGCGGAGAGATATCCCCGGCAAAGCACGTGTATGTGGCGCTTCGGACCGGGTGGTTCAGCTGCCGCTCGGCCTGCTACCTTGCTGCAGGAAGACCCGTCGTGGTGCAGGATACCGGGTTCAGCTCGATCATTCCCTCGGGCAGGGGCATCATGGCCTACACCAGCGCGGAGGAGGCCGCGGCGGCCCTGAGAGAGGTGGAAAAAGACTACGCACTGCATTCCCGCGCGGCGGTGGAAATGACCCGCGAGTACTTCGGTGCGGAGAAAGTTCTCGGCAGACTGATCGAGGATGCCATCAGCGACTAGTATATTTCTCAACGAAGGACTGTACGCATGACGAACCGGCAGAAGCCCAAGGGCAAAATAATCGTTTTCGGGATCGTGTTCTGGTATCCCCTCGCAGGCGTCACTTTCCAGTTCCTGCATTACCTGATCGGCCTGCGCCGGTTGGGCTACGACGTGTACTACGTCGAAGACTCCGGGCGCTGGCCGTACAACCCGGACACGTACCTGTTCTCTCCCGATGCTTCCGCCAACGTCGGCATGGTCGCACCCGTTCTCGAAAAACACGGATTTGCGGGCCACTGGGTGTTCCGTGGAAACTATGAAGGGGGAAGCTGCTACGGAATGACGGAAGAGCAGCTCATGCAGCTCTACCGGGAAGCCGATGCCTTCCTCAACGTCACCGCATCCCAGGAACTGCGCGATGAGCACATGGCGATCCCGCGCCGGATATATGTCGAATCGGACCCCTTCCGCGTCCAGGTTAAAGTCCTCGAAGGGGATATCCCGACCATCAACGCCCTGGCGGCGCACGACACCCATTTCACCTTCGGCGAAAACCTCGGCCAGCCCGACTGCGATCTGCCAGTCGACCTCGTCTGCTGGCATCCGACCAGGCAGCCGGTCGTAACGGACCTGTGGACCAATCCTTTCCCGCCCCGGAATGATTCTGCCTTCTCCACGATAACCACCTGGCACAACAAGGGAAAGCGGATCGTCTTCCGCGGCCAGACGTGGTACTGGACGAAGGCCCGGGAGTTTCTGCGGCTGCGGGAACTGCCCCTGAAACGTTCCGCAAACTTCGAACTCGCGGTCGAAGTCCCTGAGTCCACAAGGAAGCTTCTGGAGCGGCACCGATGGAGGATCGTGCACTCCCTTCCGATCTCGCGCGACATCGACAAGTACAGGGCATACATTCAGGACTCACACGGCGAATTTACGGTCACCAAGGACCAGGTGGTGCGCCCCCGGACCGGCTGGTTCAGCGACCGCAGCGCCTGCTACCTGGCGGCGGGCAGGCCGGTCATTACCCAGGAAACCGCCTTCAGCAAATACCTCCCCTCGGGAAAAGGGCTCTTCGGGTTCAGTAACATGGAAGACATCCTGGCCGCGGTGGACGTGATAGAAAGCGATTACGAAGGAAGCTGCCGGGCCGCCCGGGAAATCGCCAAAGAATACTTCGAGGCCGAAAAGGTGCTCGGCAAACTCATGTCGGAAGCAGGGCTCGCCTGATTCGATTCCGCGATTTCCCAGAAGAGGTTGGCTCGAATAGATGCAGACTCCATCGGCCGCCGCGGCCGCTACCCGTTTCCAGTGGATCGACAGCGTAAGGGGAATGGCAATCGTCTGGATTGCCTTCTTCCACTGTTTCATAGCTTACGGCCCCAATTACCCCTGGCCCATAACCCTGGGTTCGCTTCCGGCTTTCGTCGACCAGTGCCTGCCGGGGGCTTTGTTCGGTAGGATTGGCTGCTACATCGAGGGCCTCATTGCCGGAACCATGGAGCGCGGCGCCCAGGGCGTGGGCGTATTCATCCTGTTCAGCGGTTTCGGCCTGACCTACTCGCTCGTAAAGCGCGGGCAGGAAGAAATCTCCTGGGGCAGATGGTACCTCCACCGCTTCATCCGGCTGTTCCCGATCTACTGGCTGGCCCACCTCGTCTTCCTGGTGTCGCCGTTCCAGTACAGACCCGTGCCGTTCGACTACCGGTTTATCCTGAGCTTTCTCGGCGACAGGGTATTCCCGGTCGACACCATGTTTTTCTATCTCAGCCCCGCATGGTGGTTCATCGGCATGCTGATCGAGCTGTATATCGTCTTCCCGCTTCTTTACAGGCTGATGCAGCGCATGGGATCGGGCGGCTTCTTCGCGCTCTGCATAGCCCTGACCGTGAGCTCCCGGTACATTCTCCACATGTCGGGGGCCAGTGGAAATTACCAGATGGGGGCGCTTTTCCTCTGCAGGCTGTGGGAGTTTTCGGCAGGAATGATTCTTGGCAGGCTCATGGCGGAGGACCCGCAGGGCACGGCTCGCCGGCTTTTCTCCTTCAAATGCCTTGCTGCGGGGATAATCGTCTACGTGCTGGGGCAGCTCAGCTACCAGCCCAATGCCCTGTATATCCTCTCGGACGGCCTGTCCGGGACGGGTCTGTCCGTCATCATGGTCCACATAGCCGCCCGTCTCGACAGGGCGCCCGTAATCGGAACGGCTTTTGCCGGGGCAGGGGTCTATTCTTACAGCCTCTACCTTTTCCATCAACCCTACGTGATGTATTTGGGCGAGCATTTTCAGCACTATCACATCGGCGTTTTCTTCATCGTCGCGACCGCAGCGATTGCCGTAATCGCCCTGATTGCAGCGTGCGTGGAAAAGAGCCTCAACAAAGTTGTGCACCGCTATATTCGCGCATGATTTCACGTAAAAAAATTTCTAAAGTTTTTAGCATGTGCTGTCGATAAATATATTGAAAGCAAAGTGAACCTCTCAGGATTTCGAGGTTAGCTCCGAAGCTCGAAAAAGGCAAACTAGCCGAAAGGGTGGGACGCAAAGCCACTGGCCTAAGTCCGAAAGGATATGGCGGCAGGGCTGCCGGGCAAAAGGACCTTCTTCTTTTTGCCGCCTACGAACGCGGGCAGTCCGCCCGGTCCCCGTCTCCTTTCATACGCCCTTTCGGCATATCTCAGCGTAAACTGCGGAGCTTCCAGGCACAACAGGAGGCAGGAAAATGATACGGGAATTGAGCAATTACGAGGTACATGCGCTGCATTACGAATTGCTGATGAAAGACATCGTTGCAGCGGCGGAAAAACTCCCTCCCTTTCCCGATATAGTCTGGAGGGTGATGTCTCTGGTCAGGAAAGACGCCCCGACCAGTGAAATAGAAAAAGTGATCGCATGCGACCAGGCGATTTCGGCGCAGATCCTGCGCCTCGGCAGCTCCACCCGATTCTCCCGGCGGCGCGACCAGCCCTGTTCGCTTCAGGAGGCAATCCTTCTCATCGGAAGCAAGATGCTCATGCAGGTCGTGATAGCTGCATGCGCATCCCGTTACTACCTGAGAAGCGCCGACAGGGATGGAATCGAACGGGAATTGTGGGAACATTCCCTCAGCTCGGGGTTGATGTCCGGGATTATCTCCCGCTGGCTCAGGCACAAGCAAATTCTTTCCATCTATACCGCATCCCTCTTTCACGATCTCGGCAAAACGGTTCTCAATACCTATGCCCGGATTTACCTCAACACCAGCCTGCGCCAGCTTATCGGCGACAACCTCGGGACCGGCGCCGAACGGCGCGCGCTCGGGATCGATCACCAGGAGCTGGGCGGGATGATAGCGAGAAACTGGAACTTCCCGGCCGTCATCGTCTCCGCCATCGAGCATCATCACAATCCCCAGAATGCCGGGACTAACAGGGATGTCGCCTCGATCGTCTACATGACGAACGAGCTGGTGGCAGCTGCAACGGTTCGGAACAAACCTCTGCAGAACCGGAAAGCCTTCGATCCCGAAACGGACGGTATCTTCCGAGATTTCGGCATAACGCGAGAAACGGCGGATCAGTTCCTGGCGGATTTTGCGAAGAGCATGGAGGCCATGAAAAAGGTGATTTCAGGGTAGCGAACCCGGGTCAGGCTATTTTTCCGCTGGCCCGGTACGCGTCGAGGCTGCTTTTCTCTAGCATTGCAGTCCCCCTCATCTTTACTGCCCGCACTTCGCCCCATTCTATCAACTGGTAGACCACCTTCCTGCCCACGCCCAGGTATTTGGCCGCTTCCGATACGGTCATAAGAGGAAGCGATACAAACTCTTCTTTTCTCGGCATAACCATCCCTCCCTGCCGATATTAATGCCGGCAAGTGACTCTCAGAAATAAATCAGCGAATTTACTAAATATAAGTCCTATTCCGGGTTGCTCAAGGCTGGACCTTGGCGGGAGGGACGGGAAACCTGCGGGAAGGAACCTTCGGGCACGATTATTTTAGCAGCAGGAAAGGCTTCGCCGCATTCGACTTGCCGCCGGCGCCGTTTCCCTTTTCGGGGAACTCGAGGATGATTTCGTTGTCGCGGACCCAGCCCAATTGCTGGCGAACCAGCTTCTCCTGGGCCTTCGAGTCGTTTTTGAGGGCCTGAATCCTGTCGAAGACTCTCTGGTTGTCCTCCTTCAGCCTGACGATCCTCTGTTCGAGGTCGCGAACCTGTTCGTTTTGATTCCTGTAGCCCGGCAGGCCGTGGGAGGAACAGAAAATCGCATAGATCAGCAGCCCATTCAGGACAAGCAGTACGAGCACCAGCATGCGAGCGACGTGGACACCCTTGATCCTGAGTTCCAGCCCGCGTACACCATGACTTTTGTCCTGGGTGATGCGCCGATTCATAAGCTTGGGTCCCGATTGTCGCGAATTCATCTCACCCCGCAATGACTCGAGGTATCCGCACGGATGGGAAAAGCCGCCGATCTGTATGGGGAATGAAAAGAGCGCCCCTGAATTCGTTCATCAATTCAAAGTTGACGTTCAATTCAACGTAGGTGATCCTGCTGCGGACCTGTTCCGCCATATCGGAAATGGTGCGGTCGAGCAGAAGCATGGATGCGCCAAGAACACTGGAATTACCGATCCCGCGATAGGTTTCCAGGGGCAGGTCGGGAATCATGCCTATCCGGACCGCCATTTCGGGATCGATACGGTTTCCGAAATTCCCGGCAATATAAATGCTTTGAATTTGTCCGAATGTCAATCCGACTTTACCTGAAATGACGGATAAAATCGTATACATCGCCGCTTTTGATTTCAAAAAGACCCCGATGTCGATTTCCGAGATGACAATGCTCTTGCGGTGCAGGGTCTGAGAGGGCTCCGCCACGACGTAAACCCTGCCTTCCGCGGTCTCCCGGATGCGTGGCGATCGGATCTCCGGCGGGAACTTCCCCTGGACCGTGATTATCCCGGCCGCGAACATCTCGGCGACGAGGTCGATCAGCCCGGAACCGCAGAGGCCGGAAGGTTTTTCGTCCCCGATCACACGCCAGGAGGGCGCCAGGCTGTCCCTGTCTATCCTGACCCGGTCTATGGCTCCCGGTACCGCCGGCATCCCGCACTCGCCCACCCCGCCTTCCAGCGCGGGGCCTGCAGCGCCGGCACAAGCCAGCAGCCACTCCGAGTTTCCCAGGATAACCTCCGCATTCGTTCCCACATCGATCAGCATCCGGGGTTCGGACGATTCGTGAAGGCCGGTTGCAAGAATCCCCGCAATAACGTCTCCGCCCACATAGGACCCGACGTTCGGGAAAAGATAGAGAAGGGCATTAGGCAGGCAATCAAGTCCGATTTCCACTGCGCGGCTCATCGGGAATGAGTTTGCCGCCGGGATGTAAGGTTCCCGGCATATGTTGGACGGGTCGAGCCCCCAGAAAAAATGGCTCATCGCCGTGTTGCCGGCGCAGGAGACGGCGTAGACATTTTCCGGGGAAAACCCGCTCGATGCGACGGCGTCGCGCATGCTGAGGCGGCATGCGTCGAGGAGCGGTTCCCGTATGGCCCGCAGCCCCTCCTCGGTCCGTGCGAAGAGGATGCGGCTCAGGATGTCCTCCCCGAAAGGAATCTGGGGATTCAATATGGCGTTTTCGGAAAGCACCTTCCTCCCGGGAATGTCGATGAGCCGGAACACGATGCCGGACGTGCCGAGATCGACGGCAAAACCGAGCACCGGCGGCGCTGACGTTCCGGGAACGATGTCCAGAATCTCCCAACCGGAATCCACAGACCCGATCACCACGCTGAACCGGAAATTACCGCTTCGCATGGAGCGGACGAGCCTGCCCATCTGCGAGGGGCGGAAGCGAACGGGGGCGATCCCTTTATGCGCCAGCGCGCGGACGAGCCTGTCCGCATCCCCCGTGTTGTCGCCCAAACTGGGCTGTGGAAGTTCCAGGGCGACGGCCTCGACGAGAGGTCGATCCCGGAGCCAATCGGGAAAGTCGGAATTCGTGGACAAGGTGCTTTTTCTCCTGTTTTGAGTTTAGTAATGTATATCAGATTCGAATGATTTGCACCTATTTCGCTCATCCGCTCGCGGAGCAAATACCGTTTTTCACCATCGTCTTTGAGCGATCGCTCTTTGTTTTCAATCTTCAGCAGGTTATCTTCAATATTATAGCTGATTACAATTGTGCTCTTTTTCTCTTTTAAAGGTCGAGGTCAAGGTGGGGAAATCTGTTGACAGGGAATTTGATTTTCCTTAATTTCATCGTTGATTCGAGATCAAATCAGGTGTCAGGTATCACGACCATTTCCCCTTCCCGCTGGATTGGCTCCACTCAATCGTGAAACTTATCTCCCTGGCCTGACCGGCCCTCGCCGACCTGTTAGAAACGGCGCATTAATTTCAGTCCCATCGGTTTCTCACGCCGTATTGCAAAACAATCCTAGAGGGAGTAGAAGTAGATGGATGACATTCAGATCAAAGAGCTTGTAGAGTACATAGCGCGATCTCTTGCGGAACACCCCGAACAAGTATTGGTCAAGGAAATCGCCGGTCACCAGATTTCGGTGATAGAACTGCGGGCGGCAAAGGACGACCTCGGCAAGATCATCGGCAAGGAAGGCCGCAACGCCCATGCAATACGCACCATAGTGAATGCGGCCGCAACGAAGCTGAAGAAGCGCGCCGTTCTGGAAATTCTGGAATAAGAGGTACCTGGTTCGCTATGACCGAATCGAATAAAAGCCCCGGCCCGGACGGTCGTCCGCAATGCTTTGGCGACGGGGATCTGGTTTGCCCCCGTGACGAAAACGGCATAATGCAGCCCCGGCAGGACTGTTTACCGTGTCCGCACCTGAGACCGTGCCTGCAGCTTGCCCTGCACCGCCGCGGAACCATTAGGCTTGTCGAAGAGCCCGCCTCCACGAAGGTGAGCGGTTTTCTCAAGCGGTGGTCCGACCGGAAACTGTCCGGTACCGGAAAAGCAGAAACTTAAGCACCGCCTTCTCTATACGTTGAGCATCACCGTTGCCGATCCCACTCGTTTCCACAGTTGCAACCCGGAGTGAAACTCCCTGCAGAAAGCGGAATTTGCATGCCCGAACACAAGCATACCTTTGTAGAAGAATACGACGGAATGGTCGCCTTCGGCTTTTCCAGAGAACTGGATGAGAAGTCCCTGATGTACTACCTGCAGAAATTCTCGGACGACGACATGCTGCGGGCTCTCATACCCAGGCTTTCCGATGAGGAAATCAACACTCTCACCGAAATGATATCAGCCCTGATGCGCAGGCACCTCAAAGAATACGAATACCACAAGCTCTTCCTGAAGGATAAACATCCCCATCACCATGGGCCGGAAGGGGAATAGAGGCTCAATCATAAGTCGTATATGCCCTATATGACTTATAGTTTCTCCTCGGTCCATTCCCTCAAGGCATTCAACAACCGGTCATTCTGCTCGGGGAGGCGGATGGCAATCCGGAAATGCCTCTCATCCAGCCCGTCAAACGAACTGCAGGCGCGGATCACTATCCGCTCCGCTTCGAAGATGTCCTGCCTGAGCACGTGCGCGGCGGGCAGACGCCCGTCGAGTTCGATCAAAAGGTAATTGGCGACTCCGGGGAAAACGCGAAGCCCTTTCATGCCGGCCAGCTCCCCCGCAACCCGGTTACGCTCCGAGGTCACCAGCGCCAGGGTTTCCCGCCTGTATTCGTCCTGCTTAACGCAATACGCCCCCGAAATCTGGGCCAGCGTGTTTACGGACCAGGGCGGGACAAGGTGGCGGACCGCCTGCACCACGCGGGGCGGCGCAATGATGTAGCCCATCCGAAGTCCCGGCAGGCCGTAGAACTTGGTGAGCGAGCGTATGAGCACCAGGTTGGCCGCCTCATCTATGTATTTTTTGAACGATTCCTCCTCGCAGAAATCGATGAAGACCTCGTCTATGACGAACAACTGTCCCGCCCTGCTCTTATCCAGTATCCAGGCGCGTACGTCGTCGTCCAGCAGCCCACCGCCGGGGCTTCCCGGGTGGGTGAGCAGCACCGCTTCGGGCGTCTTCTGCGAAAGGGCGGCTGCGAGCTGGTCCAGGCGCGGCTGGAATCCGTTGCCGGAGGTGGAGATCAGCTTCCGAAGGCTAACCCCCTGAAGCTCGAAAGCCTTTGCGTACTCGCTGAAGGTCGGAAGCACGGCCAGGGCGTTTTGAATCCCGAGCGCCTTCGGCAGCCAGTAGATCAGTTCGGTGGACCCGTTTCCGACCGCGATGCACTCCGGAGAGATGCCGTGGTATTCGGCAAGGGCATCGACCAGAACCGTATTGTTGATGTCGGGATAGTGCTGCAGGCGATGAAAATAACGGGTTATGAGTTCGCTCACCCCCGGAGGAGGCCCCAGGGGATTGATGCTCGCGCTGTAGTCGAGAATATCGTCGGGAGAGCACCCGGTATGGGATGCAAGTTCGTATACGTTTCCGCCGTGAATGAGTGTCATGAGTCGAGATCCTGGTAAAAGCAGAGAAACAGCTAAACGCCCACCGTCTTTTTGAACAGGAGCATGCAAAAGGCCATAAAAAAGGCAAGGGCCGACGTCGCATACAGCAGGCCGGTCATCCGGCGGCATGTCTCGCGCGTTATCGGCTCGACCGGGTCGCCCAGCCTGGGTTTTTCAACCGGCTCCCCGAAATAGATGTTGGTCCCGCCAAGCTGCACCCCCAGCGCCCCGGCAGCCGCGGCTTCCGGGTAGCCGGCGTTGGGGCTTTTCATCTTTCCCGCGTCCCTGCGCATGATCCGTAACGCCTGCCGCCAGTCACTCCCGAGGCAGGCAGCGGCGCCCACCACGAGCAATCCCGTGAGCCTCGAAGGTATCCAGTTCGCGACATCGTCCGCCCTGGCGGGAAACCACCCGAAATAGCGGTATCGCTCGTTGAGGTATCCGAGCATCGAATCCATCGTGTTGACGGCCTTGTAGGCCAGGGCGCCCACGGGCCCGAAAAGCGCCAGGTAAAACAGCGGGGCCACGATCCCGTCGGAGATGTTCTCGGAGATCGTTTCCACCACCGCGCGCAAAATCCCGGTCTCGTCCAGGCTGGAGGTGTCCCGGCTGACAATGCGGGATAGCTGGTACCGGGCAAGTTCGAGGTCGTCTGCGGCTACCGCCCGGACCACCTTCGCCGATTCCCTGTGCAGACTGCGGGTTGCAAGCGTGGTGTATGCCAGCCAGATCACGACGATATCGCCCAGGATCGGCCCAAAATGGTAAGAAAGGCCGATAAGCACATGGGTTGCCATAACCACGACCGCGACGACGAGAACCCACAGGACGAAACCGGCGGCCCGGAGCAGCATCGGCGATGCGGATGCGTCGTAGAGACTCTTTTCCGCCCACGAAATCAGCCGGCCGATCCAGCGAACCGGATGGGGAAGCCATGCGGGATCGCCGGCAACCAGGTCGAGAACGTAGGCCGCGGCAAGATGCCAGGGAAGAAATATCATATTGCACCCGGATGTTTCAGTCTGCCCGCCGAAAAGGGAGGGCAGGAAAAGATTTTCGTTTTATTTCAGCAGGCATTCCAGTATCCGGCCAACATCCACATGCGCCCGCACAAACCCGGCAAGAAGGTCGAACTGCTCTTCCTTGCGCTGCATGTACGAAGAGGAATCGCCAGCCGGAGCGTATCCTTTCCCGGACCTCCAGGCCAGGTCCTCCAGGAATTTCCTGCGGAGCGCGTCGTTGTCGAAAATGCCATGGATATACGTCCCCCAGGCCCTTCCGTCCGGCTGGGCGAGGCCGTCCGGGAAATCGGCCGGCTTGCCGTCTCTCAGCATAATCCGGAAAAGCGGCAGGGCTTTGCCCAGCGAAGTGCTTCGGCCCATGTGTATCTCGTAGCCGGAAAACCGGCCGTCGCAACCGCCGAAAAGCCCCGTTTCCTGAATCGGGGAAGCCTCCACCTGGGAGGTCACCTTTTCCGGGTACATCTCCGTTTCCATGTCCAGGAGCCCCAGGCCGGGGGTCTCCTCCAGAGCGCTTTCGACACCGTGCGGGTCGCGCACGACCGACCCCATCATCTGGTACCCCCCGCAAAGACCCACAACGGTGCCGCCGCTTTTGTAGTAAGCCAGGATGGCGTCGGACATGCCGGTTTTGCTCAGGGCGGCAAGGTCTTCGATCGTGTTCTTGCTCCCCGGGATTATTATCGCATCGAAATCGAAAATCCGGGCGGGCTTGTCGAAATACGTCAGGCGAACCCCCGGTTCCTGCTCGAAGCAGTCGAAATCGGTATAGTTCGAAACGAAGGGCAGTCGAACCACTCCTATCCGGAGCGCGTCGCCGCTGCCGTCCCGCTCCGCCGCCTCCATGCGGCGCCGCAGGGCCACGCTGTCTTCCTCTGGAAGCGCAATGTGGTCGAAATAGGGCACCACGCCGAATACAGGCTTTCCGGAACGGGACTCGATGATGTTCACCCCGTCGGAAAACAGCCGGGGATCGCCCCGGAGCTTGTTTACGATAAACCCTGCAATCCGGTCCTGCTCCCGGGATTCCAGCAGGCTGAAGCTGCCGAGAAGGGCAGCGAATATGCCGCCCCGGTCTATATCGCCCACGAGTATGCAACGGGCGTCGGCCATGTCCGCCATGGACATGTTGACCAGGTCGTGCTTTTTCAGGTTCAGCTCGACCGCGCTGCCCGCCCCCTCCATCACGATAATATCGTATTGCGAAGCGAGCCGCTCGAAACTGTCCCGAACCACCGAAACCAGCTCCGGTTTGTAGTCGTAGTACTCGCGGGCCGAAAAGTTTCCCCTTGCCTTCCCCAGTACGATCACCTGGGACCCCATCTGGGAGGTCGGTTTCAGCAATATCGGATTCATGTCCACGTGGGGCGCCAGTCCCGCCGCTTCGGCCTGCACCACCTGCGCCCGGCCCATCTCCCCGCCCTCGGGGGTGATATAGGAATTAAGGGCCATATTCTGCGCCTTGAAAGGGGAAACCCGGTATCCCTCGTTTTTCAGAATGCGGCAGAAAGCGGCCGCCAAAACGCTTTTTCCGACATCGGACCCGGTCCCGAGAAACATGAGAGCCCTTGCTCTGGCCATCTTAGGTCAACCTGCTCTTTCTGATGGATTTAGAATGTATGGATTACCCTACACGATGTGTAGGCAATTTCCTACAGTTTTTCCCTTTATGCCCCTGGCCGTCCCCGCCATGCAGCGCATTTTTGGACAAATCGAGCCGCCGCATCGGGGTTGCTGCCCCAATGCAGGTGAATATAGCTGGCAAGCACCTGCCCGGTTGCATATCCTTCCGGCCGGGAGGCCTCGTGCTTGCGCCTATGCAGTTCGTAGGCAAGCTCGACACCGGCGCCGTCCCACGGTTCGGCGATTTCGGAGTAGTGAAATTCATGCCCCCGGATCCGCGTGCCGGCCTCCCCGAGCAGGCACGGCCGGCGTACGAGGATTTCCGTATACCCGAGGGCCTTGCGGCGTGCAAGCATCCGGGTGCCGAAGGGAAGAATCCCCGCCATGGGAAACCTTTTCCCGTCAATTGTATCGATAAAGCGGCCGAGAGTCATGAGGCCGCCGCATTCGGCATAAACCGGCATTCCGCGGGCCGCGCTGTCCCGGAGCGATTCCAGGAATGCAGTATTTCGGGAAATCGCTTCCGCAAACAATTCCGGATACCCTCCCCCGAGGTATGCCCCAGCGCACCCGACGGGAATTTTTTCGCCCGCAACGGGAGAAAAAAAGATGAGTCGCGCCCCGGCGCGCTCCAGCAGTTCGAGGTTATCCGGATAATAGAAACAGTAAGCGGGGTCGCGCGCAACGGCAATGGGCACCGTTGTTTCCCGGAGGCGCACAGAGGTCTGCGCTCCGCCGTCCGAATCCTCGCGCCGGCTTTTTGCGAGAAGCAGGTCGATATCCAGGTGGCGCTCCAGAAGCGCCGCCAGCCTGTCCTGCCACTCCCTGTCCATGCTCATTTCATCGGCGGTCATCAACCCGAGGTGGCGCTCCGGGATCCGCACCGGGTCGTCTTTCGGGATGCCCCCCAGTATGGCAAGGTCGGGAAAGGTCGAACCCAGCGCCTCTTTCAGATAGGCCAGGTGCGCCTCTCCTCCGATCCGGTTGAAAATGACCCCGCACAAATTCAGGGCAGGATCGAAATTCCTGAAGCCGTATATCAGGGCTGCGGCGCTCCGGGCCATGCTGCGGGCATCCACCACGAGCACCGCAGGTATTCCCAGCCACTTTGCCATTTCGGCGCTGCTGCCGGATTCCGATCCTCCTTCATAGCCGTCGTAAAGGCCCATGACGCCTTCAACAACGGACACATCGGCCTGTGCGGCAAGCCTTCGGAAAAGCTCGACATTATACTCACGGCTGAGCATCCATCCGTCCAGGTTGCGAGAACCTTTGCCGGCTATCCGGGTGTGCAGCCCGGGATCGATGAAATCCGGGCCGACCTTGAAGGGCTGGATATCGAGCCCGCGCGCTTTCAGAGCCGCAAGGAGCCCGAGAGTAATCGTCGTTTTGCCGCACCCGCTGTGGGTCCCCGCAATCAGGAAGGCGTGTTTTTGCGTAGTCTTATCCCCCATCGATTCCCCGCATGATCTCAGAATAACCGTCGGCAGCCGATCGGCATTTCTATCCTAGTTAGGTAACGCGCCTTTTGAAAACGAAAAAATGCTTCTCCCCCCTGTTTTTGGGGCAGGCGCAAAGCAAAGCCTTTGACTTTCGATTGGCGAATGGTTACGTTCTCACACAGATTCGCAACTGCGTAAATCTATTTTATAGCACTGACTACTGTTCTGATAGTCGTTTAAAAAGCAACTTCCCTTTTTTTGTTCGAATAGCGCTCCAACCCTGTTCGGGCGCAGTTTTCGCCTCACCCGGCATCATTTCGAATGGTGTTTTTCGGCAGACTCGGCTGCCCCGTATTGTCTGGTGCTCGCTACCAAAGCGTAACGAAACTCACAAATGGGACAACTGGAGCAGTCGCAGCACCCCCCTGACCCTTTCACGCGCACAATCACCCCGGCCTCCTATGTGACGATTGGCACGGGATTTGCTGCTCAGAGCAGGCTTAACTGGATAGTCATTCTCACAAAGGAGTCATTAGCCTTGCGTAGAAACTCGAAACCGAACAGGAGGTTAGCATGAAAATCGGCAGAAGAGATTTCCTCAAGTACTGCATCGGTTCGGCTGCAGTCCTGGGTCTCGACGCTTCGGTCGTCGGAGCGCTCAAGAAGACCCTGGCCGCAGGCGGCGGCCCCCCCGTCATCTGGCTCTCCGCAGCCAACTGTACCGGCTGCACCGTCTCCCTGGCCAACCTGGTCTCCACCTCCCACCCTACCGATGTTGCCGATCTGCTGATCAACACCATCAATCTTGCCTATCATACAACCCTGATGGGCGCCGCAGGCGACCTGGCAGTCCAATCACTGCGAAACGCGTCGGCCGGCAAGTTTATCCTCGCAGTGGAAGGCGGCATCCCGACGGCGCTGAACGGTTATACCTGTATGCTCTGGACGGAAGGCGGCAAGGACATGACCGCACTGCAGGCCATCAAGGACCTCGCGCCCCGCGCGGCGGCGGTTTTATCTATCGGCACGTGCGCGAGCTACGGAGGCATTCCCGCCGCGAAGCCCAATCCCACTCAGATCAAGAGCGTGTCCTCGGTATCCGGGGTGAAGACGATAAACATCCCCGGCTGCCCGACACACCCGGAATGGATCGTCTGGACGATCGCTCAGCTTCTGGCAGGCACCAAGCCGGCCCTGGACAGTTCCGGCAGACCCAGCGCCCTGTTCAAGAACACCGTCCACAGCAAATGCCCGCGCAACGGCCAGAACTGGGCCATGCAGCCCGGCGTGGACAATCTGTGCCTCAACAATCTCGGCTGCAAGGGCCCCAACACCGTATCCGACTGTCCGACACGGCTCTGGAACAACAAGACGAACTGGTGCGTGGGCGCCAATGCAATATGCCTGGGCTGCACGCAGAACGGATTTCCCGACAGCTTTTCTCCGTTCTACAGCTCCGTCGGCGCCACTCCTCCCGGCCATGACAAAGAGACCCAGTCCTGCTCGTCCTGCCACGATTCGAATGGCGGCGGCCAGACCCTGCCCGACGGCCACCCGCCGACCAACGGGCAGAGTTGCAGCGCTTGCCACGACTCGACTCCCGGAGGAGGCCAGACCCTCCCGTCCGACCACGTGCCGACAGAGGGCAAAAGCTGCACCTCGTGTCACGGGTCTACACCCGGCGCGGTTCCCAAAGACCACCCGCAGACCAACGGCAGAAGCTGCCTGAGTTGCCACGATGGGGACGACTAAGGATACTGCGGTGTTCCGAGCTGACAGTCTTTCAGGCATTTAACCGAACAGACACATCAAGGAGGCTGAAGTGGCCACTGTAACCATAGTCGATCCGGTAACCCGGATTGAAGGACATCTGAAAATACAGATTACGATAGACAAGGTGGGCGGGATCACCAAAATTACGGATGCGAAGTGTACCGGGACCCTGTTCCGCGGTTTCGAGAACCTTCTTGCCGGCCGCGACCCCAAAGACGCAACGATCCTTACCCAGCGCATCTGCGGCGTCTGCCCCGTTTCCCATGCCCTGACATCCACACTGGCCCTGGAATCGGCGGCCAAGTTCACTCCGCCCGCAAACGCGCGCATCCTGCGCAACCTGGTGCTGGGAGCGAATTTCCTCCAGTCCCACATCCTGCATTTTTATCTCCTCACCGCTCCCGACTTTGTGCCGACCCCGGCAAGCGCGCCCTGGACCCCGGGCTGGAACGTCGACATGCGGGCAGGCCTGGACTCGGTGGGAGCGAATATCCCCAAGGCTGTTGCGGCTCGCCGGTTGGCACACGAAATGGGCGCCGTTTTCGGTGGAAGGATGCCGAGCCCCCATACGTACGTACCCGGCGGGTTCACCTCCGTGCCCAACTCCACGCTGATAAAGAAATTTAAGACGAGTCTCACCTCGCTCACCAGTTTCATTCAGAACACCTACATTCCCGACGTGCAGCTGGTATCGAGCGTGTATTCCGATTTCCACCAGATCGGCAAGGGCCCGGGCAACTTCCTCGCCTACGGGGTTTTCGACCTGAACGACGCGGGCACCTCGAAGCTTTTGAAACGGGGCGCCGTGTTCAACTCCGCGCCGGCCAAACTCGCCACGTTCAACGCGAGTTCGATAACGGAAGCGGTAACGTACTCGTGGTACAAGGACAGCGGCAAGGCGCTCAACCCGGCAAGCGGTTCGACTGTGGCCTCGTATCCCAAGACGAATGCCTATTCCTGGCTGAAGGCCCCCCGCTACAGCAACCTGCCCATGGAAGCCGGCCCGCTGGCCCGCATGTGGGTAAACGGCGACTACCGGACCGGGGTTTCGGTTATGGATCGCCACGCCGCGCGCGCCCAGGAAACCCTCAAGGTCGCCCAGGCGATGAGCGGATGGCTCAACCAGCTCGCCAGCGGCTCCCCGGTGTATAGCACCTTCAAGACGCCCTCCAGCGGGTCCGGAGTCGGCCTCGCCGAAGCCCCGCGCGGAGCGCTCGGACACTGGGTAAGCGTCAGCGGCTCGAAGATCGGAAATTACCAGGTAATCACCCCGACCTGCTGGAACGCCTCGCCCATGGATGGGTCGAAGGTGAAGGGACCGATCGAGCAGGCGCTCATCGGGACCCCCATCGAGGACCCGAACCAGCCGATCGAAGCCCTGCGTGTGATTCATTCCTTCGACCCCTGCATGTCGTGCGCGGTTCACGTAATGACGCCGAACGGGAAACCGATCGTCGTCAGGGCCGGGGTCAGATAGAGGCTCTCACTATGAAGATACTCGTACTGGGCCTGGGAAATCTGCTGCTGGCGGATGAGGGAGTGGGCGTCCACGCCGCCCAGGCCCTCCTGGAAACCGAACTGCCGGACGAGGTAACCGTACGTGACATCGGGACGGCCATTCTGGACGCGATTTTCGATCTGGAAGAAGCCGACTACGTGATCGTAGTGGACGCGGTGAAAGCGGACGGCGACCCCGGCACGATCTACCGAATACCCTTTGACGAGATGGCCCACCCCGAGTGCATCGCTTCGATGCAC
>JAEZXS010000358.1 GCA_023442755.1 Pseudomonadota bacterium | reverse complement strand
AACAGGGAAGACGACGACCCTGCGCATGCTCGCCAATGCGCACGCGGACAAGAGCATCCTCTACCTGGTGTTCAACAGGAAGGCCAGCGAGGAAGCCAAGAGCAAATTCCCACCGAACGTCAAAGTCAAAACCGTTCACGCACTGGCATGGGGTTATGTGGGGCGTGACTACGGCCAGGTCGGGGATTTCTCCCCCAAAGACCTGCTGCCCTATTTTCGCAATCACGGCAACCCCCAGGTCCTTTCGAAGGTAGCTCACGATTTTCTGGTCTTCTTCCTGAACTCGCCATTCGATCGGATTGAGGACGGTGTGGGTGATTTCGAAAAGCTGCTGCCTGACCAGGCGCAGGAATTATTCAAACGGCGCCTTCCCAACATAATCGAATCCACCAGGAAACTGGCCACCCGGTGGAACCGGAAAGAAAAGCCCTGCCCGCACGATTTCTACCTGAAGATGTTCCATAAATCGGGCGCGTTCGACCGGGCACTCGACCGCTATGACATGATCCTTGTCGACGAGGCCCAGGATCTGTCCGGGGTTATGCTCGATGCCCTCCGGAAGTGCAAAAGAAGAATCACCGTGGTCGGGGACAGCCACCAGCAAATCTACGGGTTTCGATATGCAATCGACGCCATGCAGGCGCTTCCCTCGGATGAAGAATACGACCTCACGCTGAGTTTCAGGTTCGGAAAGACGGTTGCAAGCCTGGCAAACATCCTCATCAGGCAGGCAAAGGGGGAGCGGGGATTCAAAATCAGGGGCAACCCGGAAAGGGCCTCCAGCCTGGCGGTTACCGACAGTGCGCCGTGGAAGAAGTGTGCGATCCTCAGCAGGACCAATCTCGCGCTCTTTTCGAATGCGATGGCGCTACGCTCCAGGAAAGCAGCTTTCCGCTTCGAAAGAGACATCGAAAGGGTGCTCTGGCAAACCCTGGACGTCTACTGGCTCGAAAACGGCGACAAGTCGAAGATTCGCAGCGAATGGCTCCAGTCTTTCGAAGATATCAAGGCCCTGGAAGAATATGCCGAGAACTGCGAGGACTTTCAAATCAAGGGCATGACCCAGGTGGTTCGAAAATACGCCAAATCCTTTCCCGGCGTCATCTACGAGATGGCGGAAGTCAACCGGGACCGGGAATCACAGGCCGGCTCCGCGGGCGCCATACTTTCGACAATCCATGCCTCGAAGGGACAGGAATACGATACCGTGTATGTGGACTCCGATGTGGCCGATATGCTCGGCGCTGCCGAAAAATCCGGCCGGGCGCAATACAACGAGGAAGTCAACATTGCCTATGTGGGATTCACACGCGCCATCAGAAATTTGTCCATATCGCATTCGTTCGAGCGCATTCTGAGCCCGGATTGGCAGAATTTCCTCAAGGGCTTCCGGCGTGAGGACCCGTTAATGGGGGCGGCGCCGGCATACCTAAAGAAAAAGAAACGCAAATCGACCGGATTCTATCCCAATCCCGGTTCGCAGGCCGCTCCGCTTAGTTCTTCATCGGCGAAAAGGAAAGCACGGCCGTCACGCCGCAGCCCGACAATCGGAGACCGTGTCAAGACCGCTCACGGCCCTGGAGTCGTTGTCGAGGTCAAGGGGACCGAGTGCCTGGTGAAACTGGACGACCAGGTTGCAAGCCTCTGGGAGAGGCCGACCGGTTTGAAATTGTTGAAAAAAGAAGAATAGAGCACCCGGAAGCCGTCCTTGCACTCAACCGCTCATCCCGCATCCCGCGCCGAAATCCCTTTACAAACTCCCACCGGATGGTCGATTATGGCAGCATGGTTTTTTGCATTTGGTTTGGCATTAACAAAGGTTGGAGGAAGTGGAATGAAGTTACTGATTGCAGGTATCTGTCTGGCGCTGTTGACGGCATTTGCCCCTACCGATGTAAGTGCACGCCCCCCTTGCGGAAAGGTCTTCGTTAAGGGCCACTACAACAGGCACGGCAAATGGGTTCGGCCCCACTGGAAGCATTTACGCTGGATGCCGGCCCATTACGATCACCGCGGGCGGTGGGTTCCGGGACACTGTAGATAAACCCGATCCCCCCTGCAACTGTTGAGAAACCGACTAAAAGTGCCCCGCGGATAAACTATCCCGGGGCATTTGTCGTTCCTGAATCCTTAATCGGCCGCATCCATCACGACGCCCCCAGGGCGACGAGATAGGGTTTGCAGACCAGGAGCACGGAAAACAGCAGGAGGAGAATGAGGATAATCTTCTGGTAAATCCGCTGGTTGAGCCATCCCTCGCAGGCCGAGCCAAGCCACACGCCCACTGCAAGGGACGGAAACGATATTGCCGTCAGAAACAGCACACGGGAATCGATGAGCCCGCCCAGGGCATGCGATATTCCGATCCCGACTCCCCCCAGGAAAAAGTATCCGCTCATCGCCGATTTGGCCACTTCGACATTGAACGGCTGGACTGAGAAATACAGCACCACGGGAGGCCCATACGCCCCGATGCTGCCTCCCAGCAAGCCCGAGGAAAAACCGGCCGCGTAGCCCCAAGGCCTTCCGAATATTTTCGTATATTCCTGCTTCAACAGGGTGTGGATGCAGAAAAGCCCGAGAGTTCCGGCAAGGGCAAGTTCCAGGGAACGCGCCGAAACGACCTTCAGCAGCCAGGTCCCGAAAAAGATCCCGGGAAGCGCCGCCGCTATCATGGGCCAGATGAGCGACCAGTGCCGCACGGAACGCAGTTGAACACACAGGTAGAGACTGAGGCCGATTGCAAACAGGTTTGCGAGCGGGACCGCCGTCTTGATGCCGGTCAGCGCGGTGAACGCAGGCAGGACCACCAGCACGGAACCAAACCCGGCAAGCCCCTGGGTAAAACCCGCGATGACCGCCGCAACCGCCACCAGGATAATTTCAACCATCCCCGCCTCTCTCCGATTCCGTAAAAGATCTGTTTGCCTCTGTTACAAATGACAGGGCCGTTTGCGGGAGTCAACCAAAATCACACGACAGCGCCGGTGCGGGAATCCGGGATTTATCATGATTATTATCTAAGAACCGGACCGCGAATGCGAATCTACGCCCCGCGTCAATTGCGGGAGAGAACAGCCGGCCGCTGCGCCAGCTCAAAAGAGGCCGCAACAGTGCCGTTGATCATGAAACTTGCACTTATATTTCCGGCAGTCCTTTGCCTTTTGCAGTTTCCGCACCTGTCTCACGCCGAAGCTCCGGCTCCGCCGCCCCTTACCTCCCCCGCAGCCCTTCCGTCCGCTTTCGAGCGGGCTGTGGCGAAATCCGCAAAATCCATCGAGGACATGAAGGGGAAGCTCGAAGCGGAAGCCGGCAGACTCGCGGCCAACCGCGAAAAGCTCCGGGACTCCCACATACAGGATTCCTCTCTGCGCGCGCTTCTCGCCGTGCAGCGGCTCGCAATGCCCCAGATCGGGGATCTCCTGAAGACATTTTCCCTGCAAAAGCAGGAACTAGAAGCATCTATTTCCGGCATCAACGGCGAAATCAAATCGTTGAGCGAGGATGCCGAGACCGCCAAAGCTTCGCTCGAAAGTCTTTCCCGTGAGGCAAAATACCTGGCGGGACTCGGATCGCAGACGATCTGGCCGGCGGAAACGCAAAAGGCCTACCAGGCTTATACCTCTTCCGCATCCAGAGAACTCGATCTCCTGCATGCGCTTCTGGAACGCAAGCAGGAAAACCTGAAGATCCTTGGCGAGCAAAAGGCCCTCGTCGACGGCCTCCTCTCGGATCTCCAGGCATTGGCGGACGCCAACAGGATCAAGTTCCTCAACCAGCGGGAGCCCATACCTATAAAGAATCAACTGCTCCGGGGCCTGGAGATGGTTTCGACTCTGCCCGCCCTGACGCATGCCTGGCTTGTCGACCGCGTGCTTTCGCCTGCCGGATGGCACACTCTCCAGCCTTACATCGTGCCTCTTTTCGGGCTGGCACTCCTTCTCGCGCTCTGGGGCCGGGCCTGGCGACGCCTGGACGGCAAACTCCAAACCTACCTGCTGGACGAGGAGAAAAAAATCGAGGACACGCACATCAGGTCCCAGCTCCACTTCGTGCGGATTGTAGCCTCTCACCTCTTCCTGGCGGGTTTCGTCCTCTGGTCCTTACTGGCAATTTACATACTGGGTCTGGCGCATTCGGCCCCCGCTCTGGTCCTGTTCTCCCTGCCGATTGCCGCGGGAGTCTTGCGGTTTCTGCTGCATCTCGTCCACGATCTCTTTTCACCCCGGAAAAGCGAGGCGATGCTGCCTGTGCCCGATGAAACACGGACCTACTACCGGCGCACTCTGAAGGTATTTAGCTGCTACCTGGTCATCGGGATCACGGGCTTCTTTATTGCCGACCTGGCAGGCATCCGGAATGCCACCGTTCATGCCCTGCAGCACATGTTCGAACTGGGCATTCTTGCAGGAACCCTCATCCTGCTGCGCAACCCTCATTCAACGAGGCTTTCAGCGGTTTTTCCTCTGCCGCCCCGTGTCCAGTCCACCCGGACTCCGAGAGCCATTCAGGCTATCCTTGCGGTGCTGATTGCCGCCGTTGTCTTCGCAAGCATCTTCCAATTCTACCCGCTGGCCTTTTATACGACCGGCAAAGCCGTAAGGGTTGAAGGGATCGTCTTTCTCTTCGTCGTGCTGATGCTTGCGGGAAGAGAAATGCTCCACGTCCTGCTCCACCCGGGCCACGGCAGGGTCGGCTCCGAACGCCCGGAGCGAGCGAAGCTTTTGCTCCGCCTGTCCGCCCTGATCAGGAGCCTGGGCACGGTGATCTTTGGTTTCGGCCTGGTTTTCGGGATAGCCTGGGCGCTGGGGGAAAGTTCGAGGCTCTGGGACATGGTCACGCTTGTGCTTACCTGGAAAATAAGCCTCGGCACGGTTCAGTTTACCCCGCTGAGCATTATCCTCGCGGCCGCCGTACTCTTCCTGGTCAAGTGGTTCTCGCGATTCAGCCGCACCCTTCTGCGCCTGCACGTCTTTCCCCGCACGCTTTGGGACCCGGGGATCCAGTACACCGTGTCCACCATTCTGCAATACCTGATATTCATAGTCGGGGTGATCCTCGCCCTGAACGTGATCGGATTCCCGATGGCCAACATCGTACTCATTGCCGGCGCGCTGGGCCTGGGAGTCGGCCTGGGGCTCCAGAGCATGGTCAGCAATTTCGTGAGCGGACTGATTCTGCTTATCGAGAGGCCGATCAAGGTGGGAGACATGCTGGTGGTGGACGGACAGTGGGGAGAGGTAAAGGAAATCCGGATTCGCACAACAGTTTTCCAGACTTTCGACAGATACGTGCTCATCATCCCGAACTCGGAACTCACCGCCAAACAAATCACCAACTGGACCCATTACGGCAAGGGAGTCAACCGGCTCAACCTGAAAGTGGGCGTGGCATACGGGTCGGATCTGAAAGTGGTCACCCGAGTTCTGAGCGAGGTGTGCGCAGCCAATCCGCGCATCATGAGCGCCCCTCCACCGCAGGTGTATTTCGAAGCCTACGGCGAGAGCGCTCTGAACTTCATCATCCAGGTGTTCGTCAGGACCCCGGACGACCGCACTCCCGCCACCCATGAGCTGAACAGCGCGATCTTCGAGGAATTCCGCAAGAACGGCATAGAGATTCCATTTCCCCAGCGAGACATCCATCTTTGGGACAAGCACGAAAAGCAGCCCCCGGAAAGCATCGGAAGAATGCAGGTCCGCAGAGGGGAAAACGGGGACTCGGCCCGGGTCTGATTTCTCCGGGCACGCAGGACTGTCTCCGGCCTTTATCAAATCTTCCTTTGAGAAAGCTCTCCAGTTTTATCCCGAAATGCCGATTTCCATTTGTGCAACATCTTATTCAAGCGACTGCAAGCGCGCAAAAAGGCAAAACTTCATGACAGAGAAGAAGCCGAAGAACAAAGAGCACACCCGGGAAATCGTGCTCGGCGTCGCCATGACCGCCCTGATCGTGTCAGGCTGCGGGTCGGGAGACCCTGTGCGCAGCAGGAGATGCGTGGATGGAAACAGCCTGGTGGTCGCCGATTCTTATTGCCGCGACGAGGAGCAAAAAGGCGGATACGCCTCCGGCGGGACCGGCTATCACTACTATTATGGAGGAAGCGGGTACTCGCACGGTGAAACCGCGCGCGGCGGCGGCACGACTCCCCCTCCCCGCAGGCTTTCCAGCTTTTTTCACAGCTCTTCATCCGGCTCCGTATCGCGGGGCGGTTTCGGCAGCAGCGCCGCAGCCCACGGCAGCGGGTCTTCCTGAGTTGCGGGATTTTCTATGAAGCGATGCAGGATACAACCAAGAAATAACTGGCAGGAAAAGGTGGAAGAAACGGGCCTCCTTTTCCACCATACGGCAGAGGGGCTCTACTGGGATGAGAGCGCGTACTACGAGTTCGACGCCCGGCAGATAGACGAACTCGACGACGCCGCCCAGGAACTGCACCGAATCTGCCTCCAGGCCGTACAGCATGTGATAGACAATAACAGGTTCGAGGAACTCGGCATCCCTTTCGGCGCCATTCCGATTATCGAAAGGTCCTGGGCCGAACGGGAACCCTCGCTCTACGGGCGGTTCGACCTGGCCTGTGACGGCCTCAACCCGCCCAAAATGCTCGAGTACAATGCCGATACCCCGACCGCGCTCCTCGAGTCCGGCGTCACGCAATGGTACTGGCTCCAGGAACAGTTCGGCGAGGACTGCGATCAGTTCAATTCCATCCATGAAAAGTTGCTCGAAACTTGGCCTGAGGTGAGTCAGCACATGCGAGGCAGCCTTCTCCACCTGACGTGCGTGGAAGGCAGCCTGGAAGACCTCGTGACGACGACCTACCTCCAGGACACCGCCGGCCGGAGCCGGATCGACACGAAGCTCATCTACGTATCCGACATCGGCTGGGACGCGGCGCTGCGCTGTTTTGTCGATCTCGAAGGCAACCGCATTCAAAATCTTTTCAAGCTCTACCCGTGGGAATGGACCATCCAGGACCGGTTCGGGTCCGGAGCGGTTGCCAGCTATGAATCGATGTGCTGGATAGAGCCCATCTGGAAGATGGTCCTGTCAAACAAAGGTATTCTGCCGATTCTCTGGGAACTCAACCCGGGACACCCCAACCTCCTGGAGTCCTACTTCGACGGTCCGAGGGGAATGCGGGACTACGTTCGCAAGCCGAAGCTTTCCCGAGAAGGGGCCAACATCACCGTTTCCGCCGGAAAAGACAGTTTCCGGACCGGCGGAACCTATGGAGCTGAAGGCTACATCTACCAGGCGCTCTCCCCCATTCCCTGCATGGACGGCAACTATCCGGTTCCGGGCTGCTGGATAATAGGCGGACGATCCGCCGGTATGGGCATCAGGGAAAGCAGTGGGATCGTTACGGACAACTACAGCCGTTTTGTTCCGCACGTGTTCAGATAGAGAGGAAAGTAATGCAGGATATAGCGCCGGTACTGGTCAGGTTTCTCATGTATCCGCTTTTGGCTTTGCTTATCATGTATGCGGCAAAATCCCTCGACGACGCGAGGACCCCGTTCAAAGAGGATGCGGAGATAACCGGGAATCAAAACCTTGCGATAGCACTGCGCAAAGGCGGCATCTATCTTGGGCTTGCCCTCGGCCTTTCAGGCGCGATGTGGGGGACTTCCGGCAGCATGCTCCAGGACGTTCTGGCGTTCATTAAAACAGGCGCGGTCATGATCGCGGCGTTGTTTGTCGCTTTCCTGGTGAACGACCGCGTAATCCTGCGCAAGGTCGACAACGACAAGGCGGTTGCCGCGGGAAATACCGCCCTCGGCCTGGTGGAACTGGCAAGTTACGTGGGCAGCGGGATCATTATGCACGGCAGTTTCAGCGGTGAAGGCGGCGGACTCCTGGCTGCAGCCGTTTTCTTTCTGCTGGGACAGGCCGGCCTGGTGTGCGCTTTCTTCCTCTATGAGCTTCTGACTCCGCGCCGCATAGGGGATGAAATAGATCAAAAAGGCAACACCGCGGAGGCCATCGATGTCGCCGGGATGCTCATAGCGTTTGCACTCATTCTGCGCGCCAGCATCGCCGGACCCTTTACCGGCTGGATTGCCGGGATACAGGGATTTGCCCTTTATTTTGCAGTCGGTCTTTTCTTTCTTCTTCCCTACCGTTTTCTCGGAAACAGGCTTTTTGCCCGTCATATTTCATACGACCGGGAAATTGTTCATAATAACCTCGCAGTGGCGGCGCTGTCTTCATCAATACAAGTTGCAATTGCGCTGGTAATTGCCGGCGTCAATTGAACCCGGCGGGTGCAGAAAAGCGTCTAAATACAGTAGAGTACTGTTTGC
>JAEZXS010000314.1 GCA_023442755.1 Pseudomonadota bacterium | reverse complement strand
GCGGTGACCGACTGGCCGGAATCGGGGAAATAGACTTCGAAGTCGATCAGGGGGGCGGAAGCAGGTCCGTGCACCTTCACGCAGACATGATAAAAAGGACCGTCGGAGTTCCCGTTATCTTCTTCGTCATTTTCGGTATCTTTACCCGGGCCGGTCGAGAACGGTTCCCTCAGGTAGTATTCTTCGACCGGATCGGGACCTGACAACGCTTCGATTCTCTTCTTGTATGCCGCCGCCAGGCACTCCCGATTCCTGCATGGATCGCGCTCGGTGCGAATCCAGTTGATCTGCTCTTTTTTGAACTCGGCTGCATTGGCCGAACTTCCCAGCGCTCGTTTGTAAATATCGGAGAGTTCCTCATCCGCCTTCGAAAGCGCACTGTCGGAACAGATGAGTTTTTCGACGGCCGTACCGGCCTTCGCACAATCGAATCCGGCGGCCGAGGCGGTCGAGGAGAACATACATACTGCACCAAGGAGAATAATCGCAATTCGCCAGCCCATTTTTCCTCACCGTGTCTGATTGGGACCGTTTCACCCGGAGGCGTGCATGGTGCCGGGAGTTCGAACGCATTGCCGCCATCGGGGTCCATCAATGAGTAAGTCGGCCGGGAGTGCACGTGCCATGAGCCGAATCGCTCATGACCGAACGTATTTGCGGGGATTTCATGGCAGGGCAGGAATTCCATGTTGCGGCAGATGCCCGGCAGGGTCGGGATGCGCGTGGGCCATCTGCCGCGATAAAGGCAGTATGTCAGCAATCCGGCCGTTCGGTGCAGGGTTTGTCTCCGGGGCCCGGCAGCTTTGCCTTCCGTCCGCCTGCCGCTTCCCCCTCGATGAGGGATTCCACGTCGGAGTAAGGGTATATGGTGACAGCCCCGTGTTCCGGCAGGCACCCGGAATCGATCGAGGAGCCGTAAACGCTGTAAACCTGCCTTCCCAGCAGTCTTAGCAGGACTCCCTGCTCGGCCCGATGGTGCGCGGTGTGGGCGATCCGCCGCAGCATGATCCAGGCGCGAGTTCTTTTGACGTCAAAGAAGGCAACTTCGGTTTCCCACCAGGCTTTATCCATCTTCCTGAGAGCTGCCAGCCGCTTTTCACTGTCTTCGGCATACCGCTTGATGAACTCGAGGCGTGTTTCCTCGCCGGGCAGGGGAGGCGCTCCGACATCGATTCCGAACATATTGCAGAACCACTTGTTTTCACTCAGGCACTGGTGGATCATGTGCTCGAGGCCGTTTCTGTCCCTTCCGTCCAGCGGACGAGGTCGAATCCGGATATCGTCGTCTTCGAAAGTGCTCCAAACGCTGAGCGTCTTCAGCCGCTCCGTCTCATAGGTATCTACGAGAAAATCGTATTCCATATTTGTATCCTTCCAAATTGGGACGATCGCAGTAAACAACAGCCCCGAGTTCGATAAGAGTGGTCTTCTTACTCGGATGCCGGCATTTTCGGCTCCCAAAGGGCAAAGGCCGCTCCGGTGGGGTCCAGGAACATGCTGAACCATCCTATTCCGGGGACCTCCATGACGTCGGTCAGGAGCGTGGCGCCGAGGGATTTCGCTTTTTCCGTGGCGGCCCTGACGTCATCCACCAGCACGTATGGCACCCACTGAGGCCGCGCATTTTCGGGCATGGGGCATTTCATCATGCCCCCTCCCGTACCCTCTCCGACCTTGATGATCGTATAGTTCATATCCGGCACATCTTCGAACTCCCAGTCGAACAATTCCTTGTAGAACCGCTCGGCCTTTTCCGGATCATTCGTATGCAGTTCGACATGCACGAACGGGTTCGCCATGATTTTTCTCCTTTCATGGGATATGGTTGTATGTATGCGTTCCTGTGTCAAGTTAAAGCGGGAGCTTAATGTTGGGAAATGATCCGGACTAATCCCCTCCATTATTCCCGGAAACCTTTTTGGACAGGGCGGAACGATGAATACTGTGGATGCGCAAATACAGGAGATGGTTGACAGGGAAACACGGGCATGGGATGCGCAGGATGCAGAAGCTCTTGTGGCTCTCTTTCACCCCGACATGCTATGGCCGTGGCCTCCAACCGCTCAGGCGCACGACCCCGTTGAATGGATCATGCCAATGGGACGCTTCGACTACCGGCGATGGAAGCAGAGCTGGCAGGAACTCTTCGACGGCAACGAACTGGTCCATAACCGCCGCAGTACGGTGAAGATCGTCGTTTCTGCAGAGGGAGACGGCGCTTTTGCCGTGGTGGATGTCGACACGCTGTGGCGCGATAGAAAAACTGGGCAGTACTCCCATTGGAAGGGAAGGGCGTGCAAGGGATACACCAGGGTGGGCGAAGAGTGGAAACTCATCTACCACACGGGACTGCTCGACTACAGCATGTTCGAACCTTCTGCGACCTTCGGTTAGCGCGGGCTTCCAGCATTCCAGCGCCGCCGGAGGGGGGCTACCTGCCAGTGAGTAAGAAATCCACCTTGGCGCGTGTCTCGGGGCTGAAACCCGCGAATTCCTCCTCGGTCAACAGGTCCTGGGCCCGCATACTCGCCAGCTGATACAAAGCTGAGGAGCGCCCGGGATTGTCGAAGGTTTGTCCCATTCGCTTATCCTGTGTTCGGAGCAGCTCGAAGACGGCCACATACCGTTTATGGCTGCTCTCTCCCGGCTTTGTCGCAAGCTGAACGGCTTCGGCAAGCACCCGATCGCAGAACCGTTCCAGGGCATTTTCGTGAATTTTGCGAAATAACTTCCACTCCGCTTCGCTTATCTTCGGCCCCACTTTGAAGCCCTTTCGTAAATGGACACTTAGAATAGGATTTCAGTTAGACGCTACGGTATAAGCTTGCAGCATGCTACAATATATCGGTCGTTAATTCTACCATTTGGTAGAGCTTTTTGTTGCGTCGGGCAGTATCCCGGAAGAAGTCTCGAAAGTGTATCGGGAGGGGAGCCACAACTTCGGGTTGGATATTCGGTTTTGCGCGAAGGCTGTCTATCCTCGAATATGTCAGATGGTTGAGAGATGACATGTATGGATGACCTGATCGGTTTTGCTGCAGTTGGAGTGATCGCCCTGCCGACATTTTTCATGGCCTGTCTCACCAGGCTGCGCCGCTTTGCCGATCTTCCATTGCCGGGCATTGCAGCCGTGCTTGGCGCTGTTCTGGCCTTCAGACTTGGCGAACTGCACCGGGCACGCGTGCTCGATCCGCAGACATACTGGTGCGGTACGCAGGACTATATAACGATGATATCGTTTGTGTGGATGGGGGCCTGGGTGGTCGCGGCCGGTTTTATCCTGCTGAGCATAAAAAGCACGCGACCGGTCGGACGGCGAATCCTTCTCCTGGGCGCGCCCGTTTACGCGCTTGCCGTTGCAGCCGGATATCTTATCGGCCGATACGTGATGAGCACATAGGTTTCGAACCCCACCGAATCATGATCTGCCCACCTTCAGACCGGACAGCGGTTCGGCCGCAAAGCCCCTGGAAGATCCCAACATTTCAAAAACCCGCGAAATACCCGCTGAGAACACGATAGTCATATAAAAAACTTTCCTTCCGGCATTGGTAAAAGATTATCACATGATAAAATTTATCCTGCGCATATCATTAACCACGCTAGATAATATTGTTGTACCGAACGGCAAGTATTGCTAAAAAAGAGATGCTTCTACTTCTCTCCTATCAAATAACGAATTCACGAGGATCAATACTATGCCGAAACGCGACGACATCCGTAAAGTCATGATCATTGGTTCCGGTCCCATTATCATCGGGCAGGCATGCGAGTTCGACTATTCCGGCACTCAGGCCTGCAAGGCGCTCCGATCCCTGGGGTATGAGATACTCCTGGTAAATTCCAATCCGGCAACGATCATGACAGATCCGGGCATGGCGGATGTCACGTATATAGAGCCACTTACCGTGGAAGGACTGGCGAGAATCATCGAAAAAGAAAAACCCTGCGCCATCCTTCCCAACCTTGGCGGGCAAACAGGCCTCAACCTGAGTTCGCAGCTGCACCGGGAGGGTATCCTCGATGCGAACGGGGTAAAGATCATCGGCGTTCAGGCCGACGCGATCGTGCGGGGCGAGGACAGGATCGCCTTCAAGGAAACCATGGCGAAGCTCGGCATCGAAATGCCCCGGAGCGAGCCTGCATTCACAGTGGAAGAGGCCGAAAGGATTGCTGCCGATCTTGGATACCCGGTGGTGGTAAGGCCGGCATACACCCTTGGCGGCTGGGGGGGAGGGCTCGTCTACAACCTGGAAGAACTCAGGGTGATTGCAAGCCGCGGCCTATCGGCGAGCATGGTCGGCCAGGTCCTTATAGAAGAATCGGTTCTCGGCTGGGAAGAGCTGGAGCTGGAGGTCGTGCGGGACTCGAAAAACAACCTGATCACCGTGTGCTTCATCGAGAATATCGACGCCATGGGCGTGCATACCGGCGACTCGTTCTGTTCGGCCCCGATGCTCACGATAGACCCTGCCCTCCAGCAACGCCTCCAGAAGCACTCCTACGACATCGTAGAAGCGATCCAGGTAATCGGCGGGACGAACATCCAGTTTGCCCACGATCCCAAAACAGACCGCGTGGTGGTTATCGAGATAAACCCCAGGACGTCGCGATCTTCGGCGCTCGCGTCCAAGGCCACCGGGTTCCCCATCGCCCTCATTTCTTCCAAGCTCGCCGCGGGTATCAACATGGACGAAATTCCCTACTGGAGGGGCAAGTCCCTGGCCGAGTACGCACCCTGGGGCGATTATGTCGTCATCAAGTTTGCCCGCTGGGCGTTCGAGAAGTTCGAAGGCGCCATCGACCGGCTAGGCACCCAGATGAGGGCTGTCGGCGAAGTGATGAGCATCGGGAAAAACTACAAGGAAGCGTTTCAGAAATCCGTTCGTTCGCTTGAGACCGGCCGGCACGGGCTCGGTTTTGCCAAAAACTTCCACGAGAAGGACCTGGAACAGTTGATGGAGCTTCTCGGCGAAGCCACCAGCGAACGCCAGTTCATCATGTACGAGGCGCTCCGCAAGGGCGCAGACATCGATACTCTGTACCGGAAGACGCATATCAAACCTTGGTTCATCGGGCAGATGAAAGAACTCGTCGAACTGGAAGAAAAAATTCTCCAGTACAAAGGAAAAGAACTTCCGGACAACCTCCTGGTGACGGCAAAGAAGGACGGCTTTGCCGACGCGTACCTGGCGAAGCTTCTGAATATGAGTGAAAAAAGCATCAGGGAGCGCCGGAAAGCGCTCGGCTGTACGCAGGCATACCAAGCGGTCCCGGTAAGCGGCGTCGAAAATGCCGCCTACTATTACTCGACTTACAATGCGCCGGACGAGGTACCGGTGAGCGGAAAGCGCAAGATCATGGTGCTTGGCGGCGGGCCGAACAGGATCGGGCAGGGCATCGAGTTCGATTACTGTTGCGTTCATGCGGCTTTCGCGATCCGGGAGCAGGGCTTCGAATCGATCATGGTGAACTGCAACCCCGAAACGGTGTCCACCGACTACGATACCTCCGACAAGCTCTATTTTGAGCCGCTTACCGTGGAGGACGTTCTGTCGATCTACGAAAAGGAGCAGCCGGAAGGGGTGATCGTCCAGTTCGGCGGCCAGACTCCGCTGAACATTGCACGGCAGCTCGAAGAGGCAGGCGTAAAGATCCTGGGCACCTCCCCCGAGACGATCGATCTGGCGGAGGACCGCGACCGGTTCCGCAAGATAATGAAAAACATCGGCATACCGATGCCCGAGTCGGGCATGGCCGCGAACATGGACGAGGCGCTGGAAGTGGCCGCGAGGATCGGCTACCCCCTGATGGTTCGCCCGTCCTATGTGCTGGGAGGGCGGGGGATGGAGATCGTCCATGACGAATCCATGCTACGGCGCTACGTGGCTTCCGCCGTCGGCGTGACGCCCGACAGGCCCATCCTGATCGACAAGTTCCTGCAGAAAGCGATCGAAGCGGAAGCGGACGCGCTTTCCGACGGAACGGCGGCATTCGTTCCCGCCGTCATGGAGCACATCGAGCTTGCAGGGATTCATTCCGGCGATTCGGCGTGCGTCATTCCCCCGATCAGCATTTCGGCCCGGCATCTCGAGACCATCTACGAATATACCCGCAAGATAGCCCTCGAACTGAACGTTCGGGGACTTATGAACATCCAGTACGCCATTGCGGACGATACCGTCTACGTGCTGGAGGCGAACCCCAGGGCCTCGCGCACGGTGCCGCTTGTCTCCAAGGTGTGCAACGTTGCGATGGCGGGGCTGGCAACGAGGATCATGCTCGGGGAGACGCTCGACAAACTCGATCTCAGGCCAAGGAAAATCTCCCATTTCGGCGTCAAGGAGGCGGTTTTCCCCTTCAACATGTTCCCGGAAGTCGACCCGGTTCTTGGCCCCGAGATGCGGTCCACGGGTGAAGTGCTCGGGATGGCTTCCTCCTTCGGCCTCGCTTTTTACAAGGCACAGGACGGCGCACATCAGAGGCTCCCGGCGGAGGGCAACGTTCTGGTTACGGTAGCCGACCATGACAAGCCGGAAGCCCTCCAGGTCGTTCGCAGGCTCAAATCGCTGGGATTCGGCATAATCGCGACCGGCGGGACCTGGCAGTACCTGAAAGACAACGGGATCGAAGCGCAGAAGATCCTGAAGATGCACGAAGACAGGCCCAACATAGTCGATGCGATCAAGAACGGCTCCATTCAGCTCATCATCAACACCCCGGTGGGCAGGCTGGGCAAGACCGACGATTCCTACATCCGCAAGGCGGCGATAAAATACAAAATCCCGTACATCACCACAACAGCGGCCGCCGTCGCCGCGGCCCGCGGCATAGAAGCTTTTCGAAACGGGAAGGGTGACGTGAAATCACTTCAGGCGTATCACAGGGAAATCGGGTAGCGGCGGTTAATCGAGATCAACGGGACTCGGGATCTCCCGAGTCCCTGACCCATCCCCTGGATTATGCGGTAAAATCCTGCAAGAATTTCGACTGCAGACGGCCCTCCGCGAGATATGCCGCATCCAATCCTTGTTTTGCATACCGATCCCCGACCAAGTGCCTCAGGTGCAATTGCCACCAGCCGCATTACCGGCGATTCCATCTCCGAACCGGTCATGACTTTGCGTTTCAGGGTTACAAGGTCCGATAATTGCTTCCGTCGAGTTCTTCCGGGATCGAACCCTGCAGGTCTTCAACGGTATTGACTTACGGGATGCCAATAGGTTTAATCGCGCCGAAGTTCCTCCGGCGCAGCCGCTGGAGGGATCAGGATTTCTAGCCGATGTGATTGCCGCGGCATTTCCGGCAGGTTGTGTAATCGTGAGATTCCATGTCCGGAGATGCCTGGCTTTTTATAGGTAATTGGAGTTTTGGCGGAAGTAAGCTATGGATTTTGATCTGCATTCAGAAAAAATGTGGCGGAGCGTGGGCATATTGCTTCTCATTCTCGCGCCTTTGCTGGCTATCCCGTTCCCCTGGATTGCGCTGGTTGCGGCAGGGCTTGGCGTAACAGCTCTTGCCCTGCACGGCCCCGGATGTTCGTGGCGGGACTTCATCAAACAGGCAGGTGGGAAACTTGTAAGCCTGTTTCACAGGGCTTCCGAATCCGAGACTTTTCAGGAAGAGGCCGGGAGCCCATTGCCGGCAATGCCGATAAGCCGGCGGCGGTCGCCTGTTGATGATCCCGATCGGCATTCACGCACGGAGTCGGGCATTCCTGCGTTGCCTCTTCCATATTCTCGCGATGCCTGGGCATTTCCCGGTCCTGCGAAAAAGTTGCCCGAGGACACTTTGCACCCGCAGCGCAGTATTTTCCTTACTGCAGGCAGCACCGCGGCAGGTCCGGCAGCCGGGAGGGTGCAAGCGGGCAGCGAACCCGCAGAGGTGATCGATCTCGAATCGATACTGCGAAACATGGAAAAGAGGTGTTCGGCCAAAAGGGCTTCCCGGCAGGTGCGGGATGAAGAGTCGGATCCCGCAGGGGAACAACCCGTCACAATCGGTTTCGATGAAGTCCGTGACCGGTTGCTGAAAAGGTATGGCAGGAAGCTGGCCGACAAAAGCGAGCCCACTCCCCCTGCATCGGGAAGAAGCCTGCAAGGACCGGTTTCAGCTGATTCTCGCGTCGATGCCCCGGCATGCGGACCGCTGCTGCCTTCCGAGTCGCCGGGCGGCAACGGCAAGGCGGCTGCAACGGCTTTTGCGGATTTGGATGCTGCCTGCCATCCGGCGAGCGGTCTCAAGATCAGCATCGATTCGTCTTTTTTCACTCAGCCGAGGATAGCCGCGAAACCTGTCGATGCCCCATCGGTGCAGGCGCCGAAAGGTTCGGTTTCGCCGGTGGCAATCGTTCCGTCGCAGCAAAGGCCTGCCGCAAATGAAACCGGAGCCCTGAGCGGTCAATGCTGTGCGGAACTGTTTTTCGAACCGGCTGCCGGCAGGCCGCCTGAGCGGCGGATGGAAATCGCGAACAGGCCGGTCGAGTCCAGTGTCCCGGAGAGCATGCGCCGTATTCCACGGCCCGAAATGACCGATGACTTTTGCCTGCCGCCTCTATCCCTGCTGCAAACCGCGGATTCCGCGGTCACGCCGGTCAGCCAGGACGATTTGATCGAAACCGGGATCCTGATCGAAGAGAAGCTCGCGGAGTTCCGGGTCAAGGTAAACGTACAGGACGCGTTTGCGGGCCCGGTCATCACGCGCTACGAGGTGCAGCCGGCCGTAGGAGTGCGCGGCGGCCAGGTGGTGAGCCTCATGAAGGACCTGGCTCGAGCCCTCGGGCTTGCCGCCATCCGCGTGGTCGAAACCATCCCGGGCAAGACGTGCATGGGCCTGGAACTTCCCAACCCGAGCCGCCAGATGATCCGCCTGTCGGAGGTGCTCTCATCCGCTTCTTTCCAGTCCCACCCGTCGAAGCTTGCCCTGGCGCTTGGAAAGGATATCGTCGGTGAGCCTGTCGTGGCGGATTTGGCCCGAGCGCCGCATCTGCTGGTGGCAGGGACAACCGGGTCGGGCAAATCGGTCGGGGTCAACGCAATGATCCTGTCACTGCTGTACAGGGCGTCGCCCGACGAGGTCCGGTTGCTGATGATCGACCCGAAGATGCTGGAGCTTTCCATCTACGACGGCATCCCTCATCTTCTGGCGCCGGTTGTTACGGACATGAAGCTTGCGGCCAACGCGCTGAACTGGTGTGTGGGCGAGATGGAGCGCCGTTACAGTCTCATGAGCAGGATGCGCGTCCGAAACTTGGAAGGGTATAATCAGAAGGTGCGTGATGCCGTCGATGCCGGAGCGCCGCTGGTCGACCCTTTATTGGCTGCGCAGGATGACCCTTCGCCGCTTTTGCCGCTCCCTTACATTGTGGTGGTTATCGACGAACTTGCCGACTTGATGATGGTTTCCGGCAAGAAGATCGAGGAACTGATTGCGCGCCTGGCCCAGAAAGCGCGGGCCGCCGGAATTCATCTCATTATCGCTACCCAGCGGCCGTCCGTCGACGTAATAACCGGCCTGATCAAGGCAAACATCCCGACGCGGATCGCCTTTCAGGTTTCATCCAAGGTCGACAGCCGCACCATCCTCGACCAGATGGGTGCGGAATGCCTTCTGGGGCAGGGCGACATGCTCTATCTGCCGCCCGGGACGGGCTATCCCCAGCGCGTTCACGGCGCTTTCGTTGCGGACGAAGAGGTGCAGGCGGTCGCCGAGTATCTGAAGCAACTGGGGGAACCGGATTACATCGACGAGGTGCTTCGCGGAACGCCGTATGAAGAGGACGGAACAACGGAGGCGGAACGGTTCACCGAAGACACCGACCCGCTCTACGATGAAGCGGTCGCCTTCGTTTTAAGCTCCCGCCGTGCATCGATTTCAGCCGTTCAGCGCCAGATGCGGATCGGCTACAATCGCGCCGCCCGCCTTATCGAACAGATGGAGGCATCCGGTTTGGTCAGCCCGATGGAAAGCAACGGAAACCGAACGGTCCTGGTTCCGGCAAAGCCGGAGTGAAAACCGGTTGGGAGTGCTCGAACCGAACAAAAAACCCTACACCACTGTATCGAAATCCCTACACCATTACTTTGCCGGGATTAGGCTTTTGATTTCCTGTCGCACCTTTTGGCGGCTTCGCCGTACAGGATCCGGGTGTTCGGGTTCAGAGACGCATCGGATGCTTCTTGCCAATATTTCGCTGCGTCTTCGAAGTTGCCGGCCTGCTCCGCGATGACTGCCAGATTGGCGTGAGCCAATGCCTTGGTATCGACGATTTTTCCCTTTTTTGCCATGAAACCCTCCCCTGAAATCTTGCCCTCACATGAGCATATTTCGCGCCAATATCCCAAAATATCGTGAGAAACGGGCCATGCATGGCAAAATTTCTCCGCCAGGCTCTGATATCGCTCAGGAAGATCGGAAATAGGCAGAAACATAAAACATCATGACCGACGCAGACAAATGTGTCGGTGTGTCTCCATACTTCCCGATTCCGATTAGCTCTCCGGCTTTTCTTCACCATAATTGTGTCCCTCCACCACGTTTTCCAGCCGCCGGGCGAGCATCCAGATAACAATGCCTCCACCAAGCCCCAGGGCAGTGAGCATCAGGAAGAATGACTCGTGGGAGATGCGTTCCCAGAACGTGCCCAGAAAGCCCGCGAAGTAGTTGCCGAAAAAGCTTGCCAGAAACCATATCCCCATCATCATCGAGGCGATCCGGTCGGGTGCGGCCTTGGTCACCAGCGACAGGCCGATCGGCGAGAGGTAGAGTTCCCCGAGGGTAAGGATGAAGACAGCCCCAAAAAGCCATGCGGCGCTTCGGCGCTCCTCCGGTCCGATCCCCTGCGCTGCGAAGACCATGACAGCGCAGGCGGCGCCGGCCAGGAAGCAGCCGATCGCCATTTTCATGATGCTCGACGGCTCCGTGCCCCGGCGGGTCTGCCATGACCAGTACAGGTTCAGGAGCGGCGCGAGCAGAATAATCAGGAGCGGATTGAAGGCCAGGAACCAGGTCGAGGGGATGGCCAGGCCGAGAAAGCGCCAGTTCGTATTCCGGTCGGACCATAGCTGCAGGGTATTGCCTTGCTGTTCGTGGACACCCCAGAAGATGATGTTGAGGGCACAGAGCAGCACCAGGGCGGAGACCCGCTTCCTTTCCCCCCGCGTGAGAGGCAGTTTTTCCCGCATGCGCCTTGCGATGCGGACGCGGCGTTCCGGTGCAAGCGTGGGCTGACCGAAGAGGTAGAGACACAGCCCTGCCACCATGCCGACTCCTGCGGCCCCGAACCCGTAATGCCAGCCGAACGTTTGGCCGAGCGTGCCGCAGACGAGCGGCGAGAAGAAGGCCCCCAGGTTTATTCCCATGTAGAAGATGGTGAACGCGCGATCCCGCCTCGCATCGCCCGGCGGGTAGAGAGTCCCGACCTGGGTCGATATATTCGGTTTGAAAGCGCCGTTGCCAAGGATGAGAAAGAGCAGGGCAGGGAAGAAAAGGGCCTCGACCGTCATGAGAAAATGGCCGATCGCCATCAGGACGCCGCCCAGGATCACGGCGCGGCGCCGTCCGATAACCCTGTCCGCGAGCATGCCGCCGAAAAAGGGTGTCAGGTAGACGAAGGCGGTGTAGAGCCCATAAATCTGGGATGAGAGCGGCTGAGGCCCCATCGGTCCGAAAACGGCTTCGAGCCATCCGCCGATGGCGCCGAAGCCGAGCACCTTCCGCCCGGCTTCCGGGGTCCGGAAAAGGTGGTCGACCATATAGAGAACGAGCAGTGAGCGCATCCCGTAAAAGGAAAAGCGCTCCCACATCTCGGTGAAGAAGAGAACGAACAGGCCGGCAGGATGCCCCAGGATGGTGCGGTTCTGAGTCATATCAGAGGGTAAACCCGACTCTTCCCGTTCCATCCTTTTTTATCCCCGTAATGCCTGTTCAACTCCGGAAATCTATGTACCAGCCCGAGAACACTCGGTTTTCCCCATGCGGCCTTTCAATGATGCTGCCGGTGTAATTGTAAGTATGCTCATGAACGCGCTGAATGTCAGCCAATTGAATGCACGCGGAGCAGTTGTGTTTTTGAATGGCGGGCAGGGAAAAAAGCAGCGATACAGGTGTCCGCGGAGAGATGACGGACTCTCCGCGGACAGATTATGGAAAATCGATATCACATCAATTCGTAACCGGTGACGAGCTTTGGGACTCCGGCGATTTTACATGCGGTAACAGGATCGGGAAATTCAATATATTCGCAGGAATGCGGCTGATGCACTCTGGTGCAGACAGCGCGGACGATCGGGGCAATGTCGAACTTCCTGTAGTACTCTCGGATATATTTCAGTATCTCTATTTGCTCCTCTCGCAGGGGACACACCTCGCCTGCTCCCTCTTTCTCGGCAAGAGCGCAAGCGACCGCCTCGTCCCAGTCATCGAAATTCTCCAGATAACCTTCCTCGTCCACCCGGATTTCTTTTTCCGCGTATTGCAGTGTCGACATAGAACGCCCTCCACGACTTCAGTTTCGTCGATTTCGTCTAAAAAACACTTCCAAAGGGCGCAGGCTTCCATTTATTTGAAGCTTTGTTGATAAACAAAAATAATTATCCATCTATCTTTATTCAATGCTTTGCAGGCCAGGCGAGAGTCCGATATTTCCGGGCGATCATCTGCGTTTGACTTGACGAAACGAATATCGTACTGTCCGAATTCTTACCTGTAGAGGAATCCTGAATGCATCGGATGAATAGACCGCAATGAAATCGCAGCCGGGCGGGCATTTGGCGAAAAGATACGTCATCGGTGTGGCGGGTGGAACGGGGGCGGGCAAGACAACCCTAGCGGATGCGGTAGCTGCCGGCGTTGCACCGGCCTCGGCGGTGGTCATCCACGAGGACCGCTATTATCGGGACTGCAGCCACCTGGAGGAGTCGGCCCGGGAAGGCCTTAACTTCGACCACCCTGAAGCCCTCGACCTGGACCTTCTGGCCGATCACGTTCGCGGCCTTCTCATCGGCAAAACGATACTCCAGCCCGTCTATGATTTCGTCCGGCACATCAGAAAGGAAGAAACCGTCACGATCACTCCGGCGCGGTTCGTCATCGTGGAAGGCCTTTTCACGCTCTACAACCGGCTGCTGGAGGACGTTCTCGATTTCCGGATCTTTCTGGACGTCGAAGAAGATCTCCGCCTGTCACGGCGGATCGAGCGGGATACCATCGAGCGCGGTCGCACGAAAGAGTCGGTCATCCGCCAATGGAATGCAACCGTTAAGCCGATGCATGAGCGGTTCATCCAACCTTGCCGGTCCCGGGCCGACCTGGTGATCCCCGGAAGCGACCGGGTAGAGCACAACGTCGCCAGGATGAGGGACTTTCTTGCTTCGAAAAACGTCCTGTAGGTTGCTCTCCGGGGTCTGTGCCGTTCCATTGCGTCTTATGAAAGCATCTTCTGGCAATAGACCACGTCGAAGGTTTTGCCCTTTTTCACGCCGACCTGTTTGAACCGCCCGCATTCCGAAAATCCGTTTTTGAGATGAAACCGGATGCTGCCTTCATTCAAGGAAGATATGCCCGCCAGGATGGAAGTGATTCCCCGCTCCGCTCCCTTTGCCTCCAGGTGTTCGAGAATCGCTTTTCCCACACCTCGGCCGGTGAATCCGGGTTTCAGAAAGTAGGTGATTTCCGCCGTTTTCGAAAAAGCCGGGATAGAGTTGAACTGGCGCAGCATCCCGAAGCCGATCACCTCCCCATCCTCTTTCCTGGCGACAACCGCAGGGTATCCCCGGCACATATTCAGAAACATGTCAAAAAAATCGTAGGGAACCGCGTGGTCGGGGTAAGCTGCGAAGCTGTTTTCGACATAGTGGTTGAAAATGTCGATAACCGCATGGCGGGAGCTGTCCGCAAGAGGTTCGAAGACTATGTCCATACTGGTCCCTTCACTTTGCTTTTTTCGAATTGGAACATGGATGAAGCCTAGGTTTGAAACGCATTTGCGTCAATCAAAAAGGTGATTCTTCAAAAGCCCTCTATGCATTTCCGGTTTGTTCTCCCGGACCAGAGTCCGCCGGATACCGACATTCCGGATGTCACTTTTTCATCCCTTCCGCTATGATATGGATTCAATAGTCGAAGTGGCCCCGTATCGGGCGAATATCGCTGAACTGCAATGAGGCCGCAGATATGAGATATTAATGACCAAAGAGCATAAGCGGCTTGAAAAGGCGCGAGACCGGCTCATCCCCCGGAAGAAATGGGGGCCCTGCCTCAGCAAACGTCAGTGGGAAACGGTCCGCGGAGATCAAAGCAATAACGGAGGATGAACAAATGGCAGACACTCAACGCGACATCACCCGCATTTTCCTCGCGGTACTCTTTCTTGGAGTCCTGATCGGTACGTCTCTCTGGATTATCAAACCCTTTCTGGGTGCGGGGATCTGGGCGGTAATGATAGTCACGGCGACATGGCCGTTGATGGTCTCGATCCAAAGTCGGCTCTGGGGGCGCAGATCGCTGGCAGTGGCAGTCATGACGGTGGTCCTTCTCTGCGTTCTCGTGGTGCCCCTCTGGCTGGCCATCGGAACGATTGTGGCCAATGCGGATCGGATGGGGGATTGGGTGAAGTCTGCTTCGGAGTTTGAGTTCCCACCTCCGCCGGCGCGTCTTCACGATGTCCCGCTCGTTGGCGCCGATCTCAAGGCGGCATGGGAAAAGATTGCCGCTCTGGGAATACAGGATTTCATGAAAAAACTGGCCCCATTCGGCGGCAGGGCCATCAGGTGGTTCATGGCCGAGGTAGGCGGCTTTGGCGCCCTGGTCCTGCAATTCCTCCTGACAGTGGCTTTTTCTTCAATTCTTTATGCTCGCGGTGAGGATGTCGCGAAAAGAGTGAGGCGTTTTGGACACCGGCTCGCCGGGCCACGCGGGGACCATTCGGTTATCCTTGCCGGCCAGGCGGTTCGAGGCGTTGCCCTCGGCGTCGTAGTGACCGCCCTGGCTCAGTCGGTCCTGGGCGGTATAGGGCTTGCGGTCGCGGGAGTTCCCTTTACCGCCGTGCTGACGGCGTTGATGTTCATGCTGGCAATAGCCCAGATCGGTCCTTCGCTCGTGCTGATTCCGGCGGTGGTCTGGCTTTACTGGAGCGGGAGCACGGGTTGGGGCACTTTTCTTCTCGTCTGGGGGCTGATAGTCGGAACCATGGACAATTTTTTGCGCCCCGTTCTGATCAGGAAGGGCGCCGATCTTCCCTTGTTGCTCATTTTCGCCGGTGTGGTGGGCGGCTTGATAGCTTTCGGCCTGATAGGTATCTTCGTGGGCCCCGTGGTGCTCGCCGTGGCGCACAAGCTGTTATCGGCGTGGATTGACGAAGAAATCCCCGAACTCGAAAAACCACTTCCGGAAGAATCTGAAAGCAAGGTCGGACAAAAGCTGACCAGCTAGTTCAACTTAGGTCCAACGGTGTAGAAACAAACTTCGTCATTCCGACGAAAGTCGGAATCTAGTATTGTTTCAAGTATTTCTGGCCCCCGGCTTTTGCCGGGGTGAAGTCAAGAGTTGCTGCGACACGGAATTGGAAGCCCGGTTATAACTCGGGCGGGACTGGTGCGATGCGGTCGTAATGTCTACTACTATTCTAAGGCATATACAGGAGAGACAGGTGAACCTCTACGTCGGCACCAGCGGCTATTCCTATAAAGAATGGAAGGGTTCCTTTTACCCCGCGGACCTGCCGGGAAAACACATGCTCCGGTATTACGCTGAGCGTTTCCGCGCCGTGGAAATCAACAACACTTTTTATCGCATGCCCACGGCATCCGTCCTGGAAGCCTGGTCCGGTGAAGTCCCAACGGATTTCCAATTCGTGCTGAAAGCATCGCGGCAAATCACCCATATCAAGAGGCTGAAGGACGTAGCCGATTCGGTGTCCTATCTGCTCGAGGTCGCCGGGGCGCTGAAGGATCGCCTGGGGGCGCTGCTGTTCCAACTGCCGCCAAATCTGAAAAAAGATATTCCCCGGCTGCGCGATTTTCTGGCTTTGCTGCCGTCGGAGCGTAGAACCGCGTTTGAATTTCGCCATCAATCGTGGTTCGACGAAGATGTCTTCGGGCTGTTGAACGATCATCGGGCCGTGCTGTGCATCGCCGAGGCGGAAACCGACCTCGAGGTACCCTTCGTCGCGACTGCGGACTGGGGTTATCTGCGGCTGCGGCGCCCGGACTACGACGATGTTGAACTCGGGAACCGGGCACATCGTGTGCGGGAACAGGGCTGGAAGGACGTTTTCGTGTTTTTCAAACACGAGGATGAGGGTAAGGCCCCACTCATGGCGAGGCGGTTTCTCGAACTTGCCGCGTAATCTTCATACATTTCAATATACTGGTCGGTATTTTGCATAAATGTCTCTCCTGGTTGAACAACGTCAACGGAGTGACACTCCCGGTTCCAACCAGACTCGTTGGAGGGTGAAGAATATGGACGGCCGCATACTCTACTTGGTTCATGACAACCCGTCTCCCTCGGGAGGCATAAAGAATATCTACGAGCACGTGCTGCACCTTTCGAAAGCGGGCTTCCCCGCATTTGTGGTGCATTCGGGGGAAGGGTTCAGGCCGGCCTGGTTCGACAGGGATGTTCCGATACTCTACACCGGTAAAAACTTCCAGGTCATGCCCCGGGATGCGCTCGTAATCCCGGAGGATTTTGCGGCCGCCCTGCTTGCGGTAAAGGGTGTTCCTGCGAAAAAATTCGTCTTCTGTCAGAATCATTTCTATATCTTCGCAGGGTTGCCGGACGGGGAGACCTGGAGGAGCCTCAACATCGATGGGGTCATTGCGTCTTCGGACCAGATTCGCTCTTTCGTTGAGGGGGCGCTGGGATATAACGACGTCCCGGTGGTTCCGTATGCCATACGGCCCGATATCTTCCGGTCCGAGCCGAAAAATCTCCGGATTGCCGTCATGCCGAGGAAGCGCTCCTTCGAGGTGAAATTCATCCACGATGCGTTCCGCCAGGTATTCCGGGAGCATGCGGATGTTCCGTGGGCCGTGCTCGACGGAGCCCCCGAGGAAGAAGTGGCAAGGGCGCTGAGGCAGTCAGCCGTCTTCCTCTCCATGAACAGGTTCGAGGGATTCGGCCTGCCGCCCGTGGAAGCGATGGCATGCGGCTGCATCGTCGTGGGGTTCCACGGCTGGGGCGGTCTGGACTATGCTCGTGGCGACAATGGATTCTGGTGCGCGGAGGAAAATCTTACGGAGTGCGTGAATAAATTGGGGGAGGTCTGCACCCTTCTCAAACAGGGCAGCGAGAGGATCACGCAGATGCGGCGCCGCGCGGCGGAGACCGCGGCCGGGTATGGGCCGGAGCGCCAGAGAGAGATACTTCTGGATTTCTGGCGGAAGGTGATGGCGTAGGACCACGGTATCAGATTCCGGCTGCCTGCTTTGCCGTTGTCTTCAGACAGATTGCTCTTGAACAGAATGGCCGCCATCTCCAACGAATATCGGGGGTGGGAGAGGCTTCATCCTCGATGCTTGAAAAGCCGGCGAGGCTCTGCCCTTGCGTGTCTGTCAAGCTGCTGCCGGCGGCTGATAGAGCGCTTTCCCCGGATGTCAAATCATCGCGGCTGGAAGCCGCTTCCACAAAAATTCATACGGAAACCGCCGGATTTAACGCCCCGACCTTCATTTTCCTTTCCGCGCTTGCATCGGCAGTAATTTTATGCTTAATTTATTTGCACAGTATTTATGTGTAAATGGAGGATCAAAAATGGCGCAGGAATTATCAGCCAAAGACACCCGACTTAACCTGATCGTTCCGGTCGAACTAAAAAAACGACTGAGCAAGATCGCCTCAATTCAGGGGAAAAAAGTCTCCGCGCTTGTGCGCGAGTCAATTGAGGAGAAGCTCGCCTGGGTGGAACGAGAGCAATTCGAAAAGAAGATGCGCGAAGCTTATCTCGATTTGGCAGAGGAAAACCTCGAAATCGCCGATGATTTTAAACATGCCGATGCAGAGAACCTCCGGGAAGAGAAGGATGCCCCTTGAGCGCCTTGCAGGTGAAGCGTGGTGAAGTTTACTATGTCGGTTTGGACCCGGTCGTTGGCAATGAGACAGGCAAGACCAGGCCTGTTTTGATCATTCAAAATGATATCGGGAATGCATATTCGCCAACAACCATAGTTGCTGTGATCACGGAATATTCTGAAAAGAAAGCCTCCTATCCGATTTGTGTGCCGGCCGGCATCGAAGAAGGATTGAAAAAACCTTCAATTGTCAACCTTTCCCAAGTTCGTACCATCGACAAGCGCCGACTCGTTTGTCCTGCGATTGCAAGCCTTTCCGACTCTGTAATGGCTCAGGTCGATAAAGCCCTTAAATACAGCCTTTCTTTAGCCTGAGAGGTTTGGGTGCCATCCCCAAATCCCAACCTGATGCCGGCCTTACCCTGATGAGTTATTTTCATTTCGAGACTCCTGGTGGTAAAATCAAGCTTCAGTCATTCATTCCCTGAATTCAGACCTTTAAGGGAGGGCCGATGCGGCTCCTTGTCGTCGAAGATGAAAAAAAGGTTGCCAGTTTCATCAAAAAAGGGCTCGAGGAGGAAGGCTATGCCGTCGATCTGGCCCATGACGGCAAGGCCGGTCTGCAGATGGCCCTGGACGGGGTTCATGACCTGATCGTACTGGACATCAATCTTCCCGGGATGAACGGGTTGAGCGTCCTGAGCGAGCTGCGCAAAGAAAAGGTGCACACCCCCGTGCTGCTGCTGACCGTCAGGGCAAACATCGAAGACAAGATCCTGGGGCTGGACTCGGGTGCCGATGACTACCTGACCAAACCGTTCGCATTCGACGAACTCGTTGCCAGGATACGGGCTCTTCTCAGGCGGCAGGCCGGTGCAGGGCAGTCGATGCTCCAGTTCTCCGATCTCGTCCTCGACCCCGTCCACCGCGCGGTGTCCCGGGGCGGCCGCAAGATCGACCTGACCGCGAAGGAATACGCCCTACTCGATTATTTCATGCGCAATCCGGGCCGCATACTCACCAGGACCAGTATTTCCGAACATGTCTGGGACTACGGATTCGATTCCGCGACAAACATCATCGACGTCTATGTGAACTATCTTCGCAGAAAGATCGACGCGGAGGGCTCGAAAAAGCTCATCCACACGGTCCGCGGCGTCGGCTACGTCCTGAAAGAGGAGTGACAGTTGATCAGATCCGTCCGGACGCGCCTCACACTCTGGTACACCAGCCTTTTGACGGTCACACTGCTGATCGTGGGGGGAGCGGCCTACGGCCTTCTGTCCTACAGCCTCTCCCGTGAGATGGATACGGCGCTGCACAGCGTCGCCGGCGCCTTGACGGAACAGGCCCACGGCAGGTCCAGGGCCTTTCCCCAATCTGAAATAGACGAGCTTTTTCGGCGCTTTTTCGGGTTCTCGCCCTGGGACCCCTATTTTCAGATGCGGGACCCGTCAGGAAACCGCCAGGATCAGCATTCCTCATCCAGGCGCCTTCCACTCAGCAGGGAAGCCCTGGAAAATGCCCTGCGGGGACTTCCTTCCTACGAAACCGTACAGGGACTGGACGAATACCCGGTTCGCGTCCTGACCATGCCGATCATCGAGGGCGGGCGGATGGTAAACATCGTCCAGGTCGGCATGTCCCTGAAAAATCTCCAGGAAACGCTTTTCCGGTTTCTTCTCATCATGGCGGGACTGCTGCCCTTCGGCCTGCTCATGGCCGGAACGGGCGGCTGGGCTCTAGCCCATCGCGCGCTCAAGCCCGTTGGCACGATAACGCATGCCGCGCGGCGAATCAGCTCCGAACACCTAGACCAGCGGCTGGAAGAAACGGGGACCGGGGATGAACTGGACAACCTTGCGAAAACCCTCAACCAGATGCTCACCCGCCTGGACGACTCGTTCCGGCAGGTGCGCCAGTTCAGTTCGGATGTCTCGCACGAACTCCAGACGCCCCTGACCATCCTGAAAGGGGAGTTGGAAGTGGCCCTGCGCTCGACCCGGACGCCTGCCGAATACGAAGAGACTCTCAAGAGCGCGCTGGAGGAGATCGACAGGATCGCCCGCCTGGTCGAAGGCCTGCTGCTGCTTGCCCGCGCCGATGCGGGAGTCCTTCGCATGGACCGGCAGGAGGTCGATCTGAAGCAGGTGGTGGAAACGGTTCACCGCCAGTTGAAACCCCTTGCCGAAGCAAACGGCGTGGAGTTCCGCATCGGTTCGGCGGAGCCCCTCATCATCCCGGGAGACCGCGAACGCATCCAGCGGATGATATCGAACCTTGCGGACAACGCGATCAAGTATACGGGGCAGGGCGGCACGGTCACGCTCGCGTTGAAAGGTGAGGGCGCCCTGGCGGGTATCATTGTTTCGGATACGGGCATAGGCATCCCCGCCGAAGACCGGGAGCGTATTTTTCAGGCTTTTTACCGGGCCTCGGAAGCGCGCTCGCTCGCGGAACGGGGAACGGGCCTGGGGTTATCCATCGCACGCTCCATCGCCGCCGCTCATAACGGGACGATAGAGGTGGAGAGCACCCCCGGGCGAGGGAGCACATTCAAGGTTCTGATTCCGATGGCGTGAACCTGGGGGCAGGCTTGTTCTTTGCCGCCTGCCAAACGGCATCGAGGCTGAAGCCTCTCAGACTGTTGAAAAGCCCTCAATCCGTCACCCCGACGAACCCCGGATCGGGTCCGGGGCAGGCATCGGGGTCCAGAAGTACTTGAAAACACTGGATTCCTCACGCGAGACGCGTGATTTCGCCGGAATGACGACCACCGATGATTTTAGAGTTTGTCATCAATCTGCGAGGCTGAAGCCTCTCCCACGAAAAACACTGGTGTCGCCGCCTGAAATATCTTTCATGAGAAACTTCTAATCTTCATTTAACCTTCCTTTAATCTTGCCCCCTTACATTCATACCCGAGCAGGCGGAATACTTCAAAATACATTCGGGGAATGCATTCGATATAAGGAGGAACTCAATGTTCGGAAAAGGTGAAGGCAAGCGATTCGGCATAACAGCTGTTGTGGGGGTGGCCCTGTCTTTTTTTGTGGGCGGGCTGCTGACTTCGGCGGGATTTAACGGGGGGCAGCCGGCCGGGGCGACTGTTCCCTTTGTGCAGTCACAACCCGGCTCGGTGCAGCCGGTAGCGGAGAGCCCGTTTACCGCGCTGGCGGGTAAGCTGACCCCTTCGGTCGTAAACGTTACCATAAGCAAGGTGCAGAGGATGGGGTTTGGCGGCGGGGATTCGCCCTTCGGGCCGTTCGGAGGCTTTTTCAATCAGCCGAATTCTCCCGGCCGGGTCGTCCAGGGAGCGGGATCGGGTGTGATCATTTCTCCCGAGGGCTACATTCTCACGAACAACCATGTGGTTGAGGGCGCGAAGGAAGTGCAGGTGACCTTGAGCGACAAGAGCGAGCACAAGGCGCAGGTCATCGGGCGCGATCCTTTGACCGATCTGGCCATCGTGAAGATCAAGACGGGAGACAACCTGCCTTATGCAACGGTCGGAGACTCGGATGAGATGAAGGTCGGCGATTACGTCATGGCCATCGGCAATCCTTTCGGGCTGGGCAGCACGGTCACCTCGGGGATCGTAAGCGCCAAGGGGCGTGTGATCGGTGCGGGGCCATACGATAACTTCATCCAGACCGATGCACCCATCAATCCGGGCAACTCCGGAGGCCCTCTTTTCAATATGAAAGGCGAGATAATCGGCATCAATACGGCAATCGTTGCCTCGGGCCAGGGGCTGGGGTTTGCCATACCTATCAACACGGCAAAGCCGCTCATCCCGCAGCTGGAATCGAAAGGAGAAGTAACTCGGGGATACCTGGGAGCAAACATCCAGGCTATTACGCCCGAACTGGCTACGGCAATGGATCTGAAAGGAAGCGAGGGCGCCCTGGTGGCCGGTGTGGTGCGCGGGGGGGCTGCAGAAAAGGCTGGGATAAAGGCCGGCGATGTGATCGTCTCCTTTGACGGCAAGCCGGTCCGGAGTGCCCAGGAGCTTCCCGCGATGGTGGCCGGGACGGCCGTAGGCCGGGAGGTGCCCGTCGCCATCGTTCGGGACGGCAGGGTGCATGATGTTACAGCCGTTATCGCCAGGATGAATTCGGGCGAGAATCAGCGCGCAGAGGCGGAAGGACAGGATCGGGGGAAATGGGGATTTGCAGTGCGGGACCTCGATCCGCAAACGGCCGGGCAACTGGGACTGAAGGATGACCGCGGCGTCCTGGTCGTCGGAGTGGAACCCGGAAGCCCGGCCCAGCGCGCATCCGTGAAGGGTGAGGATATCATCCTGGAAGTGAACCGACAGAATGTGGAATCGGCAAAGGATTTCAAGGACAAGGTGTCCAAGGCCGGAGACTCCCTCCTCCTCCTCCTTGTGAAAAACGAACAGGGGCAAAGATACATCGCCGTGACCAGGTAGGGCGGGTAGCCTCAAAAGCCCCCTATATTTGCGGCCGGAGTCCTCTCCGGCCGCACTCGTTTAATCCCAATACTGAGGTTGAGCTTTTCCTTGCTGTAGGGCCTTGGCCTTCTTACGTACGTTGTAGCAGCTCATTTTCTTTTTGACGCCACGCTGGTTGCGCCTGCCGCGGCTGGATACAACTCGATCAGAGAGCACTT
>JAEZXS010000306.1 GCA_023442755.1 Pseudomonadota bacterium | reverse complement strand
ATCCAGTATTCGGCGCGTCTGCTGCGCCTCATAGAGCTTCAGATTCAGCTCGTCGGGATTTGCCAGTGCTTCTTTGATCGCCTTCTGGGTAAGCTCGTAGAAAAGCACCCTGCGCACGGGCTTCTCGCCCGCCTTGATCTCTTCGGCAATGTGCCAGGCTATCGCTTCGCCTTCCCGGTCGGGGTCAGGGCCAAGGAAGATGGTTTCTGCCTTGGAAGCCGCTTTCTTCAGTTCATCGATAACTTTCTTCTTACCGTGCATGACCTGGTATTCCGGCTTGAATTCCTCGGCCAGGTTGATGCCGAGCTTGTTCCCCGGCAGGTCTTTGATATGCCCGACTGAAGCTTTGACAATAAAGTCCTTGCCCAGGTAGCGCTCCAGGGTCTTTGCCTTGGTAGGAGACTCAACGATCAACAGAGATTTGGACATCTAGCGATTACCTTTCGAATCTTACTCGCGGTCCGCGCCGAACTTTTACAATAGAACGGCTTACGGCCGGCATTTATTTACAAATAAAATACTTTCCCGGGAGCTGTGCGACAAGCCCCCGGAGTTCGAGGGAGAGCAGAGCTGCTGCGGCCCGCTGCACCGGCATCCCAATGGAATGAGCTATTTCGTCGATATGTTTTGGAAACCTGTCGACCGCCCTCAACACCAGTTCGGCTTCGGAGCCGATGTCCTGAGCGGATTCCTCCGCGGGCGTCTCCTCTGCATTCCTCGATCCTGAACGGAGAAAAGGCCGTATTTCCTCCAATATATCTTCGACACCTTCGGCGAGCTTCGCACCCTGTTTCAGCAATTTGTGCGGCCCCGTGCTTCGCATGCTCTGGGCCATCCCCGGGACTGCGAAGACTTCCCTGCCCTGCTCCAGGGCAAAACGTGCAGTGATGAGAGAGCCGCTCCTCTCCGCGGCCTCCACTACGACCACTCCCAGCGCGAGACCGCTTATTATTCGGTTTCTCGCCGGAAAATTCCCGGGCAGAGGAGGCGTTCCAAGCGGGAATTCGGAAATCAGCGCCCCCGATGCAAATATTTCCCCCCTCAGGTCGGCGTTGATCGCAGGATAGTTCCGGTCAAGCCCGCAGCCCAGAACGCCAAGAGTGCGGCCTCGCGCCTTCAAAGCCCCTCTATGAGCGGCACTGTCGATGCCTACCGCAAAGCCGCTCACTACCGTAACGCCGTGCCGGGCAAGATCCGCCGCAAGCTTCTCCGTGAAGATCAGTCCTGCAGGTGAAGCAAACCGGGAGCCGACTACGGCGATCGACACGAGATCCCTCGGCTCCAGTTTTCCCGACGAAAACAGAATGGCCGGCGGGTCCGGCACCTCGGCCAGGTTCGAAGGATAGCCCGCATCGCCCAGGCAGATAAGCCTGAACCCCAACTCACCCAATCTCTTCCATTCGGATTCGGGATCGCAACTGAAGCGCTTGTGAGCCAACTCCTGAAGAGCATTCTCACGAGCTGCTCCGGTGGCCAGCAAGTCTTTCAGCTTTGCAGCCAGTATAGCTTCAGGCGCACCGAAGTTTTCAAGAAGGCGCAGGATAGAGCGATTCCCGAGGCCCGGAACGAGCTTGAGCGAAAGCCAGGCAATTCTGTTCTCCTCCGAACAGCCGAGCTGAGAATGGGTGCTGTCGCTACTCTGTATGATACCCCCCTGCGAACTGGAGTAAAAAAGCCTCCTCCTGTGACCGATATGGATAACTACCTTCGGATACCCGATTTGTCAAATATTCCCGATCCGTTTAAAATGCGCATGTTTTCCAAAACCATTAATCTTAACCCGGAAATTCCAAATATGCTCCAACCAGCTCAAAACCAGGCGGTGCGGAAGCCCGAATTACTCGCACCGGGCGGCAGTTTCGACAAATGCAGGGTAGCCCTTCTCTACGGTGCCGATGCGGTCTATGCGGCGGGAAAAGACTTCGGTCTCCGAAGCTTTGCCCACAATCTCGACAACGAGGAACTCGCCGGGGCAACTTTCCTGGCGCACCGACTCGGAAAGAAAATCTACATCGCGGTCAACGTGTTCGCCCGGGAAGCGGACCTCGGGAAACTCCCCGCTTATCTGGAATACCTGGACGAACTGGGCGTCGACGCTCTTATTGTTTCGGACCCCGGCGTGCTGGTCCTTGCCCGGACATACGCGCCTCGGGTCCCGCTGCATCTCAGCACCCAGGCAAACACCACCAACTCTCTCAGCATCCGTTTCTGGCGCGATCAGGGGGTCAGCCGCATCAATCTGGCGCGCGAGCTGACCTTTTCCGAACTGCGAGAGATAGCGAAGAGCACGGATATCGACCTCGAAATTTTTGTCCACGGCGCGATGTGTATGTCCTATTCCGGCAGGTGTCTGCTCAGCGCATTTCTCAATCATCGCAGCGCAAACAGCGGCGCCTGTACGCAACCCTGTAGATGGTCCTACAGTCTGGTCGAAGAAAAGCGCCCGGGGCAGTATTTCCCCGTTCAGGAGGATGGCCGGGGAACATACATTTTCAATTCCAAAGATCTATGCCTTATCGAGGACACGTGCAGGCTCGCGGACCTCGGGATCGCCTCCATGAAGATAGAAGGCCGCATGAAAGGGGTGCTCTATCTTGCAAGCATAACCCGTGCATACCGCCAGGCGATCGACCGCTGTGCGGCCCGGCCGGAGGCCTTCGAGATCGATGAGCGATGGATGCAGGACCTTAAACGCGTAAGCCATCGGCCCTACACGAAAGGACTGCTCTATGAGGATGCCGAACAGCCCTCATCGAATATCGAGCCCGAGGTATCCTACATCCAGACCCACACGCTGGCCGGCATCGTCGGCGACGTCGGCTTCAGGAATGCGCAAGAACTGAACGGCAACGGCCCCTTTCCCCAAACTTCCGGTAGCATATGGCTCCAGGCGCGATCCCGGCTCGGCGCCGGGCAGATCCTCGAATTCATCTACCCTGACGGTTCCTCTCGTTTTCACACCCTTGACCGGTTTGAAGGTCCCAGCGGCAATCTTCTGACGGATGCCCACCCGAACGGCTGGATACGATTCGGTGTGGATTTTCCCGTCTTTCCGTTCCAGGTTGTGAGGACGGAGCGTAAGGGTTAGAATGGCCCTCATTTTGCATAAGGAACAAAGGACGGCTTCGGTTGCCGGAAACGGTTGAAGGCCTGCCGGCTTCCCGATTTGTGTTGAATTCTTATCGGGTCTCATATAGAAACTGATACCCGTTCTATTGCCTTTGACTTCCAGGAGGCCCTTATTGGGGAATATATCACACTCTGATACCTGTTGTCCCGCCGGGGCGGAAGAGTGTTCCCTGATTGCCGAACTCCACCGGCTGCGTGCCGAGTGCCGCAGGCTCGAGGAGTTGTCTTACGTAGATGCTCTTACCGGTATGTATAATTTCCGGTATCTGCAGAAGTCCCTGGAAATGGAGATGGAGAGGACCCGCCGCTCCAAGCTTCCTACCGGCCTGATAATGCTTGATCTCGATCATTTCAAGCATATCAATACGAAATATGGACATGAAGCCGGCAATACGGCTCTTGCATTTGTGGGCAAAATACTGCGGGAAGGCATCAGGCTTATAGATATCCCGTGCAGATACGGCGGAGAGGAATTCGCCCTTATCCTGCCGAGCACATCGCTCCTGCAGGCATTAAATATAGCAGAACGTCTGCGGGCGATTCTCAGCTCCACACCAGTCGCACTCAGCGGGCAGAGCGTTTCGTTAACAGCCAGCTTCGGCGTAGCGGTTTTTCGTCATGTCGACGCCTTCTCCATCGGAGATTTTCTCCATAAAGCCGACCAATACCTGTATGAGGCAAAATCTACGGGAAGAAACCGCGTCTGCTCGCAGCCTCTTGGCCCCGTCATCCCGCAGGGGGTCACGGACGAAGAAAAAGAGGGCTTGTTCGCCCCGCACGAGTCTCTCGAAGCAGACGAATAGCCGGCTTATTTCCACCTGTCCCTTCCCTATCGCGAAATCCCATGTTCTCATACATGCACGCATTCGCTCTTGACGGAAAGGCATTGCTTTTGTCAAATTTGATCTTTCTCCAATGAAGACCGGATCAACTACGATGGCACAGAATTCCGACTTTCCCGCTGGTTGCATTTTCGTTCAACCAGCCCCATATATTCTCTGAGGCGCGCCGGATGGAAGAGAAGTGGACCATCCTGAAAGTCCTTCAGTGGACGTCGCAATACTTCACGAATAAAGGCATCCAACAGCCCAGGGCTGCTGCCGAGGTTTTGCTTTCCCATGTCCTGGGGATGGAGCGTATTCAGCTTTATCTCAATCACGACAAACCGCTTGCCCCGGAAGAGCTGGCCCGTTATCGCGATTTTGTCCGCCGCAGGGCGGCTTTTGAACCCACGCAGTATATCGTGGGGAAACAGGAGTTCTGGTCTCTGGAGTTCGAAGTCACGCCCGCGGTTCTCATCCCGCGCCCCGAGACCGAGATCCTCGTGGAGAAGGCTCTCGAAATCGCCGGCGGCCGGCCACGGTTCGTTCTCGACCTGTGCACGGGATCCGGTGCAATTGCCATTGCGCTGGCACACGAAAGACCCGACATCCGGGTGCTGGCAACGGACATCTCCCCCGCAGCCCTTGTGCTCGCCAGGAGAAACGCCGTGCGCAACGGGGTGGAAGATCGCATCCGGTTTGCCGGAATGGACCTTTTCACGGCTCTCGTTCGGGCTCACACATTCGATCTCATCGTTTCCAATCCGCCCTATGTAGCCGAATCGGAAATGCTTGACCTTGCACCTGAAATAGCCAATTATGAGCCACACTCCGCCCTGAGGGGTGGAGGAGAACATGGCCTGGAAATCATTCATGAAATACTGGATTCCTATTCGAGCTTTTTGAAACACACGGGCGCGCTGCTCGTCGAAATAGGGTATCAGCAGGCCGATGTCCTTGAAGGTGAACTTTCCGGCAAACTGGCCGGGAGGTTCGAATTTATCCGCGACTACTCCGGAATAAAACGTGTTTTGCTCATCCGAAACACGGAGGGATAATATAGATGGATAAACTCATTATAGAAGGGGGAGTTCCCCTCGAAGGGGAAGTGCGGATAAGCGGGGCCAAGAACGCCACCCTCCCTCTCATGTCCGCAACCCTCATCGCCAATGGCAGGCACGTCCTTCACAACGCTCCGCATCTTCGCGACATCCAGACCATGCGCAACCTGCTCGCACACATGGGAGCGACAACCGCGCACGACGGCAGTCTCGAAATCGACACGTCCGACATCGATACTTTCGAAGCGCCTTACGGCCTCGTAAAGACCATGCGCGCCTCGGTTCTCGTGCTCGGTCCCATGCTGGCGAAATACCACCGCGCCCGGGTATCCCTCCCCGGCGGATGCGCTATAGGCGCCCGTCCCATAAATCTTCATCTCAAAGGGTTGGAGCAGATGGGGGCGGATATCAGACTGGAACACGGCTACGTCGTTGCTCGCGCCAGCCGTCTTCGCGGCGCCCATATCACGTTCGACCAGGTAACGGTTACCGGAACAGAAAATCTCATGATGGCCGCCTGCCTTGCCGACGGCGTCACAGTTCTGAAAAACGCCGCCTGCGAACCGGAAGTAGGCGCCCTTGGAGAATATCTCGTCACAATGGGGGCTCAGATCGAAGGTATCGGGACTTCGGAGCTCACCATCGCCGGCGTAAAGGAACTCAAGCCGGCTTCCTGCACGGTCATACCGGACAGGATAGAGGCCGGAACCTACCTCGTCGCCGCCGGAATCACCGGGGGACACCTGAAGCTCACAGGCTGCAGGCCCGATCATCTTCAGGCAGTCATCCACAAGCTTACCCAGGCAGGGCTCACCATTGAACCGGACGGCGACACGCTGGATGTGAGCAGAACGGGCAAGGTTCGCAGCGTGGATATGCGCACCCAGCCTTTCCCGGCATTCCCGACCGACATGCAGGCGCAGTTCATGGTGCTGATGGCTATTGGCAGCGGCGTGAGCCTGATTTCGGAACAGATTTTCGAAAATCGCTTCATGCACGTGCTCGAGTTGAAGCGTATGGGCGCCGATATCGATCTCGACGGCAGGACGGCCGTTGTGCGCGGAATCAAAAAGCTGTCGGGGGCACCGGTTATGGCTACAGACCTGCGCGCCTCGGCCTCCCTTGTGCTTGGCGGTCTTGCCGCGACCGGCACAACGGAGATAACACGCATCTACCATCTCGACAGGGGCTACGAAGACATCGAAAAGAAGCTCTCTGCCGTAGGGGCCAAAATATCACGTGTCAGCGAGTAGGCCTTTTTCGTCATGACCGTCGCGGAGCCTTTTGATTGCCTATGAACACCAGATTGAGAGAGTTGACTGAACTTCACCTTTGCGAAGGCATTACCGTCAAACGGAACATGGTCGCGACCTGCTGCCGCGTTCTCCCCCAAATGGCGAGAGCTACGGCCGAAGCATTCGCGCGCGGCGGTCACCTGTTCCTTTTCGGCAACGGGGGAAGTGCGGCCGATGCGCAGCACATTGCAGCCGAGTTCGTTAACCGGCTCAAAAGGGAGCGTCTTCCGCTACCGGCGATCGCCCTGACGGTCGACACCTCCATCCTGACCGCCATCAGCAACGATTACTCTTTTGAAGCCGTCTATGCCAAACAATTGGCGGCCCTTGCCCGCCCGGGAGATATTGCTCTGGGCATCAGCACGAGCGGTCATTCGCCCAATGTTTTAGAAGCGCTGAAATGGTCATGTCAAAACGGCCTCGTGACCTTAGGCTTGGCCGGAGAAACCGTGACGGAAATGGACGACTCCTGCGATTTTATTCTTCACGTCCCTACCCGTGTCACACAAATCGTTCAGGAATGTCATATCGCTGCCGGGCACATCTTTTGCGCCCTGGTTGAAGAAATTCTTTTCGGACCCGTGGAGTAGAAAAATGGGCGCTCGCCGCTCGGGTTGGGAACCCGTCGATCTTTCCCGGATAACGACAACAAGTCTGAAGGACCGCAGCAGCAAAGTCGGCATCGAGGCATTCGGTAAACCGTGGCAGCAGGGAGGTTCTTTTTCCCGGTTCATGGACAGTCTTCCCTCCATCCTCGCCGCACAAGATCTACGAAAGGCGGCAGACGCCATCGCTCGGGCAGTCAGGCACGAGAAAACGGTCCTGTTGGGCATGGGCGCTCATCCAATCAAAGTGGGACTCAATCCGGTGCTGATCGAAGCCATGCAGCAGGGAATTCTCTCCGGCCTGGCTCTGAACGGAGCGGGAGTCATACACGATGTCGAAATCGCCCTCGCCGGCAAGACTTCAGAAGACGTTGCCGCCCATCTCGACTGCGGCCGGTTCGGCATGGCCCGCGAGACGGCCGAATTCATTCATCGTGCGGTGAAGAAAGCGCATTCGGCGGGAGGAAAGGGCCTGGGAGTCGCGGCCGGTGAAGCCATTCTGGCCGAAGGCGCTCCCCATGCCGATATGAGCCTACTTGCGATGGCGGCGCGCCTGGGTGTTCCCGTCTCCGTTCATGTGGCCATAGGCACGGATATCATCCACATGCATCCGGAGATGGACGGGGCGGCGACCGGAGAGCTGAGTTACTCCGATTTCAAGCTGTTCAGCGGCATCGTCCGCACGCTCGATCATGGGGTTTTCATTAATCTCGGCTCCGCCGTCATCATTCCGGAAGTCTTTCTCAAGGCTGTCAGCGTTGCCAAGAACCTGGGGGACTCCCTGGAGGGGCTCACCGCCATCAACATGGATTTTCAGCGCCAGTACCGGCCGCAGACAAACGTTGTCACCCGGCCCACGCTGGGCGGCGGCACCGGCCTGACCCTGCTCGGACACCACGAGATCATGTTCCCGCTCCTCATGGCTGCAGTGACGGAACTGCTCCAGGCGGACCGATAAGCGCAGGCTTCCGCGTGGAGCGGCCTTATAGTATTGGACGTTCAGCGCTCGCATGTTATTGTTACTGCTGAATTCGTCACAACGTAAAGTGGAGGTTGAAAAGATGCCGATATACGAGTATGCGTGCTGCAACTGCTCCGAGGAATTCGAAAAGCTCGTTTTTCGCAGCGACGAGGCCGTCACCTGTCCCAAGTGCGAATCTGCCAATGTACAGAAAAAAATGTCGGTCTGCGGCTTCAAGAGCGGTGGCGACAAGGGCGCCGCAAGCAGCCGCATGAGTGCGTCTTCGTCCGGGTGCTCCGGTTGCGCGGGCGGAAGCTGCAGCACCTGCCATTGAGGGAAGAGGGAAAGTTGGCAAAGGAAATTATCCGCATAGGAACCCGCGGGAGCATGCTTGCTCTCCAGCAAAGCGGGATGATGAAGGCCGCCGTCGAAGCGCTCTGGCCCGATGTTCTTGTCGAGCTCCGGGTCATCAAAACCACGGGCGATAAGATTACCGATGTGCCTTTGGCAAAGGTTGGGGGAAAAGGGCTCTTTGTGAAGGAAATCGAGGATGCCCTTCTGGAC
>JAEZXS010000271.1 GCA_023442755.1 Pseudomonadota bacterium | reverse complement strand
CCGTGGAACTCAGGGAAAAGGTCGCCGCCAATTTCCTGAAGTACGGCTCATCTTCCTCGTCCTCGCGGCTGGTTTCGGCGAACTACTCCGTCATTTCCAGGGCGGAACGCGCATTTGCCGATTACTTCGGCTATGAAGACGCCGTTTTCTTCCCTTCCGGCTACCAGACCAATCTCGGAGTCGTATCCGCCCTGTTCGGCCAGGAAGACACAATAATATTCGACAAGCACATCCACGCCAGCAGCGTGAAAGGGATGGCGCTCAGCGGGGCCGAATTCCTCGGGTTCAGACACAACTCGATGTCCCACCTCCGCAAGCGGCTCGAAGCGCGCAAGGGCAAACAGGCTTGCGTGCTTACGGAAGCGCTTTACAGCATGGACGGCGATTTTCTGGACATGGAGGGAATCGCGCAGCTCAAGAAAGAATACGGGTTCTTCACGCTGGTGGACGAAGCCCATTCCTTTGGGGCGCTGGGCAACGGAGGGCGTGGAATCGCGCGGCATGTGGCGGACTTTGCCGTCGGCACGCTCGGGAAAGCCTTCGGGCTTTTCGGGGCATTCGCCCTGCTGCCCGCGGGGGCAAAGGAATACCTGTTCAACTTTTCTTCCCCCCTAATCTATTCGACCACCCTTCCCGAAGCCCATGCCGCTTCCTGCCTGGACGTCCTCGAGATCATATCCCGAAGCGACGAAGCACGCGAGACCCTGGGCAGGAACAGCCGGCTCATGAAGGAAGGGCTGCGGAGCGAAGGGTTTCGCGTGAGCGGAGACGCGCACATCGTGGCCGTCGAAATAGGCGATGAAGCCCTGTCGGCCGCCGTCTCCAAAGAACTCTTCCGGAAAGGCGTCTTCGTCTTCCCCGCCCGATATCCCACCGTGCCGCTGGGCGCGGCGATATTGCGGGTCGGGTTGACGGCGCTGCACACCGAGCAGGATATGGATTTTTTCATTTCCGCACTGAAGGGTATCCATGAAAAACTCAGATAGGTTCTTTGTAACCGGTACAGATACGGGCATCGGGAAAACGGTACTCTCGCTGCTTCTGATGCAGCACTTCCACCAGGAAGGCAAAAACCCGTTTTACCTCAAGCTGATTCAGACAGGCTGTCGCGATCCCTTCGATACGGACAGCGATGCGAAATTCATTTACGAAAATGTGGCGGCATTCAGAGGGAAGGACCCGGCAGATTCCGTCCCTTACTGCTTCCATAATCCGAAGGCGCCCTGGTTCGCCGCCCGCGACGACGGCAGGCGCGTCGACCTGAGCGTTCTGGTCGCCGCGGTCGAGGGAAAAAGCACCTCTCATTCACCTCTCATTCTGGAAGGAGCCGGAGGGCTTTTCGTCCCGGTGGATGCCACTACCCTGATGATCGACCTGCCGGCAATGCTCGATGCCGAGGTGATCCTGGCTGCAAGGGCCGGGCTGGGAACGATCAACCACGCTCTTCTGTCCATCGAAGCGCTGCGGGTAAGGGGGATCGGTATTGCCGGTATCGTTTTCCTCGACACGGTTGGAACCCCGGAGGAAATGATCCGGGAAAATATGGAAGCCATCGAGAAGTTTTCGGGGATAAAAGTAGCCGGCACCATTGGGAAAATCAGTGATTTCTCGAATCCCGGCCCGGAGTGCTTCAAACCGGTTGCCGCGCTTTTCGCGTGATAAAAAAGGCCGGAGAACGATCTCCGGCCTGGTAGTTCCTTCAAAAAGCACGATTCCTCAGAGATTCCGATATGGTCCGGCCCCCAGTACCGGAGCAGGCAGAAGGAACAGCAACCTTTCCGATTTTATCGAGTTTCCGGACATCACCACCAGATGGATGCCGTTTTCCCCCTCGGGCAACGGCATGCGAAACCACCCCACGTCCTTACCCGAATTGTACACCATGGAACAGGGAAACAAGAGATCGGTGTAACTGCCCTTCGGCGGGATCACAACGGACATTTTCGGGTTGTCCTTGTCCTGCATCGGGGTATCTTTGGACATGAATTTCCCCTTGTTCTCCCCGTTATAGACATAATGCGTCTCGTCCCAGAGAATGGCCAGGTTGGCGTCAGTCCGGTTCCGCACCGTCAGAAAGAATCCCATGCAGTTGTTCTGATCTCTTGCCGGCGTGAGCGTGGCGTCGAATAGCTCGTTATGAGCGGTCCGGATGTTCGACAGTTCCGGCTGTACCCCTGTGGGCGTACCGGCACAACCGATTATGAGCAGGCATATCATCCACGGCAAAACCCATAATGCTTTTCTCATATCCATTTCTCCTGGTTAAGGGCTGGCCCACGATTACCATGCCCCGAAAGGAGAATGAATCAGGTCAATTAGCCATTTTAGTGGGAAATTCCAAGGTAATTCCGGGAGGGGTTTTCCGGTATCACGAGCAAAAATCATAGGAACGCAACTGCTTTTTCAGGCAAGCCACCCATTTGTCGGAAAGGGGACATCATTGTGATCGATACGATATTCTGAAGGTGAAAAGGCAATGGCCCCGTGCTTGTCGCGCTTGAAAAACCAGTATTTTTCGTGTACCACTTAATTGCTGGGTCAAAGCGAGAGACGATTAACTTCCCCGAATTAGTAGAGGTAAGCGGTGGTCTTACGGTATCCGAACCGCATAGTAGTCGCTCATTCTAATCAACTCTTGAGTTATAGCCAACAGGCTAGAAATTCTGTTGACAGTGAGGTGGTTTTCGATCTCACCAGGACCACTTTCCTTACCCCATTTGGGATTGTGCTACTGGCCGGAACCATCTCCGAATGTCTCAGCCAGGGGAAGAAAGTAGTGTATCGAAAGCCCAGGAAAGTAAGAACTCGGAAATTCATTTCAGGGATAGGATTCAATAAATTCTTCCGACTTTCCGATGAAGAACATAAGATTGAAAGTTCTCATGTCCAATTGAGGCGACTTGATGCAATCGACTACCTCCTCACTGAGCAGATAGTGAAGGTTTTTGATTTTGCCATAACCATGTCCGAAAACTTACAGGGTTCCCTGACCCTTGCTATCAACGAAATAATGACTAATGCGTTTGATCATAGCGGCTCTCAAAAAGGATGCTATGTTTGTGCCCAAGCCTATGAAGAGGATGACATTATCCGGTTGTGTGTTGCTGATTTTGGAGTCGGGCTTCTCACCAGATTAGCTCCGAAGTACTCTCAGTTGACTAATTCTTATGAGGCGATAAAACTTGCTGTACAAGAGGGAATTACTACCCGCTCTCAGCAGGCCGGCGGATTGGGACTTTGGCACATACAGCGCTTTATTAGAGTCAACAAAGGAAAGATGTGCATTTTATCGGGAGATGGGAAAGCCCTGTGGGACTACACTGGGTCTAGATCGAGAATCAGAAAGCAAACGATGCATCTTCCATTCAGTGGGACCATAATTAACTTGGAAATAAATGTGGACCGAGAAAGCATATACTTCCTTTCCGGCGAGGAAGGCGAGTTTTTCTAAGTCCTAGAGGCTCATATGAAAATCAATGTCTTAGAGGTTTGCGGAAAGAAGACCGTCACCAGAGATGATGGGCGGGTAATTAATCAAATGCTGGCGAAAAGTTGGGACGATACCGACCAATTCGAGATTGATTTTGGAAACTTACTGATTGCTTCGGTTTCCTTTATCGATGAGGCATTTGGGAAGCTTGCCCTGTGCCATACAGGGGAGACTTTGAAGCGAAAACTTGTTTTCCACAACATGGTCCCCTATGATCGCAAACTCCTCAATGACATCATCATCTCTCGGCTAAGGCAACAAACTCTTGAAAGCAGAACCGCCTGCCGCCTTTCTTCTGCAGGCAAGAGCGCATGAATCGGGCAACGTGCCCCTGCATGGACTCAAGGTGACCCAGTACAGCATGCTGGCAAACATTTCCAGGAACCCACGGTCAGCGTCTCGGAACTGGCCGATCTGCTCACCATGGACGAGACGACGGTAAGCAGGAACTTGCAGGTCCTGGAAAAAGCCGGTTTCATCAATCTTGAAATGCAGGACGAAGAGTTTGCGCTGGATATCGGCTACAGCAAGTGGCCATCACCACTGCCGAAAGATCACCATGATAAAAGTTTTGAGTGCCGTGATAATCATTGCTGGCGTATATTGGAATTCGACCTTGGGCCTGATGGGCAAGAGCGCGGCCGGCAAACCGGCTGCCGGCGCTTCCAGGTAATCATAGCCGTCCATAAATGAAAGACGGGAGAAATACTCATCCCGTCTTTCGTATCCCCGCAAGTCCCTCTTTTGGACTACGCAGCTTTCTTGAGATCGCGGATCACATCCTTGAAACGGGCCCATTCGGTAACTGTCCATACCTCGGTTGAACAGTGCCCGAATGTCCGAATGAGTGTCGCAACCTTGAAAGCAACCTGGTCGTCAGGTGCACGGAAAATATCGATGTAATCGTATGGCCCGAGCATGGCAAAGTTGTGTATCCACTCCACCTCCGGGCATTCCTGGCGCACCTTGTCCATCGCCTGCTGCTCCAGTTCCTCGAGAGACCTTGGAGACTTCACCGCCTCAGGCGAAAGTTTGGTAAGCATGACGAATGTGGACATCGCTTCCTCCCCAGTGGTTTTCTTTAATTTCATAACTATTTCAAATAGTTCTTTCTTAATAAGCTATTGTTTGCCGTCAACGCTGTCAACCGACAGCCGCAAATCGCCTAGTGCCGGAAGTGCCGGCCTTTCTGCACATTCCGGTGCTTTCTGCCAAGAAATGATAATTGGCAATCAGGTATGTAATGGGTTACATACAAGCTCCTTCTTCAATAGCTTAACAGAGACCGGCCTCTTGTGACCCGAGACAAGTCGAATGGAGTTTCCTGGTATGAACTTCCAACGGACCGGCAACCTGCAGAAGAGCGTAAAGCAGCGGAAAGGCATAGTCTCTTTCGACAGACTGTTCCTTGCAATTATCATCACCTCTCTTGCGTGCGCTTTTTGCCCGGCCGGTGCGTTCGGCTCGTCTCAAAGCGAACGAATCGATTCATATCCCACACAAGACACTGAATCCGCATCACTTTCGATGCAGGATCCGACTTCCTCCGCCTTCACTCTGAATGAGGAAGAAAGGGACTGGCTGCGAGCCCATCCCGTCATCAGCATTGCCGTCGACCCCGACTGGGCGCCAGTCGAGTTTACAGATTCGCGTGGCGAGCCTGCCGGCATCTCGCAGGATTACCTGAAAATCATCGAACGGAAACTGGGGGTCACCTTCAAGCCTGTGACCGACCTCAGCTGGGCTGAGTCCTACCCTCTTTCGAGGCGGTGGGAGATAGACATGACCCTCGCCGTAACGTTTACACCCGAGCGCGAAGCCTTCTGGGCGTTTACCCGGCCCTACATGAAAATGCCGCTCGTGATCTTCGCTCAAAGCGACGTCACCTTCATCTCCGGAGTTCGAGAGCTTGCAGGGAAGACCGTTGCGGTCGTGGAAGGGTATGCTGCGGGGGAATGGTTACAGAAAGACTTCCCCCAGGTAAAACTGCTCAAGGTAAAGAATGTTCAGGCAGGGCTGGAACTTCTGCAAAAAGGACAGGTCTTCGCCTTTATCGACAATATGCTGGTCGGCAGCTATCACCTGGTAAAACAAAAACTGACCAACATCAAGATAGCGGGGGAGACTCCATACGTAAGTTCCGTATCCATTGCAGTCCGAAAGGACTGGGCTATTCTGGCCGGAATTCTTCAAAAGGCTTTGGATTCGATATCCGAAACGGAGCGGGAGCAGATATATCAGAAGTGGGTGCCTGTAAAATACGAGCACGGCTTCAATTATACGCTTGTCTGGCAGGCGCTCGCGGCATTTTCTGCAATAGTCCTGTTTTTACTCTTCTGGAATCGAAGACTTTCGAGGGAAATCCGCTATCGCAAAAACGCCGAGGCCGCTTTGAGCGAAAGCGAAATGCGCTTGAGAGACATTCTCAACAACGTGGGCGCCAACGTTTTCATGAAGGACTCCCAGTATCGCTTCACCTACGTGAACAATAAAGTCTGCGATCTGCTCGGCCGCAAGGAACAGGACATTCTGGGCAGAACGTCCGACGACTTCTTTTCTCCCGAGTCAGTCGAAAAAATCAGGCAATCCGATCGCCAGGTAATCGAAAACGGGGAATCGGTGCATTGCGAAGGGAAAGAACTTTTCCAGGCCGAGATGTTTGACTGCGAGTACTGGATTGTCAAAATTCCCCTTCGGGACAGGGCAGGAAAGATCTACGGGCTGTGCGGCATAGCCACGGATATTTCCGAACTTATCAGGGCTCAGCAGGCGCTCAGGGAGAGCGAAGAGCAGTACCGCAACCTTATTATGTATTCCCCGGATGCCATCTTCGTCAATCATAACGACTCCATCATCCTCCTGAACAATGCGTGCCTGAAGCTTTTCGGCGCCCGGACGATGGAAGACCTGCTGGGCGAATCGCCTTACGAACTTTTCCATCCCGAAGACCATGAACGGATTCGCGGACGCATTCATTGCCTCAGAGATCTCGGAGAACCGGTATCCCTGGCGGAAGAACGTGTCGTGCGCCTGGATGGTGAGATTGTCGACGTGGAAGTCCTCGCAGCCCCGTTCCAGATCGGGGGGACCAATGCCATTCACGTCATCCTGCGCGACATCACGGAGCGGAAGCGTACGGAGGAGGCAAAAGAAAAGCTGGAAGCGCAGCTGGTACAGGCACAGAAGATGGAATCGGTCGGGCGCCTGGCCGGTGGCGTCGCCCATGACTTCAACAATATGCTGGGAGTCATCATCGGCCATGCCGAAATGGCGCTCGATGAAGTCGACCCGACGCAGACAGTTTACAGGGACCTCCAGGAAATCCTGAAAGCTGCCCAGCGCTCAGCCGATTTAACCAGGCGTTTGCTGGCCTTTGCCCGCCGGCAGGCAATCACCCCAAGGGTGCTCGACCTCAACGAAACCGTCGGGGGTATGCTCCAGATGCTCCAACGACTCATAGGCGAAAGCGTCAATCTCATGTGGAAACCCTGCACGGAACTTTTGCCGATTGAAGCGGACCCCTCGCAGATCGACCAGGTTCTTGCAAACCTCTGCGTGAATGCCCGGGATGCCGTCGGCGGAGTCGGCAAGGTGACGATCGAGACGGACTGCTTGTCGCTGGACGCCAACTTCTGCAGGGAACATGCAGGGCTCATCCCGGGAGACTATGTGCTTCTCGCCGTAAGCGACAATGGTTCGGGCATGGACATCCACGTTCTGGAGCATCTCTTCGAACCGTTTTTCACCACCAAGGAACTGGGCAGGGGAACCGGGCTCGGACTGGCCACGGTCTATGGTATCGTCCAGCAGAACAAAGGGGTCATAAACGTCTACAGCGAACCTGGGCAAGGCACCACTTTCAAGATCTGGTTCCCGCGAACGAGCGCCGGCGGCCCCAGCGGTCAACTCGGGCAAAACGAAAGAACGGATCTCAGAGGAACTGAAACGATCCTTCTGGTGGAAGATGAAGAATCCATCCTTGCCATGACCAAGACTATCCTCGAACAGAACGGGTATACGGTGCTTCCCGTGCGCAACCCTGTAGAAGCCCTCAGTCTTTACCAGTCCCATCAGGGCACGATCCACCTGCTGATCACCGACGTCGTCATGCCGGGTATGAACGGCAAGGACCTCAATGAAAGGCTCAAGGCCTGGAATCCGGAACTGAAATGCCTGTTCATGTCCGGCTACACAGAAAATGTCATCGCACACCAAGGCATCCTCGACGATGGAATCCATTTCCTGCAGAAACCGTTTTCCGTAAAAGCCCTGGTCGAGAAGGTTCGGGAAGTTCTGAATTCGTGATCGGGTAAAGCCCTTAGCGTAAGATTTTGCACGACTACGGGCGCCAGCCTTCATGCCCAACTCAAGGCAGATTTGCGAGGCAGGGGCAGAGACGATTCAATCCGGTAAGATTCTTCTTCATGTTCTTCTTCCTGTGGTCCGATAAACACAATACATGCGGAGCATACATACGGGGCAAGGGGCGATACGTCGCAGGATTTTGGCTAAGCTAACGAATTAAGGACCAAAAGGAATTGACAATGTTTATTTCGCATACAATCCAGGCGAAAAGGGCTTTGCTTTGCCTCCTTTCTGCATTGGCGCTTTGTTTGCCTTTCGAAGCCGCATCGGCCTGGGAAGCCGTTGCTGCCCAGAGCCTGGACTCAACCGCCGAATTCACAGACCCCGCAGCAATCCCCGCTGCCGGCGCGGCCGCTACGGCCGGAGATAACACCTCGGCTCCGTATCAATTCCGGACGCCGGCTGACCTTCCGCGGTCAGACCGCGACGGCGATTCCGGTCCAGCGCGCTCCTCTCACTTTTCGAAATGGACCTTCTCTGCGGAAGCGGTCGCCCTGGCCCGTGTCGGCACGGCGAAGCAAACGCTCGTCTCGCTGGCCCCCGGCACTTACTCGTTCGGCCAGGTGCAAACCATGACGGGCACCCAGGTCCTGAACAGCACGGACCTCAACCAGGGCTTTTCCCCCGGGTTTAGAGTGAGCGCAACTTATCAGGCCGATTCCAATTACGGCCTGGAACTATCCTTTCTTCGTGTCGCCAACTGGAGTGCCGGCCAGTCC
>JAEZXS010000187.1 GCA_023442755.1 Pseudomonadota bacterium | reverse complement strand
GTTTGTGGCGGCGCATGTACTGCATTGTACGAATTAGTGAGACAAATGGGCAAACTTGCGCATTTTGCACTTCACAAAATGCCCCGATTGGTTTAAAAAGCATCTCCAGCCATTAATCAGCAAACCGGTCCTGGCCGGCTTTAACTGCCAGGTAAAAATATAATTTGAACTAAATTGTATTATTAACCCGTTACTCATTCAGCTCGATCATGTTGTAGAACCATCGGTTTTGGAAGAATTCTGGATTCCTTCTGAGTTGTCGCTACTGTTTGCCTGCTGCTGCACGCCGTTTTTAATCCGGATGCTTCAAAACCTGTGATATCGGGATTCTGTCCCTTTTCGGGCAGCGTCCCTGAATTCCGGCCAGGCCAGTGTATGCGTACTTTTTTTCACTGGGCGATTTCGGCCGCAGGGTCTTTCCTGAACGCCAAAGGAAACGAGGAAGAAAATGCCGATTGAGATTTCCGAAAAAACAATCAAACACGAGTTCATCGAGAAAGTCAGTCAGTTAAGCGGCCAGGACATATTCAAGTGCTTCCAGTGCGGTACGTGCGGGGGCGGCTGTCCTATGTCGGGCCAAATGGAAACCCTGCCGAGAAGAATCATGCGTATGGCCCAGTTGGGTATGGAAGAGGGCGTCTCCGGTTCTTCTTCGGGCTGGACATGTGCATCGTGTCACACGTGTTCGGCCAACTGCCCAAGAGGCATTGACCTGGCGAGAGTCATGGAAGCCGTGCGGCTTCTGACTCTGCGCAAGAATGTCAACATGATCGAGCCCTCCAGGCTGCCTGCAGAAACGATAAGGGAACTGCCGCAGATAGCTCTGGTCAGCTGCTTCAGAAAAATGACGAGTTGAGGAGTATCATGAAAGTTAGCTACTATCCGGGATGTACCCTGAAGACCAAGGCGAAGAACCTGGAAGAGGCGGCGGTTGCATCCATGGCGGCCCTCGGAGTGGACTTCGAGGAATTGCCGCGATGGAACTGCTGTGGCGCCGTGCATTCTCTTGCCGACGATGACCTCATCCATCATGTTGCCCCCGTACGCGACCTGATCAGGGCTATGGAACAGGGAAGCGACAAGGTCGTTACCTTGTGTTCCATGTGCTACAACACGCTTGCCCGTGCAAACCTCCTGATGCGAAACGACGAAGTGAAAAGAAAGACCATCAACGACTTCATGACCGAGGAGCCTGACTACAAGGGTGAAGTCGAGGTGATGCATTTCGCGAACTTCCTGCGTGACGCGGTGGGCTGGGACAACCTGCGCGCCAAGATCAAAGTGCCCCTGAACGGCCTCAAGATTGCCTCCTACTACGGCTGTACGCTTGTTCGGCCCAAGGATGTCGCGATCGAGCCCGCCGGCGCGCCCAAAGTCATGAACGAGTTTGTAGAAGCCCTCGGCGCCACGCCGGTCGATTTTGCCGCTAGCACGGTTTGCTGCGGTTCCTACCAGGTGCTGGCTCATCCGGAAGCGGTTCTCGACGTTGTCGGACGCATCATCGAGAGTGCGACGGCGGCGGGAGCGGATGCTCTGATACTGAGCTGCCCGCTTTGCGAGTACAACCTGGCCAGAAAACAGGATGAACTTCTTGCACAGCAGAAGGTTTCCAAAAAGATCCCGGTATTCTACTTCAGCCAGCTGCTCGCGATTGCCCTGGGCCTCGGTCCGGAAGCATACCGGCTCGACCTGAGCGATCCCGGTTCCGCACAGTTCCTCAAGGCCAAGAATTTTCCGGTCGAATCGGCTGTCCAGGCCTGATCCGAATCGGGGTGATATAGCAATTCCATATTTTCGACGCTAAGGAGAAACAAGATGTCAGCACCCAGACAGGTTGCAACTGGAGACAGAGCTATTCTTCCCGAGGGGGCGAAGACAATCCCCATCTATGTTATGGGCAAGCGTTATGAAGTCCCCGAGACCCTTACCATCATGAAGGCAATGGAATACGCCGGGTTCAAGTTCCTGCGCGGCGCCGGCTGCCGCGGCGGCATCTGCGGCGCATGCCCGACCGTCTACCGCAGGGAAGGGGACTACAAACTCTATTTCGGCCTCGCCTGCCAGACGGTTGTCGAACCCAACATGTACCTGGCGCAGATTCCCTTCTACCCCGCAAACCGCGCCGTGTACGATATCGAAAAGGTCGAGCCCGTCGCCGATGCCATTCACGCCCTCTATCCCGAACTCTTCCGCTGCGTAGCCTGTAACAACTGCACCAAAGCCTGCCCGATGCACGTCGAAGTCCTCGACTATATCTCGGCTATAAAGCAGGGCGATATCGCCCGGGCTGCAAGGCTTTCCTTCGACTGCATCCAGTGCGGAATGTGCGCAAGCCGCTGCATGGGCGAGCTGCCGCAGTACCACATCGCCCAGCTGGTGCGCCGCCTGTATGGCAAGTACATCCAGCCGAAGGCCGAGCACCTGACGAAGCGCGTTGCCGAAATCGAATCCGGCAAGTACGACAAGATGCTCGATGAACTCCAGAAGATGAGCCACGCCGAACTCGAAAAGATTTACAAAGAGCGTGAGCGCGAGCCCGACATGGTGCCTCTGGGTTCCTGGATGCCGAAGGATACCAGCCATCTGTAATCGGCGGTCTTAACGAACTGCAAACGAATCGATCATCGAAATGCAGGCGCGCTCGGGCGTGCCAAGGAGATATAGCATGGGTTACACACCTGAGATGAAAGAACTGATCAAGAGGGTTGAGGCGACCAGACCTGAGCGTGTTGCCAAGGCCAGACGCGGCGAGAACTTTCCGGCACTGTCGCTCGAACAGCGTGCCGAAGTTCTGGGCAAGTTCCATCCGGATTATCAGCAGGAAGGGCGCCGGGCGCTCAAAGTCGGCCCGGACAAGGGGCTTGTCGTTCCCGAGGAAATCGCCCGCGTGATGGAGTCTCGCTCCCTGCTGCGGCCTGACAAGGTCGATCTTTCCTCGCCCGATTTCGACACCGACGTCCTGATCCTTGGAGCGGGCGGCGGCGGCACCTCGGCGGCCCTCATGGCGACCGACGCCGGGCTGAAAGTCATCATGGCCACGAAGCTTCGTCACGGCGATGCCAACACCATGATGGCCGAAGGCGGTATCCAGGCGGCCACCCAGGAATGCGACTCCCCCTACTATCATTATATGGACACCATCGGCGGCGGCCACTTCACCAACCAGCCGGACCTGGTTGCAGCCCTGGCCCACGATGCTCCGCTCTCCATCGCATGGCTCGAGGCTCTTGGAATGATGTTCAACAAGCAGCCTGACGGCCGCATCGTTGCCCGCCACTTCGGCGGTTCCTGCCGCAAGCGCATGAATTCTTCCGGTGACATGACGGGCGCCGAAATCATGCGCGTTCTGAGAGACGAGGCGAGAAACCGCAGAGACAGCATCCAAGTCGTCGAATTCTGCCCCGCGGTGGAAATCCTTCTCGATGAAACCGGCAAATGCGGCGGCGCCATTCTCTATAACATGGAAACCCGCGAATTCTTCATCGTCCGCGCCAAGGCGGTCATCATCGCGACCGGCGGCAACGGACGTCTCCATATCAAGGGCTTCGCAACGACGAACCACTACGGCGCAACCATGGACGGCGTCGTCATGGCGTACCGCGCGGGAGTGGGCACCACCTGCCTGCCCTCCACGCAGTACCATCCGACCGGCGTTGCCTATCCCGAACAGAACGTCGGCCTCCTGATCACGGAAAAAGTCCGCGGCCTCGGCGCCCACGTGCTCAACGTGGAAGGCGCGCAGTTCTGCTTCCCGCTCGAGCCGCGTGACGTTGAATCCGCTGAACTCATCAAGGAAGCCGTCGAAGTGAACAAGGCCGTCGTTACGCCGACCGGGCGCTTCGGGCTGTGGCTCGACTCCCCGATGATCGACCTGTTGCACGGAGAGGGCACCGTCCGCAAGGAACTGCCTGCCAAGTTCATCCAGTTCGAACGCCACGGGATCGACATCAGCAAGGAGCCCATGCTGGTCTACCCGACGCTGCACTATCAGAACGGCGGCATCGCCATCAACGCGGACACCGAAACCGTGGTCCCCGGCCTCTTCTCGGCCGGCGAGTGCACGGGCGGCCTCCACGGCGAAAACCGCCTGATGGGCAACAGCCTCCAGGATGTTATCACCTTTGGAAGAAGGGCCGGCGTTGCGGCATCGAAGTATGTCAATGGGGGAGTGGAAGTAAAGAAGCTCACACTCAACCATGTGGTCAAGTATGAGAAGGAACTCGAGGCGGCAGGCATCAGCGATCCGATCGTTGCGCCGATCCTGCTTCCCGATTATTCGACCGACGAGGTTACCGCGCGGCGTCTTGCAGAAGCCAGGCAGGAAGCCGAATAAGCTTTTCGGTCGAGCATGAAAGAAAGGCGGGCCGACCCGCCTCCCATTGAGGGGTATTCCGTTTCGACGGGGTACCCCTTTTTCGTCGGCAAACAGCGGAAACCCTGACCCGCTCAGAACATGTCCTGCAGGTTCATCGGGTCTTTTATCTCGATTCCGGGTTCTCCTTTGAGCTTCTTTCCACCCCGGTCGTCCAGGTATTTTGCCATTTCCAGCGGCACCTTGGCGGGTGTTTTGATCCCAGCTTCGGTCAGAATCTGCCTCAGGAACGCTTCCGACTTCACGGCAAAGGCAATCGAGTCGCCCAGCACCCGCATTGCCTCGGGAGGATTGTGGAAGCCTACCGAATTCTCCGCCCCTATGAAAACGCTACGGTAGAAGGCTTCCAGGTAGAAGTCCTTCGCCTTTTTGTACAGGTCCTCATCGATCTTTTTGCCGTCCTTCTGAGCTTTGTGGACGGCCTCGAAAAGTTTCGCGGTCGTGGCGGTGGCATAACCGGAGCGGAGCATGAGGGAAACGGTCCGATCTTGAATCTCGATGACCCTCTCCTTCAGCCATTCCGGTGATTCGGCGTGGCACTGGGAGCAAGCGCGCAGGTCGTTTTTCAGTGGGCTCATGACGCGGTGATCCGAAATTTTGTGCACGCCCACCCGGGTATAGGGCATATGGCAGTCGGCACAGGCCGCTCCCGCTTTCCAGTGCACACTGTGGTTTGAGAATAGCTCGAATTCCGGGTGGCGGATGAATGCAAGCTTGAAGCCCGTCACCGTTTGCGTCCATTCCATGTACGCATTGTCACTGCGCAACTGCTTTATTATATTTTCGATCGTGATGTTGCCCCACTGGCTTCCCTGCCACGGAAAGTAAAGGCCGGTCGAATGCATCGTTTTGTCCTTGGGGATGCTGTATGTGACGTGGCACTGAGCGCATACGATAGCCCTCATCTCCTGGCGCGAAAGTTTGGCGGGATCGACGGCGATCGCGTTCAAAGCTTTGCCGAGCGTGAATCCTCTGGAGATCCTGAGAGACATGTCCCTGTTGTCGTGACAGTCGATGCAGGCTACCCCGAGGTTTTTGAACTTCTCCGGAATCCTGGCGATCACATCTTCATAAGGAAGCCTGTAGTAGTCGGCCCCCATCTCTTTTTCGAGCCTGGGCGCAAAGGGCGTTTTGCAGGACAGGCATACGCCTCCGGCCTTCAGACGCGAGGAATCGACAGCAAGCTGATCGCGCACCATGAAGGCGTGCCCGCGCGGCTCGTTGTATTCCACCCCGAACCCCCATCCGCTGAACAACAGGGCCATGTACGGATATTCCGCCAGTTTGTCGTAGGTTGGCCTGTCTGCGTCAAATCCCCTTTTGTACTTACTCTTGCCTGCCGGTTCGGGTTCTTCCGTCTTTCTCCAGAGGTTGTACTGGTCGGGCCAGGCCTTCCCCCAGATTGCCGGATCGATTTCTCCGTCCGGGATGGTAACGGTCTTGACGGGTTCGGGTTTGCTCGGTTGGCATCCGGTCAGCACCGGCAGGAAGTAGAACGCAGGCAGCAACAAGAGCAGAATGGCGCCCCTTACCATGGACAAACTTGATTTGCGCATCATCGTAACCTCCGACATCGACATTGCATTGGTAAAAGCCTATCTGGTTTCTACGAGGCCGCTTTTCATGTGCATGAGCCTGCGGTGGCAGTCCCAGCACCGGCGATTGTTGTCGATCATTTCCACTGTTGTTGCGTGGCAACGGATGCAATTCCCTTGGATCACCCTCCGTGCATGCTCGGATGCTCTTATGTTTTCCGGCACTCTCCCCGAATAGAAGACAGCCACGTCCCACATTCCGTCGATGCTCTTCCAGACATAATGGGCAGCAATATTGTCATAGGGCAGATGGCAGTCGACGCACCTGACCCTGCGGTGTGCCCCTTCATGGAACCATGCCTCGTACTCCGCTTCCATCACGTGGCACGAAGCGCAAAAATCCGGAGTTTCCGATCTGGCAAGGAGTTTGGGTGGCCCAAACATGACAAATAAAACGGTGGCCGATCCGAGCAATGCAATTGCCAGGAGAACCTTCCAGTTTCGCAGACCGGTGCTGATCACTTTCATCACCTCTTTTGGTTAGCAATGGATCGGGTGGAAGGACTCCCTAATTGTGGAGGCAGGAGTGTATTAGAGAGGGA
>JAEZXS010000129.1 GCA_023442755.1 Pseudomonadota bacterium | reverse complement strand
AAATTCATGGCTGTCCTAATTCAATGTGCTCCGCATGATCGCGGTCCCGCCCAGGCAGGACCGCTCCCGCAAGTATTGAAATTATTCCGTATTTCTTAATGGTCGGTACTTCTTCGCGGCTTGTTCCCGTTAAGTTTCTGTTAAGTTGACGGCAATGTGCTGTGCGTGGGAACGCATACGGAGCCTGCCTGCGGAATTGGTTTCTTTTTCGCTCGCGACCGCGAAGGCGCGAAGAAAAGCTTAGGAAAAATTGGGGGAATGACTCCGGGAATCACTCCCCCGTTTTCCGGAATGAGTTTCAGAAAAATCTTATCATTTCCCTGCGAACTCAGTGATTCTTTATCCAGTCACGAATGGGCGTCCACACAAGCGGCAGGGCGTTATCAGCCCAGAGCAGATCGGCATGCCCATAGTCCAGAGCTTCATATCCCTCGGGATAGAGGCGGACGATCAAAGGCGTATTGTCGGAGCTTCCCAGGAGCGTTGTCGTGTACAGCCCGGAAACGCCGAACCCACCAGCCGTGCCTACATACATGACAGGGATTGTAATTTCAGCCAGATGGTCGTCATAAGGGGTATTGTCCATGCCGCTCATCAGGGCTTCTCCATCGAGTTGCTCGACAACCCCTACAAAACTCGGCGCGGACATGGCAATTTCCATTACATAGTTCGGGTTTGCGAATTGCAGTCCCGTTGGGATACTATTTTCATCGAACGTTCCCGCGAGGTAGTGATAGAACGGCACGGGCGGGCTCAAAGGGGCGGAAGTCAAGTATGTTGCGGAAAGGGCAAGGTACGCTGCCTGCAGGTTTGTTAGTCCCGGAATGAGCGGTGAGGGATCGTTGGGCGCCGTTGCAGCCAGGTAAGCGATGTACTTGGATTGGGCGCCTTCATTAGTGCTGTAGACTCCGGCATCATACATGTTCTTATATGCCGTGTACCTTTCCAGAGCCGCCTGCTGCTCCGGAGTTCCGGGTTCGGCCTTATAGGCGAGGTCAATCGGAACGATACCATTGAGGTCACGGGCATGGGGCGGAAGTTGGGTCTCCATATTGGCGTACGCAAAAGTAACCTGGGCTCCCCGGCTGTGTCCCAGCAGGATAACCTTGCCGGAACCACACCCCGTCAGCAGTCTCGCTACCCGCGCAATCTTGACCGCCAACCGGGTATCCCGCAGATGGAGCGCTGTATCCCAATTCTTCATGAACGAAAAGTCCGTGGTATCATCCGTGACGAACGTTACCCTGCGATCCATTCCCCAGACGTCGATGCCGCTCATGGCCAGATGAATAGCCGCCGACTGGTCCTTCGGTACCGCCCCGGACAGGGTGCTCCCCAGAAAGGAACTCTCGAAATTCGACGTATCGCCGTGCAGCATCACAACGGCATACTTTGTTCTTACCGGCAGCCACGGGATCCTTTCCTTCACCACCCGGTGAATGCCGATTTTGTCGAACACGCCGGGTCCGACCTGAAGTACGGCAGTGTACTGATAAACATTGTCGAGCAGGTGCTTCCGGGAAAAAGATACCAGATGCGCGGCACTGCTCAACTCCTGTGCCGCACTGCCTGCTGCGGCCGAAAACAGATGTTCCCCGCATGACTGACCGGTTTCGGCCCACAGATCCGGAATAAATCCATCATAGGAATGACCAGCAACCAGAAGAGCAAAGGCAAAAGTCAGAACGAACACGAAATGCAGCTTCGAGCTTTTCATATCTGGTTCTCCTCTTTCTGTAGTCTCCTGAGAATGGAATACAACTGGAGATCCGACCATAACCTGCTGTCCGGTACACGGCTGTGACTATGTCCTCCTTTCTCCCGCATCACCTCTTCCGGCGGGCTTGATGCGTTCGAAGCAGTATCTACTAAAGCATTTGGACCTGAGACGCAGAACGCAGATATTCCGGAGGCGCTGCAAACGCCGAAGACTGAAAAACTCCATGTAACTGGCCTGTGCCAGCTTCTTGCAAAACCATGGAAACAAAGCTGTGACAAATCTAGCTGTAAAATGGAGCTTCTGATGACCTGATGGATATGTAGAACTCAATTACTGATGATTGAGGACAACTTACTGCATGGAGTCGAAATATTGTCAAGTCAAATCAAGTGAAGGGGAATGACAGCGGCTGTGTGATTTGATCCGCGGAAGTATAGCAAAGCCCTCGAGATATGTACGGGCGCTCGGGTCGCTCCCCAGCGTTGCCCCTCCTCCGGGCGGGCAAAAAATACTCCAGCATGAAAAGATTCCGGTGGAGTATATTGATTCCAGAAAGAGATTAAGGGAGTCTGCTGCAATGGAAAAACAGATACTTACAAAAGAGAGACGCTTATCAACAATATGTAATCACTAGAAAAACTAGCTTTCATTACGTACAGCTTGCCAATACCTTGAAGTCAAAATGTCCTTCTATATGTTCCCCCCATCCTGAGTTGCCGAAGATTAAGGGCAGTAAGAACTCAGTGAATTCCGCCGGTCACGCCCGGGCAGGTTCGTTTCCCGGTATTAGACATTCCCCTGAACCGGCATGCCCCCTATGAGTTTAAGGTTGTTAGCGGACAAGAGCGTCCTTTCCCCGACCTGGATACTCGGCATTAAAAAGCACAGATTTGATTCCCGTGCCTCAGGAAAGATTATCCGTACGTGAAAAAAAGGCGTGGTAGCGATGCCGAAAAACTCAGCGAGAGAAGCCGAGCTCCTGAGGAAAAAGGGTAACAGGCAGAAACTCGGGGCGGAGGTTATGTCTTGTTTTCTTTCCCGGCGCCAAGGAAATCAAATCCACCGCAGGGGCGCAATGATGCCAAAAGGGCATCCGATGCGCATCGAGTGCCGGGGCAGGCAGGTCACCATTCAGGATGAGCCGGCCCGAGGACCGAGGCTGTCCCGACCAGAAACTGGATGGAATCTGCATGAAAGCGACCGAATCGGTGCAATAACGGTGCAATAAGAGTGCAGCAAAAGTGCGGGAAAAGGCCGTTACTTCGGCCTGCAGCAATGATCTGGCGGAGATGAAAAATAAAGGTGAGAAAATTTACCGCCGAGTTGCAGCGGACGCCGGGAGGGACTAAAGGCAATCCGCAGGACATACGGTCTGCCCTCGTTCCTACCCGTTCTCGTCCTTCCTCGGCAATTTGCGCATTGGTGTGATTTTCCGGTTTCCGGCAGGGAGGGCGGCCTGATTGTTCAAAGCCTTGCCCGATCCCGATTTTCTTTGAAAAAAGAATACGTGTTTCTCTTTGCGGGTTTAGCTCCAGGTCAAACCCGCAAACCGGCTCCGGTACAAAATTTCAATGAAATTCCACCCTCGCCGACCTTATTCATCGATTTTCAACGCCGAATTTCAACCTTGTTCAACCTCAACCTCGCTCAACGCATTTCAATGGTTTCAACGGTTCTGAAAAATCCCGGGCCGGTCCGGTTGCGCCTTCGGTTCCCATCATCGTGGCTGGAAGCCTCTCCCACAGTGGTTCATGCCTGTCTGCTGAATCGATGCTCAGTTGACGGTCAAGGGCTGCCAAGTAAGTCACGCGGCACGCGTGACGCAGGGGGTGCGGGGGCGCAAGTCCCCGCGCTTTGATCGATCCCTTAAATTTACCGTACCAGCGGCCCCAAAACTCCCGCCAGGCACAGGCGAACGCAGGCATCCACGACGTCGGAGTCGTAGGCGCTTCCCCTGCCCTTTTCGATCTCGCGCAATGCCGGATCCAGGCCCAGGGCGGCCCTGTAAGGCCGATGGCCGGCCATCGCTTCGATCACGTCCGCAACGGCTATGATCCTGGCTTCCATAATGATCTCGTCGCCGCGCAGCTTCTGAGGATACCCCGTTCCGTCCAGGCGTTCGTGGTGCTGCCATGCCGCCTGCGCCACCGGCCAGGGGAATTCGATTGTTTTGAGGATTTCGTAGCTGGTTTGCGGGTGGCCTTTGATGATGGCGAATTCATGCTCGCTGATTCTGCCCGGCTTGCTGAGGATTTCGGCCGGGACGGCTATCTTGCCCAGGTCGTGAATCAAACCGGCCATCCGGATTCCTTCCACCTTCTCGGCGGGAAGCCCCATCTCGACGGCAATCGCTCCTGCTATATCCGACACCCTTTTCTGGTGGCCGGCGGTGTAGGGGTCCCGGCTTTCCACCGTGCTGGCCATCGCCCCGATCGTACCTTCCACGGCTTTTCGCAGGCTCTCCAGGGTCTCCTGCAGTTCGATGCCGGCGCGCTCCGCCGCTTTTTCGGCCCGGTCCCGCTGCACCCGTGTGCGCAGGGACACGATACCGTAGGCTAGGTCTTCGGAAAGCTCCCTGAGCAGCAGCACCTCCTCGTCGTCGAACGCATCGTGGTCCCTGGAGTAAATGGTGAGGCAGCCGAAGGGAACATCACCGTCCAGGAGGGGAAGACCGATCACGGACTTGTACTCGCATCCGTTTGCACTCCTGGAAATAACGCTTTCAGCAGATCGCATCGCCGCGGCGGCAATTCCGAGGTCCTGCTCCCTGTCCTTCCCGCTCAGCTTTGAAAGGCCTCCGCCGCCCACCCGGCGCAGCACCCCTATCTCATATCCCGTCCCGTTCCCTCCGAATCCGACGCAGGCCAGGTGATAGCCGCCGATTTCGGTGAGGGTGCGGCAGATGCTTTCCAACAGTTCCTTTTCGCTTGTCACATGGACCAGCGACTGATTGCAGTCGCTGAGCGTGTGCAGGGTGCGGTTCAGCTTCTCCATAGCCTCCTGATCGGCTTTACGCCCGGTAATGTCGATGAGGATGCCGTGGAGATACGGGGCATCGTTGTCGCCATCTCGAACGACAACCGCTTCGTCCCGTACCCAGATCGTCCGCCCGTCTTTCGCCCGCATCCGGTATTCACAGGCGAAGGGGCTTTCAGACACGTGCGTTCTCTCGAGTTGCTGAAGGACCCGGCCCCTGTCTTCCGGGTGAATGCACTGTAGCCAGAGGTCGGGGGTGAGCCACTCATCCCGGGTATAGCCGACGAGGGCGGTGATTTGCGGGCCGATGTATGTGGTCGAGCTTTGCCGGTCGAGGCGGGCGGTGTAGGCGATTGCGGGAATCTGCTCGACGAGCACGCGGTACCGGGCCTCGGACCTGCGCAGTTCATCCCTCTGCCGGTCCAGGGCTTCGGCCATTTCATCGAAGGAGCGCAGCAGGTCGCCGATGTCTTCCCGGGCTGAAGTTATGCCGGTGCGCACGCGCAAATCACCCGACGCGATCGATCTGGCAGCTCCTTTGAGCAGGGTTACCCGGCGCAGGAACAGCTTGTCGCCCAAATACCATGCCGCCAGGATCAGCAGGAGCGCAAGGACTCCGATCAGGGCCTGCGGATCCGCTTTCCCGGCTTCCCTGTATGCCAGTGGGATGGGAACCCCTACGATTACAAATGCCGACTGCCCCGGCCTTCCCGAAAGAGGCATGAAGGCAAAAAGCTTTTCGACCCCGTCCAGCCCAAGCCCTTCGGCCACTCCTTCCTTCTCCCGGAGAACCGTTCTTGACAGGGCGTTGTCCGGGAATTTCTCCCCGAACCATCGATCCCGGTCGGGATACCTGACAAGGATGGTTCCCCTGGAATCGATCAGCGTGAAGTCGGACCCTTTCGGCAAATCGGTCTGTGCGGCCAGGTTGTTCAGCCATTCGAGATCCAGGGCGGCAAACACGATCGCCTGCATTTTTCCGTCGGGGTCCATGGCCGGATAAGTCATTATAATCGTAGCCTTACCCGGAATAATGTCGGTTAGGCCGGGACTGATCGTGAAATCCCGCTTTTCGATCATCTCCCGGAAGGAGGGGTTGTCGGCAACGTTGACCGGCTCGTGCAGTTCCATACTGCAGGCAAACAGGTTTCCGTCGAGATCGACGGCTCCGAAAGCGATATGGGAAAGGTCTTCTTTCCTGAGGCCGGCGAACAGGACCTCGCAGGCTGCGGCATCTCTTTGCCGGACTTGAGGCCACTGCGAAAGGACGACGAGGACCTGCCGGGTCGACTGGATCAGAAGTTCATGCCTGTTCGCGACGATCTGGACCTCGCGAAGAGCGTCTTCCCGGGCGTGCAGCCGGTCGTGAGACCACTCCAGGGTGGTTGTATACAGAATGAGCGCCAAGGCAGGAACGAGAATCAGCAGAATCACCGCGATCAGTCGGATGCGCGGGTTCCCCAGCAAAGCGTGGATCATGAGGCTTTCTCCGAAAGAGAAATGATCGGCCGGTCAGAAGCCGGCGGTCAAACCTGGAAGCCCCCGGTTTGGTAATGTCCAATGGCAGATCGAAGGCCCGGTACTGGAATGATTTCGGCTGCATAATACTGAATTAAACCCGTTCTGAGAAGACTTCAGAAAGGCGGTGGGTAGAGAACAATACTCGATGCGTAAAACTGTTCGGGGGGAAGATGTTTTTTGTGGGAGCGGGTTTCAGCCGCGGCGCCTGCAAAGAACATCGCGGCTGAAGCCTCTCCACGGCACGCAATCCGTTGCGGGCAGATCGTCAAAGGCCGCGGCCCCCTCTGCCCACAATGTTGAAAGCCGTTCGATCTTCCCGGCTCACATGCAATGACCGGGAATCCACCTGCCGCGGGGACCGTGATGCCCGGCTATCCAACGCCCGTGGCGCCAGTGGCCCGGAACCCAACGGCCAAAGCGGTTATAGTGCCCCGGACGCCAAACCCTGGGGCAGCGCCGGTATCGAACGGGAATAAACGCCGGGTCCATCGCCTGGACGCCCAACAGCGCGGTACCGTTTGTGCCTCCGTTAAAAGCCGGCATCATCGCGGTCCCGGACCGGGCCATCGTGGCCGGGACAGCCGTATCCGCCCGCGCAGCGATCGCCAGGAAGGCCATCAACAGCAGGGAGCCGATGCCGACTAGAAGAATTTTCGCCCTCATCTTTTTTCCTTTCAGAATGATTACTGTCTGTAAGAAAAAAAGTAAGTAAAATGCAACCTATTGTAAATTCAGGAGCAGGTTAATGCAAAAGTTTCACCGCAGAACCAATGCCGGCGTTTTTTCTTCCCGGCGTCCCCTGCGCCTCTGCTGTGATGGGTTTCGTTTATTCGGACGGCAGGCGGTGAGCGAAGGTGGTGGCGGTATATGCTAAGTAGTTGATTTCTCACGGTTTTCGCACTATGCAATCACGGCAGAGATGCTCATATTATTGAAAAGTTCAACAATTGCGAAAGGATACGAAAATGAGCAAAAAACTTGTGGGATTCTTGTTGGCTGCAATCATGACTCTCTCCCTGGCTTCCCATGCAGTAGCCGGCGAGGGCAGGGATTTCAGAGATCATCGCGACTTCAGGTGGGCAGACAACGGCGACTCCGGCGGGTTCTTCCGGTAGTTGAAGCCGTTTCAATATTCGGGGGGTCTTCATGATTCCCCGACCGAACCCCTTATATAAGTATTCAGAAATTTCTTACAATGCATACAGATTCTGTAGGATTTATCTTTTCACTTCATGATCTTTCCCAGTTTTTCCCCTGGTACAGTTTATTGCGTTCCATATAGTCGTGTATGGCCTTAAGGTTCTGTTGCTTTTCCATGGCCCACAAAGGAGCTGCAAGTTCCTCCGGGTGCGGGTCGCCGGTGAGCCTCTGGATTATTACGTGAGGGGGCAGGAGCGCAAGGAACTCCCCCACCGCTTCGGCGTATTCCTCGCGGGTGAGGCACCGGTAGGCGCCCGATCGGTACAGGGCATCCAGGGCGGTTCCCCGTATGACGTAGAGCAGGTGGACCTTCACGGCCTGGATGTCGCGCTCCGCGAGGAAGCGGGCAGTCCGGAGCATGTCGGCAAGCGTTTCGCCCGGCAGCCCGAGGATGACGTGAACGCAGACCGGAATTTTCCTTGCTCGGGTGCGTGCAAGGGTTTTGTCGAACGCACGGACGTCGTGGCCGCGGCGGATGAAGGCGAGAGTTTCGTCTTTCGCCGACTGCAGTCCGTACTCGAGCCAGATGAGGCGGCTCTTGGAAAGCTCTTCCAGGAAATCGAGCGTCTCATCCGACACACAATCCGGGCGCGTGCCGATGCTGAGCCCGACCACATCCGGGTCTTCCAGGGCTTCGCGATAGAGGGCGACGAGTTTGGTAAGAGGCGCATAGGTGTTCGAAAAGGATTGGAAGTAGCCGATGAATTTCTTCGCCTTGTATTTTCTGGCAAGCTTTTCCTTTGCCGTACTGACCTGTTCGGAAATTCCGAAGAACCGGGAAGCCCCCGTGCCCGACCCTTTCGGGTTGCAGTAAATACAACCGCCCACGCCCACCGTACTGTCACGGTTCGGACAGTTCAGGCCGGCGTCCAGGGTGATCTTCTGCACCCGGCAGCCGAACTTTTCCCGGAGGTAGGAATTATAATCGCGATACAGTGCGCCCACGGCCGACTCTCCCAACAAGGCAAATTCGCTTTCTTTCTTTTTTATCTTAATCCATGCGTTAGCGCGATATGAACTTTGAATTTCCGGTTTTTTGTCGTATTAAACAAAAAATGAGAAATTAATCCCGTGATGGGGGGATGCAAAATGGAAAGTTTGGATTATCTTAAACACCATCGATGATTATGCCGAATTTGACAACCGGGAATGACATCATAGTGGTTGTCAGCAGCGGAAGGCACTCCAGCAGGAATCCATCGGTTCCGTTTTCAGGAAATCAATCAATCTGGTTCTGGTAAAATAATGGCAGGAAAATACGACATCATTGTGGTGGGGGCAGGTCATGCGGGCTGTGAAGCGGCTTTGGCTGCAGCGCGCCTGGGGTGCAGGACCCTCGTCCTTTCCATATATCTCGATACGGTCGCCCACATGCCCTGTTCGCCTTCGGTCGGCGGAATCGGCAAAGGCCACCTGGTGCGCGAAATCGACGCGCTTGGCGGCGAAATGGGCAGGATATCCGACCGGACGGCAATCCAGTTTCGGTGGCTGAACACCAAAAAGGGCCCGGCGGTGCGCGGCACACGTACGCAAAACGATAAGATTCGCTACCGCACCGAGATGAAGCATGTGCTCGAACTGCAGCCGGGGCTCGAACTCAAACAATCCCTGGTCGAATCGCTCCTGGTGGAAAACGGCAAGGTGACCGGCATACTGGACCAGTACGGGGTCTTCTACGAAGCGCCCGCAGTGGTGCTGGCAACAGGCACTTTTCTGCACGGCCTGATCCACATCGGCAAAAGCCGCATCCAGTCCGGCAGAGCGGGCGAATTCCCGTCAAACTCCCTTGCGGACCAGCTCAAGGAACTCGGTTTTACGCTGGGCAGGATGAAAACAGGCACCCCGGCCAGGATTTTGCGGCAAAGCATCGATTTCAGCGCCTTCCGGGAACAGTGGGGCGACGAGAAACCGAGGCCCTTTTCGCTTTTCACGGACTCCATTCCACTCCGCCAGGTCCCCTGCCACATCGGCCGGACTACCGAGCGCACCCACGAGATCCTCCGCCGCCACATAGACCTTTCGCCGCTATACAACGGCGCCATCCAGGGGGTTTCCGCCCGGTACTGCCCGTCGCTCGAAGACAAGGTGATGAAGTTCCCGCACAAGGACTATCACCAGATCATCCTGGAGCCGGAGGGCCTCGACACCGAAGAAGTCTATGCAAGCGGAACCGGCAACTCCCTTCCCGCGGAGGTCCAGCTGCAGGTCATCCATTCGGTTCCGGGCCTGGAAAATGCCGAAGTGATGCGGCCGGCCTACGCCATCGAATACGATTTTATTCAGCCAACCCAACTCTACCCCACCCTGGAGACCAAGCTCGCGGAGGGGCTCTATTTCGCCGGGCAGATAAACGGCACCTCGGGCTACGAGGAAGCCGCCGCCCAGGGGATCTGGGCCGGCATAAACGCCGCGCTGAAGGTCCAGAAGCGGCCGGCATTTCTGCTTGACCGATCGGAAGCCTACATCGCCGTCATGGTTGACGATCTTGTCACCAAGGGCACCAACGAGCCTTACAGGATCTTTACTTCGCGGTCCGAATACCGGCTGCTGCTTCGGGAAGACAATGCCGATTTCCGGCTTCTCGAAAAAGGTTTTCAGCTCGGCCTGCACGCCCCCTCGGTCTACCGCGAACTGACGGAACGCAGGGAGGTGGTCCGGGCCGAACTGGAGCGGCTGAGGAAGACCTTCATTGCGCCTTCTCCGGAAACCAACGCCATACTCGCCGGAAGCGGCTCCAATCCTCTCGAGGAAGCCGTATCCCTGGAAAAACTGCTCAAACGCCCCGAGCTTTCCTATGCGGATATTGAGGCCCTCGCGGCCCCGACCGTTCCGCTTTCCGACAGAACGCGGGAGCAGGTCGAGATCGAGTGTAAGTATGAAGGATATCTGAGAAGGCAGGAAGCTGAGGTAAATAAGTTCAGGCAGATAGAAGAAATACGGATACCGGATAATTTTCCCTACGACCAGGTACCCGGCCTGTCGAATGAAGCAAAACAAAAGTTAAACGCAGTGCATCCGATTTCAGTGGGCCAGGCATCCCGAATACCGGGTATTACCCCGGCTGCAGTATCTATTCTCGTTGTATATCTGAAGCGGTTTCGCGAGACAGCGAGGGGGGTAGAGACTGCTGCATAAAAATAATATGCATTATTAGAAGATTCTGCTTGCGCAAATTGCAGTTTACATATAGTTTAGGCTAGGTTTATTCTGCACATCCGGTCGCGGTTCCAACTGATAAAAGGGGGAAAAAGAAAATGGAGGGGAAAAACGACAAGGATTTCATTGCCACGTTAAGGGATCACGGTCTGCAAGTAACCTATCAGCGCCTTGCCATTTATCAGGCCCTCTACTTTACAAAAGAACATCCGAGTGCGGAAACGATTTATCAACAGGTCAAGAAGCGTTTTCCGATGATCTCTCTTGGAACTGTCTATAAGACATTGGAAAAGTTCTTTGAGGTCGGCCTGATTCAAAAGGTAAGCCCCGTTACGGAAGTGGCGCGCTACGACGCGAAGATCAATCCCCATCACCATATGGTATGCCTGGACTGCCAGTCTATCCAGGATGCCGAAGACCTGATCGGGGAACAGAAGATTTCGCTTCCGGAAAAGAACGGGTTCCAGGTGGTTCGGCAGCAGGTAGTTCTTCAGGGCTATTGTCCGAGCTGTAAACCGCACAACGGTTCCTGAGACAGCCGACGACTGCAAAACGCGCATCTTCCGCATCAATCCTGCTCTGGAAGAGAGGAAGGGATTGGTGCGGCGTTGCGGTCGCACCGAGTTGAACAGCAAACAGGTTTCGGTACCGGCAGGAAACCGGCCCTCGCCGATCCACGGGCATCCGGAACAGGAAAGCCGGAACCCGGGGCGTTTTTCCAATCCCAACCGGCTCCGGGGACGTTCATGTCGTCTTCCGGGTGTTCCATTTCTCCGCTATTTCGTGTAATATCCTTCTTATTTCTTTATAAACTGTTGAGCCTTGTCAGAGAGCAGGTTTAGGGGAACCGCTCTACTCCCTGTAACAGTCACAGCAACTCTGCATCCCTGTTCCCCCCGGCAATTCTGAGGCCCGATTCCTAACACCGGAAGGAGGTTGCGTTGTGAAGATTGTTGTCGTCATCAAACAAACCCCCGACACCGAAACCGTCATCAAGATAGGCCCGGATAACAAGCAGTTGGCCACCTCAGGCATCAAGTGGGTCATCAATCCCTATGATGAATTCGCTATAGAAGCAGCTCTGCGCCTGAAGGAAAAACACGGGGGAACGGTTTCGGTCATCAGCTACGGCCCGCAGCGGGTGGTAGACGCGCTCAGGACCGCTTTGGCTATGGGGGCGGACGATGCCGTGCTCATCGACGACCCGGCCATGAGGGACGCTGATTTCCTCAGGGTAACCCGCGCTCTTGCCGCTGCCGCAATGGAGAAGTGCCCGGACATCATCCTCATCGGCTCCCGCTCGGTCGACTACGACCAGGGGCAGCGGGGGGCGATTCTTGCGGAGATGATCGGCTGGCCGCACATGGCCCTTGCCGTTGCCCTTGAATCGGACGGCTCCAAGGTGCTGGTCGAGCGGCCGATCGAAGGCGGTAAAGTCACCCTGGAAGCTCCATTGCCCGTGCTGGTCACCCTCGGCGGCTCGCACGCGGTGTGGAACCCGCGTTATGCCTCGCTTCCCGGGATCATGAAAGCGAAGAAAAAGCCTCTTGTCTTCAGAAAGATTCCCGACCTCGGCCTCGACCCTGCCGACTTCGCTCCCGAACTGGCCCGCATCAGGATCACTTCCCTGGAGCTGCCCCCGCAGCGTAAGGGAGGCAGGATCATCGACGGAGGGCTGGATACGGCCGGCAAGGCCAGGGAACTTGTAAAACTGCTGCGCGAAGAAGCCAGAGTGATCTGATACAGGAGACTATCCCATGGCAAGAGATGTTTGCATAATAACTGAGTTTCGAAACGGCAAATTCCGCCGCGTGACCGATGAAGTGGCGAGCGAAGGCAGAAGGATCGCCGACGCTCTTGGAACAGGGCTCGTAGCCATAACGTTGGGGTCGGGCGTTACCGAACCCGCCGCCGAACTGGGCAGGTTCGGCGTCGACAGGGTTTTCGTTGCCGACGACCCGACGCTCGAACACTACCTGGCGGAAACTTTCGTGCCGATCATCGCGGAGGTGGTCCAGCAGATCGAGCCCGCAGCAGTACTGCTT
>JAEZXS010000079.1 GCA_023442755.1 Pseudomonadota bacterium | reverse complement strand
GCCCTGTCTTGCCAGGGACTTTTTAGTTTACTGAAGCGGCCACCTCTTGTCAACCGCTTTTTTCTTTTGCCCGAACTTTCGTTCGTAGCGCAATCTTTTTATTTTACCCTAAACTAAAAACGAGTCAACCTGAATTTGCTTTCGACCCGCTTTTTTTTGCGCTCGTTCTTCCCTCGCGCAATCAAACCATCTTACCAGAACTTCTCAGCGAGTCAACCTTTAATTTCTCTCAACCCGCTTTTTTCCTCGCCCCGCAAGGCCTTAACTTCCTCTCCCCGCGAGCGAGATGCCTTGTAACACTAATCGGGAAACTTTGAAAGAGCTTTTTTCCGAAAACAAAGAAAAACCGATCAGGCTTATTTGTTGAAAGGAATTATCGCTCAAGATTTCCTGCTACCGAACAAGGAAGCGCACTTGTACCTCAGTCTTCGCCAGGAGTCAATGGAAACTTACCCGTCGATGCGAATTCTGTGTACTTTCTTCTTCCCGGCCTTGAGAAGTATCCCGTCCTCTCTCAGATTGCCGGGCCCCACCCGAAAATCGATGTCCCCGATCCGCTCCTCGTTGACGTAAGCTCCGCCCTGCTGAATGAGCCTCCGGGCTGCGCTTTTCGAATCGCAAAGCTTCGTCTCCGCCAGCAGCTCGTATATCGGAATTCCCGCTTCCAGGCGCTCACGCGCCACACTCGACGTGGGGATAGCAGCCGACTTCTCCTCCGCCTCCCGGGGGATCGTGCTCGAGGGGAGCAGGTCCGCCGACAGCCGGCGCCTTCCGAAGACGCTTCCCGCAGCCTCGAGGGCATCCAGAGCCGCTTCCCTTCCATGCGTGAGCTGCGTCACCTCGAAGGCGAGCACCGATTTGCACGCGTTCAGATCCTGGCCTTCCAGGCCGGCCACGGCCTCGATCTCTTCCAGGGGCAGGAACGTATAGAGCTTCAGGAACCGCACGACATCACGGTCGTCGGAATTGACCCAAAACTGGTAGTAGTCGAAAGGACTGGTCCTGTCGGCGCTGAGCCACACGGCACCGGCCGCAGTCTTGCCCATCTTTGCGCCGGAGGCGGTCGTCAGAAGCGGAAAGGTTATCGCGTGCGCTCCCTTCTGGAGCTTTCTGCGTATGAGTTCGATTCCCGCAACGATATTTCCCCACTGGTCGTCGCCGCCCATCTGCAAACAGCAGTTGTATGCCTTCGACAGATAATAGAAATCGTATGCCTGGAGAAGCATGTAGTTGAACTCGATGAAATTGAGCCCGGTCTCCAGGCGGATTTTATAGCTCTCGGCGGCCAGCATGCGGTTGACGCTGAAGTGCCGGCCGATGTCCCGCAGGAATTCGATGTATCGCAGATCGACCAGCCAGTCAGCGTTGTTCACGAGAAGAGCCCCATCCTCGCCGAAGTCCAGAAAATGGGAGAGCTGCTTCTTGAGAGCCGCCACGTTATTGCCGATCTGTTCCAGGGACAAAAGCTGGCGCATTTCGGTCTTGCCGCTCGGGTCCCCGACCATTCCGGTGCCACCGCCCACGAGCACTATCGGGCGATGCCCGTTTCGCTGCATTTGAGCCAGGGCCATAATCGGAACGAGGCTTCCGACATGGAGGCTGTCCGCCGTGGGATCAAAACCGATATAACAACTGGCAGGTTCCGAAAGGTAGCGCCCAAGTTCTTCATTGTCCGTGGACTGCGCCACGAACCCGCGTTCTCTCAGAATATCGAATACGGTTGCCACGATAGGAAACGGTCCTCTCTAGTGATGCGTTCCGCAAGTTCTGATACTTCAAATGTGAGCGCATCACCTGTTCGTCATTCCGGCGCAGGCCGGAATCCAGCGTCTTCCAGTGTCTTGCTGCTTAAGCCACTGGACCCCAGCCTTCGCCGGGGTCCAGTGGTAGCTTGCTTTAAATGTCGATTTCTTATGGGATGTTACACTAGATTTGATACACTCGATTATTTCGCGTATTCCACTGACCGAGTTTCTCTGATCACCGTGACTTTGATCTGACCGGGATAGGTGAGTTCGCTTTCGATCTTCTTCGCAATATCCCTGCTGAGCAGGACAACATCCGCATCGCTCACCACACCGCTTTCGACGACGATGCGAAGCTCCCTGCCCGCCTGTATGGCATAGGCCTTGCTGATGCCGTTGAAAGACCCCGCGATGCGTTCCAGGTCTTCGAGCCGCCTCACGTAGGTTTCGAGAAGTTCCTTTCGGGCGCCGGGGCGCGCCCCGGACAGGGCATCCGCGGCCTGCACCAGAATTGCCATGACGTCCTCGGCCGGAATATCCTCATGGTGCGCCGCTATCGCGTGCACGATATAGGGCGCTTCACCGTATCGACGGGCAAGGTCTGCGCCTATGGCCGCATGGGGACCTTCCATTTCATGATCGACCGCCTTGCCGATATCGTGGAGGAGCCCTGCCCGCTTAGCCTGCTTTTCATTCAGACCAAGTTCAGCGGCCATAATTCCACAGAGGAAGGATACTTCACGCGAATGCTGCAGCACGTTTTGAGCATAACTAGTCCGGAATTTGAGCTTTCCGATCAGCTTGATGAGTTCAGGGTGAATCCCGTGCACGCTCACATCGAATGCGGCCTGCTCGCCGGCCTCCCTTATGGAAGTCTCGATCTCGGTGTTCACCTTCTCCACTATTTCTTCGATCCTGGCGGGATGAATCCTGCCGTCCGAAATCAGGCGTTCCAGAGAAACCCTTGCAACTTCCCGCCGCACGGGGTTGAACCCGGACAGGATAACTGCTTCCGGAGTGTCGTCGATGATCAGGTCAACTCCGGTGGAAGCCTCTATTGCCCGGATATTCCTGCCTTCGCGCCCGATGATCCGTCCCTTCATCTCCTCGTTCGGGAGGTTGACGACCGAGACGGTCTTTTCCGCAACATAGTCGCCTGAGTATCTCTGGACAGCCAGGGAGATGATGTCCTTGGCCTTCCGATCGGCCATTTCCCGTGCTTCGGTTTCTATCTTTTTGACGAGCAGAGCGGCATCGTGGCGCGCCTCGTTCTCGATGGAGCTGATGAGCATTTCCTTGGCTTCCTGGGAGGACATGCCTGAAATGTTTTCCAGCTTTCTTCGCTCATCTTCCAACACACCCTGCAGTTCCCTCTCGCGATCGGCGATTTCCTTTTCCTGCTGCCCAATCTGTTTTTCACGCTTGCTTATCGAAGAATCACGCTTATCGAGGCTTTCGGCTTTCTTATCGAGGTTTTCTTCTTTCTGGAGGATACGCTTTTCGAGGTTTTGGAATTCTTTTCTGTTCTCCTTGGTTTCTCTTTCGAATTCGGCCTTCATTTGAAAGAGAGTGTCTTTGGCCTGGAGAATGGCCTCCTTCTTTATCGTCTCGGCCTCTTTTTTGGCCTCGATCACTATGTTTTGCGCATCTTTTTCCAGTTTTTGGTTCTTCTTTTCAAGCCAGAGATAACGGAGGAGGAACCCGAGCCCTCCGCCTCCCAGTAAACCCAGAATGAAAATTGCAGTACAGGATATATAGCTCATGTTCACAGTTTCCTTTCGAGCCTCGGCATCCCTAAACCCGCTCCATAGAACGAAGAATAACGCGTCAGTCTTTTAAAGAGTTCATCCATTGCACAATATAAAGGCTGGCAATAAGGGACGAAGCATAAGGAGAGAAAGGCCCAGACCGCAGAAAAGCGTCGAGCACCGTTCAAGGGGAGAACGAATGAGAGGAAAAACAGGCGACGCCCCCGCATAGTGCCGTGTTGGCAGGTGGTCTTGAACCGAAGGTTCAGGTGGGCGCCCTATTACTCCTTCAGGCTTTCAGCCGAAACGCTGACTTGCACACCAGAGCAAGGCAGAGCACCCCTTTTTTAAGTGTTGGCTCAGAAACATTCTGCCAATCACGAACACAGCAGGGGCCAACCAGTAAACTGTCCGATTTATCCCGATTTATTCTGTTCGGCACCACGTGGCATCTAATTATAACCCCGTGCGAACCGTCGTTAAATAGTTAGAGCCTCTTTTTGAATAATCCGGTAATAAAATGACCGGTTTGTGCCGATTCCTTACCTCTTCTCATTCCTCCTGCAACAGCCTGAACGACCTTTTTCCTCCAGCATCGAACCATAAAAGCTGAAACAAATACGACGGCCCGCTTCTTCCCGGCCGGCTATGGCACTCATCGCGCTCAAACGAGCGAAACAGTGCAAAGGTCTTTCATTCGTGGACATTGTAGCTAATTACAGAAGAATTAGTCAAGGTGAATTGAAAGGGCCTCGGTCGGCACGGATTCACTCCAGGAAATGAACCGTACCCCGGGTATAACTGTGGCAAAACATATGGAAGGAGAAGAAAGACCCCTCATAGCGGGTATGAGGGGTCCGGGATTGCTATATTGACGCTAAGCTTATTGTCCCTCAGCGACCTTAAGTCTTGCTAATGCACGCTGCAAAGCAGCCTGGGCGCGAGTGAACTCAAGCTGGTCTTTTGCTTCCGCGAGTCGCCTTTCGGCTCTCTCACGCGCGGCTTTGGCCCGCATCACGTCTATTTCGGACGCCTCTTCAGCGGCTGTGGCCAAAACGGTGACACGGTTCGGCAAGACTTCGGCGTATCCACCCATTACCGCAATATGCCGGGAGGATGCGCCCGTCCGGAACCGAAGCTCTCCCACCTTCAGCTTGCACAGGAAGGGGATGTGACCGGGAAGAACGCCGAACTCGCCTTCCTCGCCCGGTGCAACCACGATATCCACGGTTTCGCTGAGCACTCTTCTTTCCGGCGTTACGATATCCAGTAAAATTTTTTCGGCCATACGCTCACCATCTTCTTCCGTTAGGCTGCGGCCATCTGCTTGGCCTTCTCAACCGCTTCCTCGATGGAGCCAACCATGTAGAAGGCCTGCTCGGGAATGTCATCATGCTTGCCTTCGCATATTTCCTTGAAACCTCTGATGGTGTCTTCCATCTTTACATACTTGCCGGGGACACCGGTGAAGGTTTCCGCCACATTGAAGGGCTGCGACAGGAAGCGCTGAATCTTTCTGGCCCGGGCAACCACCAGCTTGTCTTCATCGGAGAGTTCATCCATACCGAGAATGGCGATGATGTCCTGCAGGTCCTTATACTTCTGGAGAATCTGCTGCACTTCACGAGCCGTCGCGTAGTGATCCGCGCCGAGAACGTTGGGATCGAGAATACGGGAAGTGGAGTCGAGCGGGTCGACTGCCGGGTAGATCCCGAGTTCCGCAATCTGGCGGGAGAGAACGACGGTACCGTCGAGGTGGGCAAAAGTCGTCGCAGGAGCAGGGTCGGTCAAGTCGTCAGCAGGTACGTATACGCACTGAACGGAGGTGATCGATCCCTTGGTGGTGGAGGTAATCCGTTCCTGCAACTCTCCAAGGTCGGTACCCAGGGTAGGCTGGTAACCAACGGCGGAGGGCATGCGGCCGAGAAGAGCCGAAACTTCCGCACCGGCCTGGGTGAAACGGAAGATGTTGTCTACGAACAGAAGAACGTCCTGACCTTCCACGTCGCGGAAATACTCGGCAACGGTAAGGGCGGAAAGAGCGACGCGCGCCCGTGCTCCCGGCGGCTCGGTCATCTGACCGTAGACCAGGCCTGCGCGGGGCAGAACGCCCGAGTCCTTCATTTCGTGGTAGAGGTCGTTTCCTTCACGGGTTCTTTCACCCACGCCCGCGAATACGGAGATACCGCCGTGCTGCATGGCGATGTTGTGAATCATCTCCATCATGACGACCGTTTTTCCCACGCCGGCGCCGCCGAACATGCCCATCTTTCCGCCGCGGGGAAAGGGAACGAGCAGGTCGATAACCTTAACGCCGGTTTCCAGAACCTTAACCGAGGTATCCTGCTCGGTGAAAGTCGGAGCGCTGCGGTGGATCGGCATGTACGCGTCGGAGCTGATCGGTCCGAGACCGTCCACGGTTCTGCCGACAACGTTGATAACGCGGCCGAGAACGGCTTTGCCGACAGGCATCATGATCGGCTTGCCCGAATCCTTGACGGACATGCCGCGTACGAGGCCGTCGGTGAGATCCATTCCGATCGTACGCACAACATTGTCACCGAGGTGCTGTGCGACTTCCAGAACAAGGTTGTCTTCTTCGGGACTGAGTCCGGGATTGCTGACGAAAAGCGCTGTAAGAAGCGACGGCAGCTTGCCCTCTTCAAACTCGACGTCCACAACGTTTCCAATTACCTGTACAATTTTCCCCATGTTCATGGGCCTGTAACCTCCCTTGGTCGAACCGGCTATTTTCTTCTTATTTCTTAAGGGCTTCAGCTCCGCCGACAATGTCCATTAATTCCTTTGTAATTCCAGCCTGTCTGGCTTTGTTATAGGTAAGAGTCAGGGTCCTCACCAGCTCTTTACAGTTGTTGGTGGCATTTTCCATCGCGGCCATCCGCGCGGCATGCTCCCCAACCGATGTCTGGTAGAGGCACTCCAGAATCTGGACGAATATATAGTTGGGCAAAAGGTCGGTCAGCAGTGCCTGATGCGAAGGCTCGAAGAGATACTCCAAAGAGCCTCCTGCTCCCCCTTCTTCCGCGGACGGCGTAATCGGGAGGAGGCGGACCACCGTGGCCTGTTGCCGAACGATGTTTACGAAGTGACTGTAAATCACGTAAACCTCATCGGCCTCGCCCGTTTCAAACTGCTCGATGACCTCCGACCCAAGCCGTCGGGCATCGTCATAGCTTACATTGTTGAGCAGCCCGGTGTAGGCTTTCCGCACACCCGGTTTGCGCCGCTTGAAGTAATCGTTTGCTTTCCTTCCGGCATTGGTCAGAACAACTTCAATGCCTTCAGCCTGCTTGGCCCTGATGAATCTTTCGGCCGAAACGATCAGGTTTGTGTTGAAGCTGCCGCAAAGACCTCTATCCGCAGTAATCAGCAAAAGCTCAACCTTTTTGACTTGTTCCTTCGGCATGAGCAGCGAATACTGGCTGGCATCCTCCACACCCGCAGCAAGGCGCCCGATAAATTCCTTGAACTTGAGCGCATACGGATGGAAGCGTTCCATGTTTTGTTGAGCGCCGCGAAGTTTAGCCGCGGCAACCATGTTCATGGCCTTGGTAATCTGCGAGGTCTTCTTTACGGCGTCGATTTTTCTCTTTATGTCACGTAGTGTTGCCATAAGTCATGCTCTCTTGTTTTCAGTTTGATGCGACGCCACTTACGCCTGGAAGACCCCTGCAAACTCCTTAAGAGCGGATGCCATCTTTGCATCGAGCGAATCGCTGATGACATTCTTTTCTTTGATTTCGGACAGGATTTCAGGATACTTGCGCTCCACGAAAGCAAGCATCTGCTGTTCGTACTGTCCAACCTTCTCGACCGGGATGGTGTCGAGGAAGCCCCTGGTGCCCGAGTACAGCGACATGACTTCTCTTTCGCCCGACATCGGCTGATACTGCGGCTGCTTGAGCAGTTCGACCAGACGCATACCACGATTCAGCTGGGCCTGGGTCGACTTGTCGAGGTCGCTGCCGAACTTGGCGAAAGCTTCGAGTTCGCGGTACTGGGCCAGTTCGAGGCGCAGTTTACCGGCAACCTGCTTCATGGCCTTTGTCTGGGCGGCGCCGCCGACGCGCGAAACCGAAAGACCGACGTTGATGGCCGGGCGAATACCGGCAAAGAACAGGTTGGGCTCAAGGTAAATCTGACCGTCGGTAATCGAGATAACGTTCGTCGGAATGTATGCCGAAACGTCGCCGGCCTGGGTTTCGATGATCGGCAGAGCGGTAAGGGACCCGCCTCCAAGCTCATCATTCAACTTGGCGGAACGTTCCAGAAGCCTGGAGTGGTTGTAGAAAATGTCACCGGGATACGCTTCACGTGCAGGCGGACGGCGCAGCAGAAGCGAAACCTGCCGGTATGCGGCGGCCTGCTTGGAAAGATCGTCGTAGATGATCAGGGCATGCTTGCCGCGGTCGCGATAGTATTCGCCCATAGCCGTTCCGGCATAGGGGGCGATGTACTGCAGGGCAGCGGGGTCGCTGGCGTTTGCCGCAACAACGATCGTGTAATCCATTGCACCGTGCTTGCGCAGCGTTTCCACCACCTGGGCGACAGTCGATTTCTTCTGTCCGACTGCAACATAAATACAGATAATGTCGCCGCCCTTCTGGTTGATGATGGCGTCAACCGCGATGGCCGTCTTGCCGATCTGGCGGTCGCCGATGATCAGCTCGCGCTGGCCGCGGCCAACCGGCGTCATGGCGTCGATTGCTTTGAGGCCGGTGTACATCGACTCTTTAACCGACTGCCTGGCGATAACACCCGGTGCGATGACCTCGATTCTCTTATGTTCCTTGGCCCCGATCGGCCCCTTACCGTCCAGAGGATTTCCGACCGAATCCACAATGCGGCCCAGAACCTCGTCGCCTACCGGAACTTCTGCGATACGGCCGGTACGCTTTACCTGATCGCCCTCTTTAATGTGGACGTCTTCGCCCATGATGGCAACACCCACGTTGTCCTCTTCGAGGTTGAGGGCCAGTCCGAAGATGCTTCCGTGCGCAGTAGGGAACTCAAGCAATTCCATCGACATGCACTTCTCTACTCCGTATACGCGAGCAATACCGTCACCCACGGAGAGCACACGACCGGTTTCGCTGAGGTCAACCTGCTTCTCGTAGTTCTTAATCTGCGCTCTGATAATTTGGCTGATTTCTTCTGCTCTGATTTCCATTTATCCTACCGCACCCCTCTTCAAAGATTCTTTAAAATTGAGCAATTGTCTTCTCACGCTGCCATCTAAAACCAGGTCGCCGACTTGCGCATAGACTCCCCCCAGAAGAGCAGGATCCTCCTCGAATTCGACGACAATCTTTTTTCCGATTTTTTTCTCGAGAGTTTCAGCCAGCTCGCCCAGACTTGCCTCGTCGAGCGGAACGGCCGCACGGACCTGGGCCCGCGCGATATTCGAATGCTCATCGATCAGCTTGTGGTAGTACTCACAGATATCGGGAAGATGTTCAACGCGTTTTTTCTCGATGAGCAGGTTGATGAAACTTTTCATCACGGCGGAAATCTTCAGTTTCTTTGCCACCGATTTGAAGAGAGATTTCTTTGCCGCTTCCGGGTAAAGAGGATTCCGGAGCGCGCCGCCAAGATCCGGGAGCTGTTTCAAAACCTCGGTGAAACCGTCCAGCTCCGCTCCATATTGCTCAATCGCCTTCTCCTCTTCGGCCAGATTGAACAACGCCCTCGAATAGCGTTTGGCAATGATAAGGTTTTTCACTTCGCCTCCACCATGTTCATGAAATCGCGGACCAGGCGATCCTGATCGTCAGGTCCCATATTCTTTTTTATGAGTTCTTCGGCGGCGGATACGGACAGTTCGGCCATTTCCTGTTTAAGGCTCGTTCGGGCCGCCTGGACTTCCTGCTGGATGGCGATTTCTGCCTGCTGCTTGATGTATTCGGCCTGACGGTGCGCGGCATCGATGATCTTGCGCTTCTCCGACTCACCCTCGGCAATCAGCTCATCCACGATCTTCCGGCTCTCCTGCTCCAGGGAAGCCATCTGCACCTGAAGTTCGGCGTTTTTCTTCTTGGCCTCAGCCGTCTTCGTTTCGAGTTCGTCGAGCATGCGCTGAATCTCGTCACGCCGGGAACCCAGAAAGTTACTGATCGGCTTTCTCAGGAGTTTGATCAGGATTCCGACAAGAATCACAAACGCGATAGTGCGGTAGGTGAAGTCTGTCCAATTCAAATGGTGTCCGCCTCCGGCCTCAGATGCCCAGGCGCTGGCCTGAAATGCGAAAAAATGCACTACCCCGGCAAGAGGCACAAGGTACCTGGACCTCATCATCATCCCCCTCAACATTTAGATGCTCCTTCCCAAAATCTTTTGCGCCAGTTCCATCGAGAAATTCCGCACCTGTACTCTGAGTTCATCACGGGCAATGCTGATGTCCTTCTGAATCTGAGCGCGCATTGTCTGAACCTGCTCGCCTGCCTGGGCCGAGATTGTCCGCAGCATTTCCTTTTCCTCTTCGTACCCTGCAGCCTTGAGTTCCTGAATCTTCGCGAATCCGGCCCTTCTGGATTCCTGAAGCTTGAGGTCGAAATTCCTGGCTGCTTCCAGCGCACCGGCTTCAAGCCCGTCGATGGCATTCTGCTTGTCGGCCATCAACTTTTTTCTCTCGGCAACGATGCGGCGGATGGGGCGGTACAGAATAAGATTCATCAGGAAAAGAAAGACCAGAAAATTGATCATTTGAATTAAAAGAGACAAATCAGGCTGAATCATCTTACAACACCCTCCACGTTGGCTGGCAAAACCACAAAATCCAAATGCACACTTGGGCAAAATTTGACTACCTGGTTCCCAATGCGCAGAAATGATAACGGCTTAGTTCAAAAAGGACCGGTATGGCCGAGCTTACTAGCACAGGTCCGCTTTATTATCAAGAGAAAAGCAAAAATTATCACAATTTATGTCATTTGTGCCATATAGCACAAATTGCCGGGACTGTCACCTTGTTTGAAAAACATAACGACGCATGCTGACATTTTCTATCATCCCGATCGCCAGACACAAAGTAATCAGGGAGGACCCTCCGTAGCTCACGAAAGGAAGCGTGATGCCCACCACGGGAAGAACGCCGATAACCATGCCGATGTTTATCAGCGCCTGCCACAGGATCATCGCGCTCATACCTACAACCATGAGAGACCCGTAGCGATCCTTGGATCTTCTGGCCACCCGGAGGGTGAAATAGATGAGGAGAGAAAAGAGGAAGAGCAACGCGGCGCATCCTACAAACCCCCATTCCTCCGCCCAGACCGAAAAGATGAAGTCGGTGTGCTTTTCAGGCAGGAAGTGGAGCTTGGTTTGCGTTCCGTTCAGAAAACCTTTCCCCCACAGCATGCCCGAACCGATTGCGATCTTCGACTGCCGGATATGATAACCGGCGCCGAGCGGATCGAGGTCGGGGCTGAGGAGGATCAGAATGCGGCGCTTCTGGTAGGGCTTGAGCACATGTTCCCACACGGGAAGGATGAGCGGCAGGACGCTCAGCGACATGACTGCGAGGTATTTCCACCGGATCCCCACGAAAAAGAACAGGGTGGTGGAGATGGCCATTATCGAGATGGCAGTGCCGAGATCCGGCTCTGCAAGGATCAACAGTACGGGAATGATGACGAAAATTACCGGCAGTATCAGCTTCTTCAGTCCCGGAAAGCTCGCCACTTCCTGGGAACAAAAGTAGCTGGCAAGCTGAATGACGATGACCACTTTCATGAATTCGGACGGCTGGAACTGAAAACCGAGGATCTCCAGCCACCTTTTGGAACCGTTGACCTCCTTTCCTGCCACAAGCACGCCGATCAGAAGCAGAACGAAGAACAGGTAGATCCAAAGGCTTACTGACCGCAGCTTCTGATAGTCCATAAAAAGCGAACAACACATTACGACGAGGCCGATCGCAAACCAGATGAGCTGCTTGATGAAAAGGTTATTCGTGGGATGAGCCTGGATCTGGGGATAAAGCGCGCTGTAGATGCTGAGCAGGCCGACGGACACTATCGCAAACATCACCCAGATGATCGACCAGTCAAAATTCTCTATCAGACGCCTATCCATCATGATCGTATATAACCTTCCACAGCCTCACTGATTGGCCGCCGGCTTTTCTTTGCCTTTGAGGTAAGACAGAATCACCTTCTGCACGATAGGGGCCGCGGCCGAACCGCCGTGCGCTCCGTGCTCTACAAGGGTGGCTACGCAGATCTGCGGATCGCCGGCAGGGGCATAGC
>JAEZXS010000060.1 GCA_023442755.1 Pseudomonadota bacterium | reverse complement strand
TTCTTGAAGTTATTCCGGGCCGGTCGGACCGCCAGGCGATCCTTGCCGCAAAAGAGCTGGGGGTGCCGCCGGTAGCGACAAACGCCGTGCATTTTGCGCACAGGGAGGATTACCCGCTTCACAGGCTCGTGCGGGCAATAGGCACAAACAGGACGCTGAGTACCCTTCCTGCCGGGGAATATGTTGAAAACAGCCGGTGGCTGAAATCCGCCGCCGATATGGCCGCGCACTTCCCGAATTTTCCGGAAGCGGTCGCGAATACGGTCGCAATCGCCCGGTCCTGCCATACCGCCTGGAATCATTTCCGCACGATCTTTCCGTATTACCTCGATAAAAACGAAGACCATTTCGCCCTGCTCCTTTCGGAATGCCGAAAGGGGATTTCCTGGCGCTACGACTGGACCGATGCGGCAATCGAAAACCGTCTTTCCGAGGAACTCAACCTTATCCGGTCCAAGGGGTTCGTGGATTATTTTCTGGTGGTGGCGGATATCGTGCGCCGGCGCAGGATCCACTGCGGCCGGGGGAGTGGAGCGGCGAGCCTCGTCAGCTATCTTCTGGGGATAACACACGTGGACCCCATCCGGCACAAACTGCTCTTCGGCCGGTTTCTCAATCCCGAGCGCCAAGACCTGCCCGATATAGACGTCGATTTTCCCTGGGACGAACGCGACGAACTCTTCGAAGAAATCATGGCCCATTATGGAAGCACGAGGCTGGCGATGGTAAGCAATCATGTGGGGTTCGGAGCGAGGGCTTCGGTGCGGGAAGTGGCAAAGGTGTTCGGAATTCCCCAGTCGGAGATCAACGAGGTTACCCGGCGAATGAATTTCTGGGCCCACCCGGACAGATTATGGGAACACATCGGAACCCATCCTAAATTCCATAATTTCCCGCTCGATCCTCCATGGCCGGAAATAATAAATCTTGCCTCCCGCCTGGAATCCCTTCCCCGAAACATAGGAACCCATTGCGGCGGGATGGTGCTCGTCCCGGATCGCATCTCCCGGTATGTCCCGGTCCAGATCAGTGCAAAGGGCGCCCGGATCATTCAGTGGGAAAAGGACCAGGCCGAAAAAGCGGGGCTGGTCAAGATAGACCTTCTCGGGAACCGCACTCTGGCCGTTATCCGGGATACACTGGAATCGGTTCGAGAAAACACCGGCAGGAGCCTCGATTATCCGAACCTCAATCCGGTGGACGATCCGGCAACGCAGGACATCATTCGCCGAGGCAGGACGATGGGAGTTTTTTACGTCGAATCCCCCGCCACGCGGCTTCTCCAGGAAAAATCCCGCAAAGGCGATTTCGAACACCTGGTAATCCATTCCTCCATCATTCGGCCGGCGGCCAACCGATTCATATTGCAGTATCTCAGTCGGCTTCACGGAGAGCCTTACGAACCGCTGCACCCGAAGTTGAGGGATCTTCTTGCCGAAACGTACGGCATCCTGGTTTACCAGGAAGATGTCGTGCAGGTTGCGATGGCCCTGGCGGGGTTTACCTGGGGGGAAGCCGACAGATTGAGAAAAGTGATCAGCAAAAAAAGCCGCGAACAGCTTTCAAAATACAAAACTCAATTCCGGGACGGGTGTTTCCGAAACGGCGTATCCCCCGAGGTGGTGGGAAAAATATGGGACATGTGCCTGTCCTTTTCCGGATATTCCTTTTGCAAGCCCCATTCGGCATCTTACGCCCTGGTGAGTTTTAAGGCGGCATACCTCAAGGTGCATCATCCGGCCGAATTCATGGCGGCGGTCATTTCGAACGGCGGAGGCTATTACAGCACTTTCGCTTACGTGTCGGAAGCCCGCCGCATTGGTTTGACCGTAGAGGGGCCGGATATAAACGTCAGCCGCCTGCATTATACGGGCAGAGGGAAACGTATCCGAACCGGCTTTCAACAGCTTCAGAACGTTCAGGCAAAAACGCTGGAGGTTCTTATGGAGGAGCGTGCCAAACGTCCCTTCGCTTCCCTGAAAGACTTCCTCGAACGCGTCCCGCTACAATCTGCGGAGGCGGCGGTGCTTGCAAAAAGCGGGGCGCTGGATTCCATTTCCGGAGGTCTCAACCGGCCGCAGCTCCTGTGGTTCATCGAGTCGTGGCTCAAAAGGTTTTCCATGCCTAAAACGGCAAAAGCGCCGCTCCAAAAAACCGCCTTCCATCCACGGGCTTCGATTCAGGTTCCCCCTCTTGCCGATTTTACCGACCGCAGGAAATGGAACCACGAACGGGAAACACTCGGCTTTGTCCTCTCGGTCCACCCCCTGGACCTGGTGGAAGATTTTTTCGGCTCCGTCCGGCAGTCACTCGTTCCGGCAGCCAACCTCCCGGCGCATGTCGGGAAAAAAATCTGGATAAAAGGTTGGCCCATTACCCGGAAAGAAGTCCTGACGAAGGAAGGCGAGGAAATGGAATTCTTTACGTTTGAAGATAAAAGCGGGATTTTCGAAACGGTTTTCTTTCCGAAGATTTTCAGGCGATTCTGTCAGGATTTGGATATGTGCCATGCCTATCTGCTGCATGGACAGGTGGAAAGCGAGTTCGACGTGGCGACTCTCAATGTGGATTATGCTTACAGGGTAAAAGACTCCTGAAATTCTTATGACCGGGAAAGTCGATCGAAGCCGGGAAACTTCCCAATCCAGCCAACCTTCCCGGTCCGGCGCTAACAACCTCGCATTTCAGAGCTGCCGCTAGTAGGAGGGGTTCGAATAGGGAGACTGCGGAGCGCTCTGCCGGTTGAAGTGGTCGTAAGTATACCCTCTATCCTGATCTGAGCGGCCCTTGTCCATAGTGTACCCCGGGACGGCGCCCTGCTGCCCCGCCGGCGGGAAAGCCCACGGCTGTTCTATCGAACTGCCGCTTCCCGGACTGGAGTAAGAGATCGCCGATGCACTGCTGACGAATATCTGCGATCCCAGGAAAACCGTTGTAAAAACGAGGGCCAAAAGGCTAAAGAATTTCATTTTCTGCATTTTGTCTTTCGCTCCTTTCATTTCCTCACTACACATTTAAGATGCGCATCCATGAGGAAATGCGATAGGGGCAAAAGCGTTTTTAGCGGGACCCGGTATCGATGACATCATAACCGGTTAGAAGAGCCGCAAAGAGACGCACGCCGTATTCGAGGGTGGCCTCATCGAAATCGAACCAGGGCGAGTGGAGCCCGTGCTCGTATTCCGTTCCGGGTTTTCGGCATCCCACCCGCACAAGAACCCCGGGCCACCTGTTTGCAAAATAGGCAAAATCCTCCGCGCCCATCCGGGGCTCTTCTATGTGGACGTTGCTCTCCCCAAGGCTTTCCCGGGCCGTTTTGAGAACATAGGCCACCAGGTTCGCGTCATTGACGAGCAGAGGATAACCGGTCCCAAGGATAAAATCCGAGAAGACCCTGTGACTCGTTTCCACACCGCGGATTATTTCCCCGAGCCTTTCGAGAACCAGTTCGCGGACGTTCCGGTCCAGCGTGCGCACGGTTCCTTCCAGTACGGCCTCTTCCGGAATGACGTTCCGGGCCGAACCGGCCTGGAATTTTCCGATAGTTACGACGACGCTTTCCAGCGGAGGGACGCTCCTGCCGATTATGCTTTGCACCTGGGTGACCAGGTACGCCCCGGCAACGATCGGATCGATGCACAGGTGGGGGTGAGCGCCATGGCCTCCTTTTCCGACGAGCCGGATTGAAAAGCTGTCAGACGCAGCGTTGCAGACCTTTTCAGCCATCCCGATCTGTCCGCTGGGCAGGTCCGGGTGCATGTGGCCCGTAAAAATCGCGCTCACTTTTTCCGTGTCGAAAATTCCGGATTCGAGCATCGCCCGTGCACCTGCCCCACCCTCCTCGGCCGGCTGAAATATGAACAGCAGCCTGCCTGAGCCTCTCTCTTTCCAGCCGCTCTCCAGCAGATACCTGGCTGTTCCAAGCGCCATCGTGACGTGACCGTCATGCCCGCAGGCATGCATTACGCCGGGAACGCGCGACCGGTAAGGAACATCGTTTTTCTCCTCTATCGGAAGGGCGTCCATGTCCGCCCGCAATGCAAGAGTAGGCCCTGGACGGGATGCATCGAGCGAGGCAACGATTCCGGTTCCCCCTATTCCGGCCTGGAATTCGATCCCCAGTTGCCGAAGCACCTCGCCTATTTTGCCTGCGGTCTTTTCTTCCTTCCAGGCAAGTTCCGGGTATTGATGAAAGTGACGGCGTAAATCCACCAGCCAGCTTTGGAAAGACAGACTCTCGGGACCGGACATTCCTCTTCCTTTCAAATAATAATGAAAATAAATGTTTTTTACTGCCCGCTAAGTCTAATTTTCTTCTTATTTATCAAATAATTACCCTGAAATCTTTTCCGGTTTTCATCCACATGAAACCCGTAAAATCCGAACCGGGTGCGGGTAGACTTGCGGGTATCTTTTTGCTATCTCTTCTCCCTGGATAAGCCTTTATTTTCAATGTATAATGCGTTTATAGCAAGGGCTATTGCATAACAGAGTGAAATTTTAGTCAATAGCCCTTGCTCAATCCTAACATCACATTAGGAGGAGCATAATGCGCTATAAAAATGTAAACGATATATTGCCGCATAGTTTAATCCGTTCGGTTCAACAGTGTATAGATGATGAATATGTTTATATTCCACGTAAAGAAATCCGAAAGCAGGCGTGGGGTACGAACACCGGAACCAAGCAAAGGCTCCTGACAAGAAACAGGGAGATAATCAAGCGTCAGGATGGCAGCTCCGTTGAAAATACTTCCTGTCCACCAAAGCTAATACAAAGTCATCAACACAGCCGGAATCGGCTGACAACTTGCGCCCTGGTTTGATGCAGGGCGCTAGTTCGTTTCTGAAATGAAAAGTAGGATGCGGAAAGCTCGTGTACTGCCTAATATGTCTACAGCAAACCACTTACAAGGAATAAGAATATGGAAACTCCTTTTACTGACAACTATGACATGAATTTTCTTCTTAATACCATGATGGGGCCAAACGCCATGCGTATTATGGAAGAACTGACTAGCTTTCTTCCCCTTTCTCCCGGCATGCGTATTCTCGACTTGGGCTGTGGAATGGGGATTTCGTCCATACTGCTTGCAAAAAAGTACGATGTAACTGTTTTTGCGGCTGACTTGTGGATTGCCCCCACAGAAAACGCGGAACGGTTCACAAGTCAAGGGCTTGATTCGAAGATAATTCCCCTCCTGGTTGACGCAACGAAAGAGCTTCCATTTGCTCATGAATATTTTGATATGATCATAAGCGTGGATTCATATCAGTACTTCGGTAATAACGAGGCCATGCTGCCGAAACTCCTGCCTTTTGTGAAAAAAGGCGGCCTTATGGCAGTTGCTGTGCCTGGATTCATAAGAGACTTCCCCGAGGGGGAGTTGCCGGAGGAAGTCCGCCCCTATTGGACACCGGACTGGTATTTTTATTCCCCCGGCTGGTGGCGGGCGTTATGGGAAAAAGAGCCCGGTATCACGATTATCGGAATCCGTGAAATGGACGCATGCAAACAGGCGTGGGATGACTGGCTGCAATCTCCCAACCCACATGCTCAGGGGGATATTCCCATGATGCAAGCGGGGGCCGGAAAATATTTCAATATTATTCAACTCGTGGGCCGGAAAGTCTGAGGGATTCCGCAGGCGAAGGTATTTGTATAATCCGCCATTGCTTCCATGCGCGGCGCGGCGTCGGAAACGGCGGTTCGTGCCGCGCTTGTCTTTGGCGCCCGACGCATGCGGTCGGTGCGGGCATGTGTCCGCGCCGGAGCGGAAACACCGCCGCAATAGGAGATGCGGCGATTGTGGAAGGCACGGGGCTCCGCGTGCATCCGCCCAAACTCCACAAGGAGTAGGGAAAATGGAAAAGGACACACGGACGCAAAGAACAGGGACATGGAAAAACGCGGCGGAAGAAGCCAGTAGCCTTATCATCCAGCACAGTTGGGAGCGCATGCGGCGGGTAAAAACGCTGCATCCGCCCGAACACAAGGCATACATGGCCTTGGCCGTCGCCTTTGGCGGGCGCTCCCTGCTTTTTTCATCCCTATACCCGGAGCCGTCCGTAACTGACCACTGTAACCCTGCGAAATTGCGGGTATCGGCGCGGGTAAAATATTTTCAAAAATATTTTTTATCTCTTAAATTCAGTATAATATCTTAGCTTCTCCGCCCTCAATAAAAACGCCGGACCCGAGGGCCCGGCGATCAAAACGGTTTCGAACCGGGTTTAGTGCGCTGCGCACCCTATCTGGCTAAAGAAATCATTCCCCTTGTCATCCACAAGGATGAACGCGGGGAAGTCTTCCACTTCGATCTTCCAGATGGCTTCCATTCCCAGCTCGGGATATTCGAGGACTTCGACCTTCTTTATGTTTTCCTGGGCCAGGATGGCAGCCGCGCCGCCAATCGAGCCGAGATAGAATCCACCGTACTTCTTGCACGCATCGGTGACCTGCTGGCTGCGGTTGCCCTTGGCGATCATGATCATCGAGCCGCCGTTGGCCTGGAACAGGTCGACGTAGGAATCCATACGGCCGGCAGTGGTCGGGCCGAACGAGCCTGAAGGCGCTCCCTTGGGGGTCTTGGCCGGGCCGGCGTAATAGATCGGATGATCCTTGAGGTACTGCGGCAGCCCCTCTCCCTTGTCGATCCGCTCTTTCAGCTTCGCATGGGCTATGTCGCGGCCGACGATGATCGTTCCGGTAAGGGAGAGCTGGGTCTTGATCGGGTAATTGGTCAGTTCGGCCAGTACCTCTTTCATCGGGCGGTTCAGGTTGACCTTCACCACACCGTGATCGTGCTTTCCGCGGAACTTTTCAGGGATGAATTTGCCGGGATTGGCTTCCAGTTCTTCCAGCCAGATCCCTTCCTTGTTGATCTTGGCCTTGATGTTCCGGTCCGCCGAACAGGATACGCCCATTGCGACAGGGCAGGATGCGCCGTGGCGGGGCAGACGAACTATCCTGAGATCCAGGGCGAAGTGCTTGCCGCCGAACTGAGCGCCGTAGCCCGATTTCTGGGCGGCTTTCAGGATCTTTTCTTCGAGTTCGATATCGCGGAACGCCTGGCCGCCGTCATTCCCAGTGGTCGGGAGATTGTCCAGGTAGCCCGTGGTAGCCAGCTTTACCGTCTTCAGACAGGCTTCCGCCGAGGTGCCGCCGATGACGAATGCAACGTGGTAAGGCGGACACGCTGCCGTGCCGAGGGTCAGCATCTTGCTGACGAGGAATTTTTCCAGGCTTGCCGGATTGAGCAGCGCCTTGGTTTCCTGGTAAAGCATGTTCTTGTTGGCTGAACCGCCGCCCTTGGCGATGAAAAGGAACTTGTATTCCATTCCTTCGGTCGCATACAGGTCTATCTGGGCCGGGAGGTTGCAGCCGGAGTTCTTCTCATCGTACATGTTGAGGGGGATGGTCTGGGAGTAGCGCAGATTTTCTTCCGTATAGGTCTTGTAAACGCCCTTGGATATGAATTCTTCATCTTTGGCGCCCGTCCAGACCGCCTGGCCCTTCTTGCCGACCACGGTGGCCGTTCCGGTATCCTGGCAAAGCGGCAGTACGTATTTCGCGGCTACTTCCGCATTCTGCAGAAGCGCAATCGCTACTCCGCGGTCGTTTGGCGAGGATTCCGGATCGTTGAGAATAGCCACCCATTTTTCGATCTGCTTGGTGCGCAGCAAAAAGGAAACATCCCGCATTGCCTGATTGGCGAGGTATGCAAGTCCTTCGGGATCGACCTTGAGGATTTCTTTCCCGTCAAAGTTCGCAACAGAGACATAACCTTTGGCCAGCAGCTTGTACTTGGTCTCATCCTTGCTCTGTGGAAACGGATCCTGATACTTGAATTCCGGCATTTTCAACTCCTTTTGCAGCGGCATTGCAGTTCAAAGAAGAGCTCAGACAAAAATTGAATCTCAGAAAATTTGAAACCCTATCATATGTGAAAAAAAATATTTGTCGAGTACTGAGTGTACCATTTCATGCGGGGTTAATCAATTTCGTCTTTTGCACACGGGGCCGAAATCAAGAAGGCAGGCTCGTCCCATAAAGGATGAGGCGTTGGGCATGTCGGCTGCCGGAAACTCCATGAGAAAATTTCCACACGGCGCAGATCCCGGGCCAGAACCAGGTACAATCCCAGAGAAAACCTTTTATAGTGGCCCTCGTTTCTCCAGATCCTCCAATTGCTCCCGCAAAACCTTGTTCAGTGCCGGAGAAAGACTTTCTATCCGCAGATTTCACAGATTTCCGCAGATTTTTGTTTTTCTCCTTCCCACGCACCAGCTCATAGCCGCAAACTATGAACCACTGTGGAGAGGCTTTCAGCCTCGCAGATTGATGACAAACCCTAAAATCATTGTGATCGTCATTCCGGAAGCCTGAATCCAATGTTTTCAAGCACTTCTGGACCCCAACGCCTGCCCCGGACCCGATCCGGGGTTCGTCGGGGTGACGGAACACGCTGCAGAGCCCGGGCGAGAACCGGGTAATCCGCAGAGAAAACCTTTTATCGTGGCCCTCGTTTCTCCAGTGCCTGCAATTAGTCCGCAAAACCTTTTTCGGTGCCGGACAAAGACTTTCTATCCGCAGATTTCACAGATTTCCGCAGATTTTTGTCTTTCTCCTTCTCACGCGCCAGATCCGTAGCCGTCAACTATGAACCACTGTGGGAGAGGCTTTCAGCCTCGATGCTTTTGGGGAAAACATGACTGGATAAACTGGGTCTTCCTCGCGGCTTGGTCCTTTAGGTTGCCGACTATGCGCGTTTCGCGGGATTCGCGTTGGAGAAGACCGACGCGCACCTACGAAGACAAAGCATAACGGCTGGAAGTCGTCCAACCCTTACCTAAATAAATGCTTTCTTCGCGGCTTGCTGTCCCTTAAGTTGCCGGCTATGGTCGTACCCTCTCCTCCGGAGCGCCCGTGCTTTTGAAGCTGCGGTACAAAAGCAGATCGTACACGATTTTGAGCCCGCCGCTGATAAAGAAGGGCAAACTCGCCAGCGTCGCGCTTGCCAGAAACGGCCCCGTGATAACGGGGGAAATCGACGCTCCGATCGTCCTCGCTATTCCCGTGATCCCGCCGGCCGCGGATCGCTCCTCCGGCCGCACCACGGCCATCACGTAGGATTGCCGGGTCGGGACGTCCATCTGCGAAATGCTGAAACGCAACAGTAGCATGGCGATGGCAAGGGTAAGAGTGGGCATCAGCGGAACCAGGATTAGAAGGATATTCGATGGAATGTGCGTATAGACCATCGTCCTGACGAGTCCGATCCGGGAAGCTATCCAGACGGCCGAAAGCGCCGAGACCCCTGCCAGGATGTTGGCCCCGAAAAAGATGCTGCCCAGAATCGCCGGTTCCACGCCGAACCGCATGGAGAACCAGTAGGCAATGATGCTCTGCAAAACGAATCCTCCGGCAAACGCGTCCAGGGAAAACAACAGCGACAGTTTGAGCACGATTCCCTTTGAACGATCGAGGCCGAAGCGCCTTTTCAGTTCGCTGGAAAGCTCCGTTCGGGTGGTTTTCGGGGCTTCGACGCGGGATGAAAGGCCTTTGAAGCCCAGCGCCAGCAGCGCCCCGATTCCCGCGTAGCCGATTATCACCCACCGGTAGCTCGCAACGGGCGTCATGTGCGCGTTCTGAAGCGCCTGGACGCAAATCCCGGTGACCAGAGCCCCCAGGGCGGTTGCGAAAGACCCAACCAGGTTGTACCAGGCAAAAACGTGCGTCCGCTGTCGGTCAGACACGATGCTTGAAAGCGCCGACTGTTCGAGCGAGAGGAACGGACCGACCTCATAGCCGCTCGGACTCAACACGCCGATGGTTGCGGCAATCAGGAGCACGACGAAATTGCTCGTCACCGCGAACAGCACCCCGCCGAAGATCATGAGCCCCGCACCCGCTATCAGGGTGATGCGGCGGCCGACAGCATCCGCCCGGGTAGTCAGCCAGAGGGATATAAGCGTATCCCCAAGCAGGGTCAGCGTCAGCAGGAGCCCGATCCGGGTTTCGCTCAGGCCGATACTGGACAGGTAAAGCAGCAGGATAACGGACAGGGAACCATACGCGAACAAGCGCACTATGCGGGTAAGAAACAGGATTTTTCCATCTCTCGTCAATATCGGCATCTCTCGGGCTTCGAACCTCCTCGGTTGTTACAGACTCACGAAACGATTCAACCGCACACCCGGCATCAACCCTTCCGGGCGCTCCACTCGCCGGGAGTGCAATGCGAAGCAAAAAGCGAACAGTTGCCCCGGTTCCTGGCAATTATTGTCGGCACCTCCCCCAGGGAATCCACGATCAGGACGAGAGTGCCGGGTGTTGCCCAGTCGAAAAGGCGCATCGCAGGGAAGATCGGCAGGTTTATGCATCCGTGCGAACAGTAGCCGCCGGTAATATCCCCGGCATGAATCCAGACATGTTCGTATATGCGCAACGCCCACGGCATCGGTGCCGGTTCGCCGTAAGCGTTCGGATAACTCCTCGAAACGTGGTCTATATCCTTTTCCCTGACGGTGTACAAGCCGTCCCTTGTCGAGTAGTCCTGCTTCCCGATGCATATATAGGTGTCGCCCACCAGCCTGCCTCGCTCATACCATCCTATAAAGGGAATATCTCTTACGACAAGGATGAATTTAGGCAGGTCCGCGACATCAGCAATATATGTTTGAAGCGGCGTCCAGTTTTTGAATCTGCTGAAATCATCAGGGACCTTGAGCGGTTTGCCGCGCTTTATATCTTCTGCGATATAATCGGGATCCCGAACATTGAGCCGAGCAAGTATACGCTTACGCAGGCTCGGGCTGAGGTCCCAGTCGCTGCTGTCCATCCTGTCGAGTTCACGCTCCGTAACGACCCGTGTGGACCAGCCGGCGTTTCCTCCCCTTGTGGAAGAATCGCCTTGCCGGTTAGCGATCCCGGCGCCGCTCAGGTCTTCTGCAGCAGCCCATGAAGTGTTCCGTTCGAAGCCCGGAACGGTTAGCAGAAAAGCCAATATCACAAGCGGAATAATTCGAGCTGAGTTCATAAGCCGTCTCCCATAATAAATGACATTGCGGACGCGATCCATCTACATACATTTATTATGGGATAATAATCATTATTTCGGATTTAAATTCAGCACCTGCCGTGCGGGACGCCATCGGGCAGGAGGCGGGATGGCTCCCGCCGTTCTCCCATACCACACCGCGCTGTACGGTTCCATACGAGGCGGCTCATGAGGCGTATTGAAGCTTTCATAGTCGATTAAGCAAAAACACAAGACCGAGTTTCAAAGAAGCATTTACGAAAACATTCGCTCATATGTTAGCATTTAAAGTTCCACCAGGGACATCGGCCGTTTGGGGCGGACTTCCAGCCCCAATGTTGTTGATTTAAGGTTGATTTAAGGTTGATTTAAGGTCAACCAAGTCAAAGGTCGTCGCCCCGGCGAAGGCCGGGGTCCAGGAGAATTTGAACAGCACTCTTATGAAACTTCACTGCAAGTAGAAGTTTCAGCCTCGTTCAAACCGCGTCGGGAAGATGCGGCGGCAGAGCTGGATTCCGGCCTGCGAGACCGTGTCATAATCCAAAAAGTGAGAAAAAATGCAAGCAGAAGTGGGAATAAAGCCTGGTTCCCGGCCTTCGCC
>JAEZXS010000021.1 GCA_023442755.1 Pseudomonadota bacterium | reverse complement strand
CACTTGAAGGCGCCGAACCTCCGTTCGGCGCCTTCGCTGTTTCTTCCCTCGATTCCCGCCAGGCTGTTTCCGCTCTCTGCACGTACCGGCTGAACGATTTCTCTTTACTTGGATGTAACTTGCAAGTATTCCCATTGCGACGCTGCTTGCCTTATTGACCCGTTATATGCGCAGGGGGCTTTCCGATGGATGCCCAGATCGATAGTTTTATAAATCACCTCTCCGTAGAGAGAGGATTGAGCGCCAATACCGTCTCGGCATATTCCGGAGACTTGAAAGAACTGAGCATTTATCTCCGGAAGGAGGGAATCTCTGCATGGGATGCAGTTTCCCGCGAAAATATCAGCGGCTACATACTGCAGTTGGATTTGAATTTCTCGCCGCGCTCGCGCGCTCGCCGGCTTGCAGCTTTTGGCACTTTTTTAAATTTTCTTGAAAAGGGCGGCTCTATTCACCTCAACCCGGCTGCCCTGGTCCACTTTCCAAAGCTCAACCCGCAATTGCCGAAGGTGCTCAGTTCCTCGGAGATCGAATCCCTCCTGGCCCACCCCGATACGGTCACCCCGCGGGGACAGCGCGACAAGGCGATCTTCGAACTGCTTTATGCCTGCGGGTTGCGGGTGAGCGAACTGGCCAACCTCAAGGTCCGCCAGGTTTTTCTCGAACCGGGCTACGTCGCCGTTCGCGGAAAAGGGGAAAAGGAGCGCCTCGTTCCCATGGGAGAGCTTGCATCGGATGCTCTGAGGCTATACCTGCAGAACGGGCGACTTAAATTATTGAAAAAGGGATTTGCGCAGGAGGTGTTCGTCAGCTCGCGGCAGGAAAGACTCTCCAGGCAAGGTATCTGGAAGGTGCTCAAACAGCACGCCTTGCGTGCGGGCATCATCAGGAACATCACACCGCATATGCTTCGCCATTCCTTTGCGACGCACCTGCTGGAAAACGGCGCAGACCTGCGTTCTCTCCAGGTTATGCTCGGGCACTCGGACATCTCGACAACCCAGATCTATACGCACGTGGCAAAAGAACGGCTGAAGGAGATTCACCGCAAGTTTCATCCCAGACCATGAGAAGCGAATTCGGAAGCTATGGAAGTTATCACCACACACATCAATGCTGATTTCGATGCGATGGGATCGATGATCGCGGCAAGAAAGCTCTATCCCGAGGCCATACTGGTATTCCCCGGCTCTCAGGAAAGAACCCTGCGGGAGTATTTCGTCAAATCGACCGTGTATATATACGGTTTCAAACGGCTTCGGGACATCGATATCGAAAAGATCACCCGTCTCATCCTGGTGGACACCCGTCAGGCGTCGCGAATCGGCAAGTTTGTCGATATTCTCAAAAAGCCCGGCCTCGAAGTTCATCTCTACGACCACCATCCCAATGCGGAGGACGACATCCGCGGCGACCAGGTGGTGATAAAGGATGTCGGGTCAACTGTAACCCTTCTCACGCAAATTCTGAGGGAACGCAACATCCCGGTCAATCCAGAAGAAGCGACCATCATGAGCCTCGGCCTTTTCGAAGACACGGGATCGTTCACCTTCAAAAGCACAACCCCCGAGGACTTCGAGGCTGCCGCCTTCCTTCTGCGCTCGGGAGCCGACCTCAACGTCGTCTCGGATATGGTGACCCAGGAACTCACTGCCGAGCAGGTGGGTCTGCTCAACGAACTCATCATGTCCGCCAAGACCTATACCATCCAGGGCATCGATGTGTGCATCACGATGGTTTCGGTCGACAGGTATGTCGGCGATTTCGCTGTCCTGGTGCATAAACTGCGCGATATCGAGAACCTGGATGTCGTTTTTGCGCTGGCGCGCATGGATGACCGCGTTTACCTCGTCGCCCGGAGCCGCATTCCGGAAGTCAACGTGGGCTCCATCGCCGGCCTCTTTGGCGGGGGCGGGCACGCAACCGCCGCATCGGCCAGCATAAAGGACCTGACGCTGGTCCAGACGGAAGCGAAGCTCCTCGAGTACCTGAGAAGCCATATCCACCCTTATCCGGCTGCCGAAACCCTGATGACCAGCCCGGCCGTCTGCACGGAACCGGACGTCTCCATCGGCGAAGCCGAACTGACCATGGTCAAGTACAACATCAATGCAATGCCTGTATTGGAAAATGGCAAGCTCATCGGCCTCATCACCCGTCAGGTGCTCGAGAAGGCGGTCTATCACGGGCTCGAACACCAGACGGTGCGCGAGTTCATGAACTCCGATGTCGAGGTGATCAGTCCGAGCGCAACGCTTCTCGAAATACAGACATACCTCGTAGAGAGGCACCAGCGCATTCTTCCTGTACTGGAGGACGGAAAAGTGCTTGGCGTCATCACCCGCCGCGACCTGCTCGATTTCATGGTGACCGATCACATGGGAGACCCGCGGGAGATGCTTGGAGACACCTCTCTCGCCCATTGGTCCAAGCGCAAGAACATTCAGTCGGTGCTGTCCGAACAGCTTCCGAAAAATATCATCCGCATCCTCAAAGAATTCGGTCAGCTGGCCGCCAATATCGGATACAGGGCTTATGCGGTAGGGGGATTCGTTCGCGATCTTCTTCTGCGCCGCCCGAATTTCGACATCGACATCGTGGTGGAAGGCGACGCGATCGAATTTGCCAGGACGTTTGCCGAAGAGCACGGCATCCGGTGCAAGATTCACCGGAAGTTCAATACTGCTATGCTGATCTTTCCCGACCTGTTGCGGGTCGATGTGGCATCGGCCCGGTTCGAGTACTACCAGCACCCCGCCGCGCTGCCCATCGTGGAGTTCAGCTCCCTCAAAATGGACCTTTACCGGCGGGATTTCACCATCAACACACTCTCCCTTGCCCTCAACCCCGACGAGTTCGGGCAGCTTATCGATTTTTTCAGCGGACAGCGGGACATTAAGGAAAAGATCGTCCGCGTCCTGCACAACCTGAGTTTTGTCGAGGACCCGACCCGCATTTTGCGGGCGATTCGGTTCGAACAGCGATTCGGCTTCAAAATCGGGAAGCAGTCCGCGGCGCTTATCAGAAACGCTGTCCGCATGGGGCTGATCCAGAAACTCGGCGGACACCGCTTTCTGCACGAGATCCAGCTTATCTTGGAAGAAGACGACCCTGTACCGGCGCTGCGAAGAATGGCGGAATTCGGCGTCATGCCGGCCCTCGCTCCAGGCATGCTGTTCGACAAGAAGATGGAGGAGATGTTCGACCGCCTTAAGCAGGTGATTTCCTGGTATAGACTCAGCTTTCTCGATGAACCGCTGGAGCGCTGGTGGGTGTTTCTCCTCGGGCTCTTCTCAAACCTGAGCCGCGATGATCTTCAGGAGGCATCGAAAAGGCTGCTGCTTAGCGTAACTCAGCGCGACCGGATGGTATGGACGTACGACAATGCCGGATCGCTGCTGCGCAACTTTTTCCCGCAGATTCTGCACAAGCCGAGCGAGATTTACAGGGCCCTTCTTCCATTCAAGCCGGAAGAACTGCTTTTTCTCATGGGAAAGGCCGAAAAGGAAGAAACCCGGCGCGCCGTCAGCCACTACTTTCACCGGTACAGGAATGTGCAGACCGACCTCAAGGGTAGAGACCTCAAGAAGATGGGCATCGCTCCCGGCCCGATCTACCGGAAGCTTCTCGACGAACTCCTCGATGCACGGCTCAACGGAGAGGTCCGGAACCGGCGCGAGGAATTTCTCTATCTGCGTAAGAAATATCCCGAGCAATTCACAGATGCGCTCGCCGCACGTGAATGGGCGAGAAAATGCTGACCGCATTCACCGCAATATGTTCGGAATAAGGGGCAATAAGTCGAATTTACTGGAGAAATGCTGCAAATATTGCTATATCCGCGCCAGACTCCAAATTCATACGCGAGGTGCCGAAGGGTAATGCATAATTTTATCGGAATCGCCGTCCTCTATGTCGTGCCGCTTCTTTTCGCGGTCATAGTCCACGAAGTGGCTCACGGCTGGGTTGCGGAGAAGCTGGGGGACCCTACGGCAAGGCTTCTTGGACGCATTACCCTCAATCCGTTAGTACATATAGACCTGGTCGGCACCATCATCCTGCCGGGAATTCTGCTGATTACCGGATCGCCCTTTCTCTTCGGCTGGGCCAAACCGGTGCCCGTCAACTTCGGCAATCTCCGGGGAGGCCGCAAGGACATGGCAATGGTTGCCCTGTCCGGTCCGCTCAGCAACTTCATAATGGCCGCCATCGGTTCTCTCATATTCCACCTTACGTTTATCGACTACACGCAACCGTCGGCACTCGGCAGATTCTGGTACATGTACATGAACGATCCCATCCGCGAGATGGCGCTCATAGCCGTCCGCTTCAATCTCGTGCTGATGGTCATCAATCTTCTCCCCATCCTGCCGCTCGACGGAGGGAGGATCGTAGCGGGTCTTGCTCCGCTCAGGATCGCACTCGCCATGGAGAAAACGGAAAGATTCGGCATGCTCATCGTACTCCTATTGATCGGATCGGGAGTATGGAGTTATATAGTCAGCCCGGTTATCAGCTTTTTTTGGCATTTTTTGATGTAAGCGGAACGGCCCTGCCGATCCGCGGCATTATGCCCGGACCATGGACCCTTTACGGGTCCTTCACATAGAAAAGAGGAGAAAACCAGGAAATGGCGGACAGGAAAAGAGTCGTAAGCGGAATGCGCCCCACGGGGCGGCTTCACCTTGGAAATCTGCACGGGGCACTCGATAACTGGATCCGGCTCCAGGATCAATATGAATGCTTCTATTTTGTTGCCGACTGGCATGCGCTGACGACCGACTATGCGACTCCGGAAGCAATCCGCGGAAACACCTGGGAAATGGTTCTCGACTGGATGAGCGCGGGCCTCGATCCCGAACGCTCTACCCTTTTCATTCAATCCGAGGTCAAAGAACATGCCGAGCTCTTCCTGCTGCTCGGGATGATCACTCCCCTGCCCTGGCTCGAACGCAACCCGACCTACAAGGAACAACAGGTCCAGATCGACCAGAAAGACCTGGCAACCTATGGCTTCCTTGGCTATCCCGTTCTCCAGGCCGCCGACATCATCATCTACCGGGCCAATGGAGTGCCGGTCGGAAAGGACCAGCTCCCTCACATCGAGCTGACCCGCGAAATTGCCCGCAGGTTCAATTTCATGTACCGATCGGAAGTATTTCCGGTTCCCGATGCGCTGCTGACGGAGGTGCCTGTTCTTCCCGGACTGGACGGTAGAAAGATGAGCAAGAGCTACGGGAACTGCATCTTCATCACCGAAAGCGAGGAGAACATCATCGACAAGATATCCAAGATGATGACCGACCCGCAGAGAATTCGCAGAAACGATCCCGGAGACCCGGAGGTCTCACCGGTTTTCGCGTACCATAAGCTCTACAGCTCCCCTGCCGAGGTGGCGGACATCGCCGACGGCTGCCGCACCGCCCGCATTGGCTGCGTGGAATGCAAAAAGCGGCTCATGCGCAATGTCATCACCAAACTCGCTCCGATCCGCGAAAAACGTCATAAGCTGGAACGGAACATGGACGATGTGAGAGCGGTGATCGAGGCGGGGAACGCCAGGGCGCGCAAGGAGTCGGTTTACACAATCGAGCAGGTGCGCAAGGCAATCGGGCTGGGCAATTCGGCTTAGCCCCGGAGCATACTTTGGCAACGGGAGCAATTCGGCTTCAAAAATACCTTGCCCAGGCTGGAGTGGCATCGAGGCGCGCCGCGGAGGAAATCATCCGCCAGGGACGCGTCACGGTAAACGGGTCCAAAGCGGAACTCGGCAGCAGCGTGGACCCTGCGAAAGATTCCGTCCAACTTGACGGCAAGCCGGTCCGCCTTACGGAAAAAAGACTATATATCGCGCTCTACAAGCCACGCGACTGCGTTACCACAGCCAGTGATCCCCAGGGCAGGAAGACTGTTTTCGATTTTCTACCCGGGCTGGACGTCCGGGTTTTTCCGGTCGGCAGGCTCGATTACGACGCCGAGGGGCTCCTGCTGCTCACAAATGATGGAGAGCTTGCCAACAGGCTGCTTCATCCTCGCTATGGCGTATCCAAGGTTTATGAGGTAAAAGTAAAAGGACATCCTGACAAGAACGCCCTCGATCGCCTTCGCTCCGGAATCGATCTCGAAGAGGGCCGCACGGCCCCTGCCGGGGCGGAAGTTATCCGGAGCCTTCCGACGTCCACGTGGCTCAGGATAGTCCTTCACCAGGGGTGGAACCGGCAGATAAAGCGCATGGGCGAATCTGTCGGGCATCCCGTGTTGAGGATCAAACGTATCGCTTACGGGCCGGTGCGTCTTGGCACGCTCAAGCCCGCAGCCTACCGATTTCTCACGCCGGAGGAATTCCGGCGCATATACGATGAAGCCGGCTTGACAAGGAGCAGCTAGAGGCATGGACAAAAGACGCGGCTATCCATATGGGTCCGGTTCTATTTACGGCAGCGGCAGGAAGGGAGACGACCGCCGGAAATCCCCGACGCGTCTTATCGTCCTGATTGTAATACTGGCGCTGACGCTCAGTGCCGCAACTTTTTTTTTCATGACGCACGAGGGCAGTCTCGCCTCGTTTATGCCATTTCCGAAAAAGCTCATAGCTCTGCGATTCCAGCATAACGGGCAGGAGGTCCTGCTGCTTCCGGATTCCCAGGTTCTCGTAAATCCCAGGGATACCCTTCAACTGGTTCAAGTGAAAACCGACGGGTTTCTCTCGTGGGGAACCAAGGTCGTCTCCTCCGAGATGGATGTCCGCTCGATCAGCAGAAAGCCCGCCGTAATCAGGGACATCTTCCCCCAGGACAGCTTCGAAAACCCCAAGACGGTGGAACTGCGCGTGTTGCTCTGGAACCGGCCCATAGGAAAGGTTTCGCTTCTGGTTCAGCTCGATGCGAAAGACTGGCTGCAGAAGGCAAACACGACCTCGGACATCGATAAAAGAATCAGCTACCTGGAAAAAGCTCTTCGGGAAAACGGCTCAAATATCCTGGTAAAGACTCAGCTCGCAGGGCTCTATTTCGACAGCAAGCGCTACGCCGATGCCGCACGACTCTACAAGGAAATAGACGAATCCGGAAAGTCCAAGAACATTTCCGAAAAGCTTTTGCTGGTCTACCAGATAATGAACCGCACCGACGACGCCCTGCTCGTCTACCTCGATTTACTGAAGCTTACCGAGGACCAGCAAACATTCAAGGAATTCATTTCCTACATCAAAAAGCGCAAACACAAGGACGATGCGGCAAAGTTTCTCGAACGGCACATGAGCGAGATTCCGAAGAGCTTCCAGCAGTCCGTCCTGCTGGCGATGGCGGAATTCAGCAGTGAATCGAAGGACTGGTCACGGGCCGCTGCCACCTATGAGAAGGCGATCCGGGCCGGCGTAAAGGATTCGGACGTCCTCTACAACCTGTTCGTCTCGTACAAGAAAAATGACGAAACCGACAAGGCGATCCAGACCCTGCAAAGCTATCTCCAGAAAAGCCCGAACGATACGGAAAGCTGGTTTCAGCTTGCTGAGATGTACGAGAAGAAAGGCAATACGGCCCAGGCCAAGGCCACCTACGAATCCATGCTGCAAAGAAATCCACAGAACCAGAAGGCGCTTACCCACCTGATCGCCCTGCTTGAGAAATCCAACGACAAGGCAGGTCTCCAGGCGGCATACGAGAGACTTGCGCAGGCGCAGCCCAAAAACAGGACGCTCCAACACAACTTGGCCATCCTCTACTATGAATCCAAGAAGTACGACAAGGCCATAACCGCTTTTCAGGCCATGGCCGCAGCCGATCCCAAGGATCTCGATTCGAGGAAATACCTGCTCGACATCTATCGCAAGCTTCGAAACGAAAAGGGGGAACTCTCGGTTATCCAGGAACTGGCGAAGATGGATCCCAAAAATGCGGCCTACCAGGACTCCATGTACAAGTATTACGACGACAAGAAAGACTATAAAGGGATGACTGCCTGGCTCAAGCAGGCCTCCGAGCAGAATCCCGATTCGGTCCGGCTGCACAGCTATCAGCTCTACGCGGCGATGAAGCTCGGCGACAAAAAGACTGCCGCCGTGGAGTTGGAGCACCTGATCCGCCTCCAGCCCAAGGAAAAATCCTACCTGCGCAAGGCCGCCGATCTCCACGAGGGAATGGGCAATCATGCGGAGGCGCTCAAGAAGCTTGATCAGATCCTGAAGCTCGATCCCAAGGACAAACAGGCAAAGGATGATTATCTGCGCCTCAAGATGATGACGATCGGGGGGAAGAAGAAACAGTCCTGACCGGCCGCGCACCCTGCATCGGCCGGCTCCTTCGCCCGAATTCGGTCGATTCCCTATTGCGTTCGCCGTCTCTATCAGCTATAAAAACCGTGTTCGAAACAACGGGCGGGTAACTCAGCGGTGAGAGTGCCATCCTCACACGGTGGAAGTCGGAGGTTCAAATCCTCTCCCGCCTACTTGTAGAATCAAGGGGTCAGCTTAAGAGAGCCAGCCCCTTCTTTTTTTGCTGCCATTTCCGAAAATCGACTCTTCCAATCTGCAGCCAGCCTCTTGATTCCGAGCTTCAAAAGACTCACGTATTTTGCTTCCTTTTGCTGAGCCAGCATTCCTGATGAGAGAAATAGGCCCCGATAACATTTTGTACTATCTGCCTGAAAATCAGTGCGAATATTGCAGCGAGGACATCTGGAGGACATCTGTTTGAATTGGAAGAGGTCAACGAAAGTGTTGCTTAGAGGGAAAGATTTCCTGGCCTTCTTTATTTTTCAGCTTTCCGCCCTTCTTGAAAAGCCTCAGTCCCCAGGCAAGCGGGGCCAACAGGAAAAATGATCTGATTATGAGGTCAAAACTTGTTTAAGAATTTGATGAAATTCTTGGTACGCAATTGTGCGTATTCTTGGCCTTTCTTGCCGTATACGAAATCATTTGGACCTTTCCTTCCTGGGGCGGACTCCGCTTTGGATCGGAACAAAACGGATACCCCTTCATAAAGCGACAGTGATAAGAGGCATCCCCCTGAAAAAGGTTTCTGCCTGCTATTTTGCCACATCGCCCCGATTCTCTCATGCCAACCTTCTGTGCATTCAAAAACTTGGATTACCTATCCCCATCGTAGTAATTGCCTAGGTTTAGCCCATCATTTTCGGGTTTCTGTGAATTGTCGTCCGGAGCTTCCATCGGTAAATTTCTGCCGCTCAGGAGATGGCTGAGCAGTTTTTATCCGGCTGCTGGGAGTCTGTCGGAGTGCCAATTAGCTGCAGTAACTTTCTACCCCGAAGCCGGAAACAATCCGAGGCACGATAGCTGATGGTATCGGATAGAGTCTCACTAAAATGCAAATCTCTACTTTGCTCCCAAAATGTCGGCTTTCCCGTCAGACTCCTAAAACCCGGATAGAGGTAGATTACCCGGCGTTGCACTGTCACATAACTCCATAGCTCTTTCTAACTATACCTTATTCGGAAGTCTTGGTCAGGCATTCGCCGGGCTTTAGAGTAATGAAGACTTATGAAACTCTTGCATGGAGAATTTGTATGGCAAAAAACTTGACGAAAAAGATTCTGGAAAGTCATCTGACAGAAGGCCGGCTGATCTCAGGTACGGAAATCGGCATCAAAATCGACCAGATACTGCTTCAGGACGCCACAGGGACCACCGCAATGCTCAATTTCGAGGCCATGGGGCTCGATAGGATCAGGGCCGAGTTGGCCGTCCAGTACGTGGATCACAATATCCTTCAGACCGATAACAAAAATGCGGACGACCACAGGTATCTTCAGACTGCATGTGCCCGTTACGGACTCCACTACAGTCCGGCAGGAAACGGCATCTCCCACCAGGTTCATATGGAGAGGTTCGGAATTCCGGGAAAGACGCTTCTGGGCTGCGACAGCCATACGCCCGGAGCAGGCGGGCTGTCCATGCTGGCTATAGGAGCGGGGGGCCTGGATGTCGCGATGGCTATGGCCGGGCTTTCCTACCACATCCCCTGCCCCAAAGTTCTCGGTGTGAAACTGACAGGCACGCTTCCGGACTGGGTGAGTGCCAAGGACGTAGTCCTCGAAATGCTAAGGCGCCATGACGTCAAAGGCTGTATCGGGAAGATAGTCGAATACTATGGGCCGGGTGTAAGCAGCCTTTCCGCCACGGATCGCGAGACTATTTGCAACATGGGCGCTGAGCTTGGCGCCACCACATCCATCTTTCCTTCGGATGAGAATACGCGGGCCTATCTCGAGGCACAGGGCAGAGGAGACGTATGCGTTGAAC
>JAEZXS010000011.1 GCA_023442755.1 Pseudomonadota bacterium | reverse complement strand
ATCTGGACCTGTTCGATATACTGCCTGTTCCAGACCGGTTCAAACAGCGTGTTTCCGAACCGGAATGCCAGGATGTTCTGTACGGTCTCTTTGCCCAGGTAATGGTCGATCCGAAACACCTGCTGCTCCCGAAATTCCGACGCGAGGAGCCTGTTGAGTTCCTGTGCCGATTCGAGATCGCGCCCGAAAGGCTTCTCGACGACCACCCGCGCCCTGCTCCGGTCTCTGTTCAAACCGGCCTGGGAGAGTCCCTGGACAGCCATTTCGATCAGGCCGGGTGGAATGGCCAGGTAGAAGATGCGAACGGCGGGTGTATTCCATTCCTTGTCGAGCGCCGACAGTTCTTTCCCAAGGTCGCCGAAGCTCTGGGGATTGCCCATGTCCGCGACCCTGTGGACGATATGGGAAGCAAAATCCCTCCAGGCCGCATCGTCCGTCTTTCCCCGCCGTGAAAACCTGTCCACGCCTTCCCGCAGGTGCTGCCGGTAGTCGTCGTCGCTTATGTGCTTTCGGTCCAGGCCCATGACGGAGAAGCGATCCGGCATGAGCCGGTCGAGATACAGGTCGTACATCGCCGGAACGAGTTTGCGCCAGGCAAGGTCTCCGCCTCCACCGAAAATCACGAATGCGGTAGCTCCGGGTTTTTCAGACGCGTCCATCCGTCCTCCTTATGCCTGAAGCCAGTTGGTGTGGAAGAACCCCGGAAGGTCCGTCCGCTCGTAGGTATGCGCGCCGAAGTAATCCCTCTGGGCCTCGATCAGGTTCGCAGGGAGCCACGTACTGCGGTAGGCGTCGTAGTATGCCAGGGACGCCATCAGCCCGGGAACGGGGATTCCGGCACCTGCGGCGGCCTGTACGACGGAACGCAGCGGCGCCTGCAGCCCGTTCATAACGGGAGCGAAGTGCGGGCTGAGAAGCATGTTGGGAAGATCGGGCTTTTCCCGGTATGCATCTCGGATCTTCTCCAGCACCGCCGCCCGTATGATGCAGCCCCCCCGCCATATGCGGGCGACCGTTTCGAGGTCCAGGCCGTAGCCGTAGGCGGAGCCGGCTTTTTTCAGCAGACCCATTCCCTGCGCATAGGTGAGAAGCATGGAGGCGTGGAGAGCGTTTTTCAAGCTGTCCAGGAATTGTTCCCGGTCGCCTTTCATCTTCCCGCCGGGGCCGCCCAGAAGGGCGCCCGCATCCTTGCGCTCGGTGAGGTAGCCCGAAAGATTCCGCATCGCGACGGCGACGTCGATGGTGGGTGTCGGAACCAGGAGTTCCATGGCATCACTCGACGTCCACTTGCCGGTGCCTTTCTGCATCGCCCGGTCCAGGATGAAGTCGAGCAGCAGCTTTCCCTTGTCCTTGTGATCCTTATAGTGGAAGATTCTAGCGGTTATCTCCATAAGATAGCTATTCAGCTCCGACTTGTCCCATCTGTCGTAGACGGCGGAGATGGAGTCGGAATCCATGCCCATTCCGCGTTTCATGAGATCGTAGGTCTCCGCGATCAGTTGCATTAGGCCGTATTCGATCCCATTATGGACCATCTTCACATAATGGCCTGCAGAGCCGGTTCCGAGGAAGGCCACGCACGGGTCTCCATTGACCTGGGCGGAAACCGGCTTCAGAATGTGCTCGATGCGATCGTACCCGGCCCGGGAGCCGCCGGGCATGAGGCTGGGACCGTGGCGGGCGCCGTATTCCCCGCCGGAGATGCCCATTCCCAGGAACAGGAAGCCTTTCCGCTCCAGAAAGCTGCTCCGCCTGTTTGTGTCGGTGAAATGGGAATTCCCGCTGTCCACGATCAGATCTCCGGGACCGAGGTAGGGCAGGAGCGTTTCGATGACGGCATCGACCGGGTGTCCGGCCGGCACGAGCAACACGATGGACCGGGGTGCGGCAAGCATTCCGGCGAATTCGTCGAGGCTGTACGCGGGCTCGATGTTTCGGCCCTTTGCCTGCGTTTCGGCAAAAGTGCGGGTCTTTTCGGTCAGAGCATCGTAGACGGCCACGGCGAAACCGTGATCCGACATGTTCAGGGCCAGGTTGCCTCCCATTGTTCCAATTCCGACCATCCCTATTTCACATTTCCGGCCGTTCATGCTGCTCCTCTGTCGTCTAAACCGCTCAAAGTCGCAACCCGAAAGACTCGATGGCCGTCCGGGTGGATTCGACCCCTGTATGGTGAATCCCGTTTATGCCGAACTCCCCTGCAGTCCGGATGAAAATTTCCCGATCGTCGATATACAGGGTTTCCGAAGGCGGAGCCTGTACGCTGTCCAGCGCCAGGCGGAAAATCTCGGGATCGGGCTTTCTGAGGTGGACGAAACAGGACACGATGAAAAAGTCGAATATCTCGCGCAGCTTGAAGGTATCGACCCGATGAGCTGTGAGTTCGCGCGTCTCGTTGCTCAGTGCTACGATCTTCAGCCGGTGACGTTTTTTGAGGCGGCGGGCGAGCGCCAGCATTTCGGGCTGCGGCCGGGACTGCGAGAACATGAAGTCCGTGAATTCCCCGGGCGAAAAGTTTCTTTTTCTGTAGAATACCACCCGCTGCAGGTAGTCGTTCAGCGTCAGCTTGCCCAGTTCACAGGTATCGAAAACCAGGTCGTGGCGCTCCTGCAGATCGGCATAATCCAGGCCGAAATGTTCCGCCGCGCATAGGTGCATCGGACGGTCCCACCCGTTGGTAAGCAGGACGTTCCCGATATCCAGAAAGATCACGGAAATGGCCGTCTCGCTCATAACTTTATTCTGCCCAGGGCCACGGCAAAGACTTCCTTCAACTTTGCAAGTCCTCCGGCCACGCTGCCGCCGAGGTGCACCCTCACAGCCCTGCGGCCGTGCCGGCGCAGGGCGGCAAGGTCCCCCATGGCCTGCGCCTGCTGGAGGATGCCGAAGGTGAAGCTCTCGCCGGGCACGGGAAGATCTTCTTCCGGGTCGGCCGTGAGCTGCAGAAAGAGCCCGGTATCCGGCCCCCCCTTGTGCAGTTGCCCGGTTGAATGGAGATACCTGGGGCCGAAGCCGGTGGTGGTTGCGATGCGCAGTTCGTTCCGGAGCATGAGCCGGATGCCCTCGAGTTCCTTTTCGATTTCCGTGCATTCGGGCAGGTAAGCCAGGATTGCGAAGTAATCTCCCGCTTTCGCCGCTCTTAGAAATTTGGCGATGCCTTCGACGAGATTCGGGGAACCGTCGCCATCGTAGAAGCTCAGGGACTTCTCCGTGACGCTGGGGGATTCGGCGGGAAGGGCGCCCTTTTCACGGTAATCCGAAAGCATCCGGTTGGTTATGCTCTTGCTTTCCTGCACATTGGGCTGGTCGAAAGGGTTGATGCCGAGGACCGACCCCGCGGTTGCGGTAGCGATTTCCCACCGGAAGAATTCCTGTCCGATGTCGATTTCATCGGCCAGCGTGATGGTGATAACCGGGTGCCCGGCCCGCTCCAGCGCCTCGACGGCCCGATCCGTCATTTCTTCGGATTTCCCGCCTGTCCGAAACCGGACGAATACCCGGTCCCGGCCGTAAACCGGAGGGGCGCCCGCCGCTTCGCCGGCCACGGGCAAAATGCCCGTTCCATTCTTGCCTGTGCTTTCGGCAATGAGTTGTTCCAGCCACATGCCCAGGGAAGCCAGCCGGGGCGGGACGAAAAAGGTCACCTTGGAGCGGCCGAGGCGTGCGAGTTCGCCAAGGGCGGCGCCCAGGCTTACCCCGGGGTTTTCCTTCAAGGGTGCGTGGGGTGCGCAGGCGTGGAGCATCCTGAGCGCCCGGATCAGGACCTCTTCTACATCGAGGCCCATGAGGGCCACCGGCACCATGCCGAAATAGGAAAGGGCGGAGTACCTGCCACCGATATCGGAGAAATTGAGGAAAGTCTTTCTGTACTTCCGGTCCCGGGCAAGTTTGACCAGGGGAGTGCCGGGATCGGTAATGACGACGAAATTGTCACCTGCGCCGACTCCCCGTTCCTCTTTTACCCTGGCGTAGAAATACTCCCCGAAAGCGAGGGGCTCGGCGGTCGTGCCCGATTTGCTCGCCACGATAAACAGGGTCTTTTTCAACGGTATCCGCGATTCGATCGCCTTTATCGTGGCCGGGTCGGTGGTGTCCAGGACCGTCAGGGGCAGGCCCGGCCGGCCGGGAGAAAAGGTCCTCTCGAACACGAGCGGCGCAAGGCTGCTCCCTCCCATGCCCATGTGGACCACATGCTCGAACCCCGCCAAGAAGACTTCTTCGGTGAAGGTCTTGAGTTCGTCAGGGCAGGCCGCCATCTTTTCGGCGACATGGAGCCATCCGAGTCCGTTTTTGATTTGTTCGGACTGTTCGGAGTCCGTCGTCCAGATGGATGTGTCCTTTCGCCAGAGGCGTTCGGCAAACTGTTTCTTCCGCAGCTCTTCCATTCTCTCCCGGAACTGGGCCTCGTAGCGTCCAAGCTCCAGCACCTGCCGGTCTGCGGGCTCCCGCAGAGCTTCGGCCTTTTTGACCGAAAGGGTCTGCATGAGACTGTCGTAAGGCTTGTTGAATTTCTCTATCCCCTGGTCCTCCAGCTTCTGGGTCGCCTCGTCCAGATTCACCCCGAGTTCGGAGAGGCGGTCGAGCATGTCGGCGGCTTTCTGGAGATCGTCTTTCAGGCGCGGCGCCGGGTTGCCGTGGTCGCGGTAGGCGTTCAGCGTTTCCATCGGTACGGTATTGACCGTCTCCGGCCCGATCAGTGCCTCGACGTATTTGACGTCGGCATATTCCGGGTTTTTCGTGCTCGTGCTTGCCCAAAGCAATCGCTGCGGGCGCGCCCCGTTTTCCTCCAGCTTGCGAAAACGCTTGCCGGATACAATCTCCTCGTAAATCGTAGAGGCGACCTTAGCGCTCGCGATGGCGGTCTGCCCGAGCAGGGATTCAGCGGTTTTCGCCTTCGGACCGCCGTCCTCCAGTATCTTCTTGAGCATGGGGTCGATCAGGACGTCGATGCGGCTGAGAAAGAAGCTCGCCACCGAGGCGATGCCCTTGAGAGGTTTACCCGCCGCAAGCCGGTCTTCGAGTCCGGAAAGGTAGGCGTCCGCCACCTCGCGGTACCGGTTCAGGCCGAAAAGCAGAGTTACGTTGACGTTGATTCCCTCGCTTATGAGCTGCCGGATTGCGGAAAGTCCTTCTTTGGTGGCGGGAACCTTGACGAAGGTATTCGGACGGTCGAGGGCAGCCCAGAGCTGGCGGGCTTCCTCGATGGTGCCGTGCAGGTCGTGGGCCAGGTGCGGATTCACTTCCAGGCTCACGAAGCCGTCCCTGCCGTCCAGTTTTTCGAACATCGGGCGGAAAAGGTCTGCGGCATTGCGGATGTCATCCAAAGCCAGGGACTCGTATATTTCCCTTTCAGTTTTCCCTTCCAGGGCCAGCGCCCGTATCGTCTCGTCGTAGTCACGGCTTCCCGCGATCGCCTTGTCGAATATGGAAGGATTGGAGGTTATCCCGAGAAGTCCGTCCTCCTCGATAAACCGTTTTAATTGGCCGGATGTGATCATGTGGCGGCGAATATAGTCGAGCCAGATGTCCTGGCCGTATTCGTGGAGCTTGAGGAGAGGATTGTCTCTCATCGTGATCTCCCCTTTACTGTGGAGTGGTGCTGCTCGGGCTTTGGCGGACTATTCCCGGGCCAGATCGGCAATTTTCCTCAGGCGACGGTGAAACCGCTCCTCCTTTTTGAAATGAGCGCCAAGGAAAATGCGAATGAGATCGAGCGCCAGTTTCCGGCCGGTTATCCAGCCGCCGAGGCAGAGTACGTTCATGTTATCGTCTTCCACCCCCTGGTGGGCGGAAAAGGGGTCCGTAATGAGTGCGGCCCGGGCGCCCGGCACCTTATTGGCGGCGATGCATGCGCCGACGCCGCTCCCGCAGATCGCCAGGCCCCGCTCGACCTCTCCTTTGGCTACTGCCCTGGCCATGGGAATGACGAAGTCGGGATAATCGTCCCCTGCAACCAGTTCATGCGCCCCGAAGTCCGTAATTTCGTGGCCGAGTCCCTTCAGTTCCTCGATCACCTTCTTCTTGAGATCGAATCCGCCGTGATCGGCGGCAATGCCGAGGTGCATTGTCATTCCTTCTGTCACTTGGCTTTCAAGCCCGAATAATTTCCTGCACTTTGCGCACGATGGCGCTGCTTGAAATCTCTTCGTAGTCGAGCAGTTCCTGCGGTTTTCCACTCATAGGCCTTTTTCGCACCGCCAGGCTGTAGACCGGCACGCCGGTCAGGGCGAGTGCGGTCCTCACGGCCTCGCCGATTCCGCCTTCGGGGAAATGATCTTCCACCGTAACGATCCGTCCGGAGTCCCGGGCTGCTTCTTCGAGGCTGTCCCTGTCCAGAGGCTTGATGGAGTACAGATCGATCACGCGGATGAGGATGCCTTCTTTTTTCAGGGCGTCATAGGCTTTGAGCGCTTCGTGAAGAGTGATTCCTGCCGCGATGACGGCAGCCGCGTCCTTGTCGCTCCGCTTCAGGACCTTGCATCCGCCTATTTCGAACGATTCTCCGGAATCATAAATGATCGGGGTGGCCGACCGGGTGGTGCGGATGTAGACGTTGCCCACGTGCTTAGCCGCGGCTTCGACCAGGTGATCGGTCGCCACCGCGTCGGCAGGGTACAGGACAACGCCGTCTGGAATGGTGCGGAAGGCCGCGATGTCTTCCAGCCCCATCTGGGAAGGGCCGTCCTGTCCGATGGATACCCCCGCGTGAGAACCGGAAAATTTGATATTGGAATTGGAATACGGCGTCATCCTGATCTGGTCGAACGCCCGGCTCATGAAGGCGGCGAAGGTGGAGACGAACGGTATCCTGCCCCTGCGGGAAAGACCGAGGGCGGCGCCGACCATGTTCTGTTCGGCGATGTACATTTCGAAAAAACGGTCGGGGTATTCGTCTTTGAATATTTCGGCGCCGGTTGAGTTGCTCACCTCTCCGTCCAGCGCTACCATGTTCGGAAATGCGGGATAGATG
>JAEZXS010000370.1 GCA_023442755.1 Pseudomonadota bacterium | reverse complement strand
GCCTTTATCCGGCCTCTGTTCGTCCGCCCGATTGTTGAATCGGTGCTCGAAGCCGGAGGGAAGCCTTTCCTTACCGACGCGAACACGCTGTATGTCGGGACGCGGGGAAATGCGGCCGACCACCTGACAACGGCAATCACAAACGGGTTCGACTTCGCGGTGGTTGGAGCGCCGCTTGTCATTGCCGACGGGGTCGACGGACGGGACGAGATTGCCGTCCAGGTCAATCTTCCTCTTTTTAAGGAAACCTACATCGGATCCGCTGTCGTTCGGGCGGATTCCCTGATCTCGGTTGCCCACTTCAAGCTCCACGAGGTTTCGGGATTTGGCGGAGCGATAAAGAATGTCGGGATGGGAGCGGCCTCGCGAAAGGGCAAGATGGCGCAGCACTCCGATGTTGCGCCTGAGCTTATGCTCGACAAGTGCATCGGATGCGGGGTGTGCCTCCAACAGTGCGCTCAGGGGGCGATATCCCTGGCCGAACGGCCGGCGGGAGCGCCGCGCCCGACCGCCGCAGCGGCTACGATGATGGTAATCGACCAGGCGCTCTGTGCAGGGTGTGCGCGCTGCATTCACGCCTGTCCGCAGGGTGCGCTCGGAATCAACTGGGCGCAGGATTTGCCGAAATTCATGGAGAGAATGGTGGAATATACGGCAGGGGCGCTCAAGGGTAAGGAAAAACGCGCTCTGTACATCAATTTCCTAACCCAGATTTCACCGGCGTGCGACTGCTATCCCTTCGCCGATGCGCCGATCGTTGCCGATATCGGCATCGTGGCTTCCCGCGACCCCGTCGCCATCGACCAGGCGTCGATCGATCTCGTGAACAGCCAGCCGCCTCTGGACTCTTCGTGCCTCAAAGGTGTTGAGATAGCCAAGACGGATAAGGTGCGGGCCGTTTACCCGCGCATCGACTGGGAACACCAGCTCGAATATGCGGAACGCATCGGACTCGGTTCGAGAAAATACGAACTCGTGGACATAAAATAAGTTCGGAAAGGACCGGCAGGACCCCGCCGGTCTGGCCGGTTTTCCTTTTTTCCCCGCGATTTGGCCTTCCGGGCGCTTTTGGATGATGCAAAAGGTTGCTAAAACTGCGGGAACAGTTTATAAACACTGACTTGGAAGCACCAAGCCTGCCGGTGGGGCTTCTGATTTCAAATTTTCGGTAGTTGTTGCGGAGGCGGCTGGCTATCTGGTGTGGCCCCTGGACTTCAAATCCAGTGAGAGGTCGTGAGAGCGGTCTCAGGTGGGTTCGATTCCCATGCGCCTCCGCCAAGCAGTTTGTACAGGGCTGAGCAGTAATGCTCGGCCCTTTTGCTTGTGTATCATCGCGCGTTGTCCATCTGAGAACCAATTGCAACCAAAAGTAAGGGTTATTCGCATTGCTCGTTCCGCTGGCGTTCTCCGCCCTTGTCATTGGCGTGTTTATTGGAATGGTCGGAGTTGGCGGCATCCTGCTCATACCTGCGCTGTCCGAATTCGCCGGTTTGTCGACCCACGTATCAATGGCAACGGCACTCTTCAGCTTCTTTTTCACGGGAGTTGCCGGAACGTTGTTGTACCAGCGCTACGGCAGCATCGACTGGCACGTCACGATACCGGTATGCTTGGGTTCGGTTCTTTTCGCCTATCTTGGGGCGCTGGTGAATTCCAGGGCCGATGCTCTTCTTCTTCGACAAATTCTATCTTCTCTGATTATTTTCTCAGGCGCTTACATCTTATGCCCCTGGAGGCGAACCCGGGACATGAAATATGACCGCCACTCGAAAATCCAGAAGATCCTTCTTTTTGGAATTGGTGCTGTAGTCGGATTTGCTTCCGGGCTCACCGGAACGGGCGGGCCGGTCCTCTCGGTCCCGATCATGATGGTCTGCGGCTTCAGTCCCCTTGCCTGCATTGCCACGAGCCAGGTGATCCAGATTGCCGTCGGTTTTTCGGGGACGGTGGGCAATCTGTTGCATGGGGTAATTGATTTCCCGGTTGGACTCTCTATTACAGTTCTGGAACTGACCGGAGTATTGATCGGAGTCCGTCTGGCACACAGGGCCAAGGCTCAGCAGTTGAGAAGCTGTGTGGCACTTGCGTGCATATTGGTAGGGGCGTTCATTCTATGAGCTCCCTGTTTGCGCGTTCTCAACCGACTATCCCTTATTCACGCTTTCTTCACTAGCGGTATTACAGAGCGTTTGCGGCCGCTATGACCATCGGGTTCCTGTGTGAGAGTCTCCTGGCTGAGCAGTATCGAACACACCCGGCGAGGCGCTTTTGCCTTGAATAGAATATTCCAGCCCCTGTGACATCTCCTCAGATGTAGTTACGCCACCGCCCCAATCGCCTCACCGGGAAGCATAATGTTCCCTACCTGTTTTCGCGCGTTTCTTTTTATCGGGCGTTATTTGCCGCCCAGCCACATCGGCTGAAAAGTTTATCCGCCCTCGATCCCTTTCCGGCAGAGACTTGCCTCCCGTATGGTTGCAGAATCGGATCATCCCGACACTGGACCCCAAAAACAGCACGGGAAGTACTACGCTCGCGAAATCTCCTTTCTTCGAATCACAGTGTGTCTGAATACGCTACAGATTGAGTCCATAATTATAATAAAGGGTAACGACTATCTGTAAGGAGTAGAATTATGACCTGCCCGGTTTGCGGCGGCGAGAAAATAATCAAGTGTGTCGAATGCGAAGGCAAGGGTAAACGTTTTCCTCTGTGGCCTTCACGAATGAAAGAGACTGTGTGCCATCGCTGCGAAGGGCAAACGGAGATAGAATGCCCGGTTTGCGGCGGAAAAGGCGCCAGCTGAGATTCATCCTTTTCTTTGTTGCATACTGTGACTTTTGAGACTAACGTTATCCTGCTTGAACAAGGCGTCTCCAATACATTCACACTTCAGGAGGGTGGAAAAAAATGGAAGGCACGATCAAGTCATTTGATGAGCTTAAGGGCTTCGGTTTCATCACGGGGGGTGACGGAAAAGAGTACACTTTCAACCAGGCGGCAATTGAAGGCACCGATCCCAAAAGCCTGGAATCCGGAGTGCGCGTCAGCTTCGAGGTTCAACAAGGTGCAAGAGGCCCTCGTGCAGTGAGTGTGAAAAAACTCTAATATCTGAATCGACTTTGATTGACACAAAGGCCGGAGCCAATTGCTCCGGCCTTTGCTCTTCGGACGCGAATCTTCCGCCCGGGCGATGTTCGATCTGCAATTCTGTACAAGTTCCCGCCAAGAATGATTATCCTTTTCCGAAAGGAGAAAATCATGAACGGTCTGAGAACGATCATGCTGTCGATAATTTTATCGGCACTCATAGCCGCAGTCGGGAACGCCTACGCAGCCCCTGCCCGCCCCAATGCCTCGGTTCTGTCGGAAAAATGCGGTTGGGAATGCAAAAACCTCAAGGAAGACTGGAATTATCTGTTTCATCCCGACCGGATCAACCAGGTCAAGCCGCCGCAGCTGAAAGAGCCAGGGGCCATCGTCTGGTGATGGAATATATTTCGAGGCATCTGAAATATGACCGGCAGCAGTGTACTGTCGGTCGTTCATGACAAGCGGTTGTTGCGGCGGCCGCTGCGCACGCTGGAGTCATACCAGTAGGAGGCTGCAAGGCCCCAGACCATGTTTACAAGGATCACCAGGACGGGCGTTGCGCGACCGAATCCGAGCCCGAGGACACCCTTGCCTGCATCCGGGAACAGCACAAAAAAGGCGAGTGCCGACGGAGCAAGACTGAACAGGATGCCCCTGAGGAAAACACGGTTCCTCAATATCGGCAACAGGAACAGCAATCCCCAGATCCCGCCCCACACCAGCCTCTGGTACAGCCAGGGCCGGGTGAACTCCGGTTTTATGGCTACCCCGATCATTGCCGTTACCCCGGCCGCCCACAGGAGCCACAGTGCCACGCTGTTCAACAGTGCGCCGACGAGCCCTCCGGCCAAAGCGCCGTTTATTGCCTTCAGCATAATTGTCGTCCTTTCACTTCATGGTACTGTTGGCTGTGTTCCGATGTGAAAATCCCCGATGTCATGAGCGTGTGCAATACTATTCTCACTATTTGCAAAGCATGTCCAATGCTTTCATTTCCATTTGTTCTGCCGCGATAAGATGGTTGAAAATGCCTGTTAACCGCGAAGAGAACCTGTAGCCGCACCACCAGCTATATACGGTGCGAACCACAAAAATGCCGCTTGAAGTTTTCAGCTTTAATGGTCTAAATAAGGCGCGGGGTTGAAAATCACATACTTGAACCGGGGGGAAACCGTGCAAAGACCTACCAAGAGCGAATACTACATCGACATCGCCCGTTCCGTGGCCCAGAGAAGTACCTGCCTCAGGCGCAGATTCGGCGCAGTGATTGTGAAGAACGACCAGATAATCAGCACGGGATACAATGGTGCGCCAAGACAGACGACGAACTGCATCGACCTCGGCTATTGCGTGCGCCAGAAACTCAATATTCCTTCCGGGCAGAATTACGAATTGTGCCGCGCAGTGCACGCGGAAATGAACGCCATCATACATGCCTCGCGGCTGGACATGGTAGGGGCCGATCTTTACCTGGTCGGAATAGAATCCGAAACGGGAGAAACGGTTTCGGAAATAACGCCATGCCTGCTTTGCAAGCGTGTCATCATCAATGCCGGGATATGCAGGGTAATTCTCCCGTTGCAGCCGAAAGGGTTCAAATACATCGACGTGGATGACTGGACCATCGAGGAACGGATAGTCTATCAGCATCCAGAAGAGTAAGACCTTCAGCGTACGGCCGGGCCTGCCCCGGCCGTTTCCTTCAGGCCGTCGCTCGAACCTTCCTCCGCACGCCTTTCTTGCAAAATGCTTTTACTGTCCGTAAATAAATCCTTTGTGCTACGGACAATCCCTTAATATGCCCTTCAGAGAGTTTTCCAGCTCGATATCCGATTTCTGTAACCGGTTTGCGCGACATGAACGAGAGACGTGAAACTGAAACAACCGCATTTCGAATTGAAAAGAGCTTCGCTGTCCCCTGCCCTGTGCAATAGGCCTTGTTCTTCCCGCATTTCCGTCTTATCCTGATGCTGCTTGGTTCGCCGGCTGTCTAGTCGATGCCGGCGGGCTTACCCGGAGACTGCCCACATTCATATGACTGAAAACAACCGGTTCATAATAGAAGCCCAGGACGTCCGAAAGGTTTATGGCGGATTTGTTGCCGTCGACGGCATTTCATTCCGTCTGGTTCAGGGGGAATGCCTCGGATTGCTTGGCCCCAACGGGGCCGGAAAGACATCGACCATCCGCATGATGTACGGATTTTCGCCCATGGAATCCGGCAATCTGCGCATTTTCGGACACGACATCAGAACCGGGGCACGGGCGATCAAGGCGCGTCTCGGCGTATGCCAGCAGGAGAACAACCTCGATCCGGATTTGACCGTTTTGCAAAACCTCGAGGTATTTGCCACCTATTTCGATATCAGCCGAAAAGAAGCCCGGGAAAGGGCGGATAAGCTCCTGGAGTTCATTGCACTCGATCACCGCAAAGATGAAAAAGTGACGAGCCTCTCGGGCGGAATGATGCGTCGCCTTGTGCTGGCGCGCGCCCTGATCAACGACCCCGACCTGCTCATTCTCGATGAGCCGACCACGGGTCTCGATCCCCAGTCTCGCCACCAGGTATGGGAAAGGCTCGAACTTCTTCGCGCGCGCGGTCTGTCCATTCTTATCACGACGCACTATATGGATGAAGCCTCCCGTCTGTGCGACAGGGTGATCATCATGGATCACGGGAAAATTCTGGTGGAGGGCGAACCGGCCGAACTGATCCGGCGCCATGCGGGCGACCATGTGGTCGAAATCGTCGATCCGGAGCCTGAGGTGCGGGAACTCGTGCGATCGCGAAAGTACAGGCACGACATGCTAGACCACCGGGTGATCGTATACGGCAGGGAGGCGGACAATATCTTCGAGGTCATCGGTGACACATTCTGCAAGCATACGTGCATCAAGCGGCTTGCAACCCTTGAAGACGTTTTCCTGCGGCTTACGGGGAGGGACCTTCGAGAATGAGTTCCGCCTTTCAGACGATGGATATTTCGCGCCGCTTCCTGAGGGTGTGGTGTCGCAACCTGGTTGTTTACCGGAAAATCTGGCTGGTCAACTTCCTCGTGCCCCTGCTCGAACCGCTGCTCTATCTCACCGCATTCGGCATCGGCCTGAGCGCGTTTATAGGGCACGTGCCCTACCAGGGGCGCGATCTGCCCTATATTCTCTTCATCGCTCCGGCACTCCTTTCCATCACGATGATGTACAACGCCTTTTTCGAGAATACCTACTCCTCGTTTGTCCGTATGTTCTACCAGAAGACATTCGATGCGATGATGGCGACCCCTCTTTCACTCGAGGATATTATTGCCGGGGAAATTTTCTGGGGGGCCACCAAATCGGTAATCGCAACGGCCATCATGCTTGCCGTCGTGAGCCTTTTCGGGCTCGTGCACTATCCACACGGGCTGCTTATCCTCCCCATTGCATTCCTGGGCGGCATGGCTTTCGGAACGGCCGGGATGCTGTTTACCGGGATTGTTCCCAGCATTGACATGTTCAACCTTCCGATTTTTCTCTTCGTGAGTCCCATGTTCCTGTTCAGCGGAACTTTCTTCCCGATCGACGCCCTGCCGCAATGGGTCCATACCCTTGCGTCCGCCCTGCCGCTGACGCACCTGGTCAATCTGACTCGCGCAGTCTGCCTTGGAGATCTCAGGCCCGATCTTCTGTGGTCACTTGCCTATCTGACGGTCTTCTTCCTCGTTCTCTTCCCCCTGGCACTTGCCGCCATGCGTCGCAGGCTGATCCACTAAGCTCTTTCCCCTCCCCCGCCGTGAAGCAGTCCGCATCATACCTGTTGAGTTGCATTCGCCCGCAACAATACCAATCTTTAGGAGAAGTTGTCTGAAATGGGAGGATGATAATGAGCAAAATTGCGGTTTTGATCGGTAAAGACTTCGAAGATTCCGAATATACGAAGCCGGCCGAGGCTTTCAAGCAGGCAGGTTTTGACCTGGTTCACATCGGCCTCAAGAAGGGCGAGGC
>JAEZXS010000390.1 GCA_023442755.1 Pseudomonadota bacterium | reverse complement strand
GAATGGCCCACATCACCGGAGGCGGTTTTTACGACAACATCGACCGGATTCTTCCCAAGGCGTGCCAGGCCGTGATACGGGAGGGGACCTGGCAGAAGCCCGCGATCTTCCCTTTTTTGAGAGAGTGGGGAAACGTCAGTGTGGAGGAAATGAACCATGTCTTCAATAACGGCATAGGCATGGTCATCGTCGTGGAACCGGACGAAGCCGACGAGATCTTCAATTTTGTGAAAGCGATGCAGATCGGTGTTTCCATCATCGGAGACATCGTTCCGAGGGAAGCCGGCGCGGATGCTGTACGGGTGGTGCAGGAATGATCGCGGTCCTGTCGCCCGGCACAATCGCACGCCGGTCGTTATGAATAGTCTTGCCATTCTGCTGCTGTTCTGGTAGATATAATCTTTTGACTAGCAAAAGAGCTGCGTTCCGCTCTCAATATTTGCCGAAAGGAAGTACGCATCATGAGCCGAGTATGTGAATTCTGTGGGAAAACGCCCCACGTGGGTAACAATGTCAGCCACGCCAACAACAAAACCAAGCGCATCTGGTACCCGAATCTCCAGCAGGTTCGTCATGTGCGGCCCGACGGCTCCGTTCGCCGTATCCGCGCCTGCACCCGCTGCATCCGGACCGGCCTGGTGGTCAAGCCTGTCTGAAAAACAACCCCGGCGTCCGATACCCAGTTTAGAACACTTTCCGCAAACCTGCCGGTTTAGAGATGCCTCAAAATATTCCCGGTTCTGAAAAGACGACCCATTTCGGTTTCCTCACCATCCCGGAGAAGGAAAAGGTGGAATGGGTCCGCCGTCACTTCAACAGCGTGGCGCGCAAATACGATTCCATGAACACCCTTCTCAGCCTCGGAATTCACTACCAGTGGAAGCGCATGGCCGTCAGGATGATGGGCCTGCGGGAGGGCGACAGGGTCCTGGACGTCTGCGGCGGAACGGGGGACCTTTCCCGCATGGCTGCGCGGTATGTGGGACCGTCCGGCCGTCTGGTACTCTACGACATAAACTGGGAAATGATGGCTGCGGGAAGGCCCAAAACCCTCTTGTCTCCGTACGGGAACAACGTCACCTGGGTGCAGGGGGATGCGGAATTTATCGCCTTTCCCGACAACTCCTTCGACGCCGCCATGGTCGGCTTCGGGATCCGCAACCTGACCCATTTCGAGAGGGGCTTCCGGGAAATGCACCGGGTCCTCAAACCCGGCGGCACCTTCCTCTGCCTCGAATTCTCCGAACCGGCAACTCCCTGGTTCCGGCGACTCTACGATTTCTATTCTTTCCACATCATGCCTCTCGTGGGGAAGGTTTTTGCCGGCTGCCGGCCCGCTTACGCTTATCTTCCCGAATCGATCAGGCTGTTCCCCAAACCCGATCAGCTTAAAGCCATCCTCGAGGACATCGGCTTCCACAGGGTCGCCTACCGCAGGCTGACCGACGGTATCGCCGTGGCGCACCTGGGTAAAAAAACGGGCTGACCTTCTCCGAATTGCACTGAATTCTAAAGGTTTTTCCCTCGCTCGGGATATTTCACGCCGTGCGTCATTTTCATTGTCTCAGCGCCTGAAAAATGGCATGCTCCCGTTTTACTTCTTCAATGCTCAAGTGTTCACGTCGGAAAACCGATTCTAGCTCAGGTCGCGCCATGCACGTGATTCCACCTCGGCATGGTTGAAGGGAGTGAGCGTAAACAACAAGGAGGGATTTTAATGAAGACGGTTTTCAGGTTTGCATTTTTACTTTTTTTTACCCTGGCCCTTGCCGGTATTGCGGGTGTGGCCCAGGCTCAGCAGGCGGCCCCGGCGGCAAGCGGCCCGGTTGTCCAGGTGCCCGAGACTAGTTTTAATTTCGGGGAAGTGAACGATGGCGCGGATTACGTTCACGATTTCAAAATCAAGAACGTTGGGAATGCGGCGCTGGAAATCAAAAAGGTGCTGCCCAGCTGAGGCACCTCTGTCGCCCATTTCGACAAGGCGATCCCCGCCGGTGGCGAGGGAAGGGTTGCAATCAGGCTAAATCCCAAGGGTTGTCACGGAGATACGAAAAAATCCATACTGGTCCTGACAAACGATCCCAAGACTTCATACTTCTCCCTGGTTGTGCAGGGTAAGGCAGGCGCAGGGGGAGGCGGGTCGGACAGGTAGCCGTCCGGGTTGACTCAGTATTGCGAAGCCCTCTTCACGGGATATTCCGGAAGGGGGCTTTCCTTTTTCCCGCAAGGAACTCCGACCCTGTATTGTGGGAGCGGCCCGCAGCCGCGATCAGGGTATCCGGCAGACCTTCACCGACCCGTTCTCGTACGGGCACTCCAGCCCTGCGATTCCCGGCTGCTCCAGCACTACCCAGCTTACCCCGAATTTCTTCCTGAGATTTTGGAAATCCGAGACGGTAAAGTCCTTCCAACCACGCAGCGCGTTCATGTGTTCGAACCATATGTGCGGTACTCCTGACGGTCCGGATGTGCTGTCCGCTCCGATCTTGCGCGCCGTGAGAGCCAGGGCGACCACCGCGACATCCTTCACATAATCGGCCATCATGCTGCGTTCGGCAAGCGCCCGGAATCCATGGAAATCCTCGCCGGGCCGTCTCATGTAGTTCGGGTCGAGCGCAAAGAAGGCATCCCGGGGCGTATTCAATCGAATCCAGTCAAATGCCTGAAGCCAATCGTTCGAAGCCCGGCCGGCCAGTTCGATATGGGGGCTTGCAGGAAACTCAGCGCGCTGGGCAACGAACATCCCGGTGCAGAGCGGAATGAACAGCACGGCCCATCGCAGTGGCTTGTTCTTCAGTACCCAGTTCCCGAGCATGCCTCCAAGGAGGAGAAAGAAGATGAGGTAGACGAGCTGAAAGCTGCGCATCGGCTGCAGATTGGCGAGTCCGCGGAACTGCGGGGCGGACGTGAGCACGATCGCGGCAATCGTGTTCAATGCGCCGAACAGGGCAAGAGACCGGCACAGGCGGGAGAAAACGAGCGAATCCTTTTTCGGCCTCAGTTTGCTGAACCAGAGGAGCAGGAGGATGGGGGCCGCTATGCCCAGCCACTCGTACCAGGGCCATTTGAGCGGGTAGTGGTGCGTGCGGGTGGGAATTATGCGGGTCCAGATCTCCGATGTCCATTCCGGTTCAGCGCCGGGGTCGGCGATGGCGAAAATAGCTGCAGCGCCGGCACCGCCTGTCACGGCCAGTCTCATCAGGGAGAAAAGGATCAAAAAAATCAGGCCGTAGAATGTCATCTGGGCATGGATAAGGCCTGCTGCGGCCATGCACAGTACGGCGGAAGCGAGGCGCTTTTTCAAGACGAAAGTGATGGAAAAAAGAATAGCGGCGGTGGCAAGCGATCGGGGGTGGAGGTGCTGGTCCATTATATAGAGCGCGGTGCCCGTTACGGGGATGGTCAGCAGGGCGGCTATCATCGCAACGGAACCCCAGTGCGCGCTGCGGTTCTCGAAGCACTCGCGGCTGAGGTGCAGGCAGCCGAGCAGGACCAGGAATATGCTCAGCACGTGATTGGCAAAAAGCACGAACCGCAGAGGGATTTCGGTTACGCGCACCATGAAGGCGACGAGTTCGGGAAAAAGGGTATAACGGGTCTGGGCGAAGAAAAAGACCGAATCGTAGGGGTAGAGGCCGGGGGTGAGCTGCTTTTTTATGGCGGGAAGATAAATAGCCTCATCTTCGATCCCAACGTGGAATCCATGTACGAGAACGGCAAGGATCGCCAGCGCGGCGACCAAGGATATTTCCCGTAAAAAAACACGATTCGGCAACGATGCACTCCCTTGTCCGGACTCAGAGATTCAGGGCTTTTCTTATCAAGGGGATACCCAGGACGGCAAGGAGCCAGTAGCCGAAAAAAGAATAGAGGAGGCCGACAGCCAGGGCCTGCGGTGCGGTGGCAAACGCCGCAAACAGGGCAACGATGGTGCTGTCCCGGGTTCCCATTCCGCCGAAGGTAACCGGAACCAGTCCGGCAAATATGGCGATGGGAAGGGTGGTTATGGTGAATCCCAACGGGACGGATGCCCCGACTCCGTAGAACAGGATTTTTGTCTGGACGATGGATGCCAGCCAGTTGCCCGCGGTGAGGGCGAGAACGGCGACGCACGGGCCGGGGCGGGACGCCAACAGTTTCAGAGACCGGAACAGGTCTTCAACGGTTCCCTGGAATTTGCGTCCGACGGGAAACCGTATGCCGAAACCGGCCACGAGCAGAGCGCCCAGGACGGCTCCCCCCGCCAGGGCGGCCAGGAAGGCGATCCGCATATCCCCGAAAGCCAGGCCCCCGGCAAGCGCAAACCCGGACAGGGTCAGAACGTCCAGGGCGCGTTCGGTGAGAACGCTTCCGGCCACGAGGGCCGGCCTGATTTCCCCGCGCAGGCTGACGGCTTTCAGCAGGTCGCCCGCTTTGGAGGGCGAGATGGAACTGAGGGGCCAGATTCCGATAATAACCAGGAGGCAGCGCGAAATCGGAATGTCGAAACCCATGACGCGCAGCACCAGGTGCCACCTGATGGCGGAAAGGACCGGGAAGGTGAAAGTGAGAAGGGTCGCAGAGAGCCATACGAGCGGGGGCACGGCAGCAAGAAGATCCATGACTCCGGCAAGGTCGATCTTCCGGAAAAGGAGCCAAAAGACGATCGCGGTTAATGCGATGAGCAGCAGTCCCCGGATCGCCGAGTTGGATTTTCCCCATCCACTCAGTTTGAGCAGGGAGTCTTCGGGCTGTATGCCGGCCTCGGGTGCATCAGAGCCCATCCGTCGCCTCCCGTTCCAGCCTCCCTCCGGCAAGCCTTGACCCCAGGCGGACATGGCCGGAGCGGTTCAGCTCGGAAATAGTTCCGGCGTCTGCGACAAAACCGGAGACATCCAGTTCCTGCGGCTGGAAATAGCGGCTTTGGGGGACATAGCGCACGAAGAATTCGTCGCCTATGGAAAGAGACCTGAACCTGGAGCCGGAATCCAGAAACAGTTCGTCGACTATCCGAACCGTCTCTCCGTCCAGCACGAGCCGACGTATAAAGCGAACCGGAACGCTCCTCCGGCCCAGGATGAGCGTTTTGCGGATTCGGCCCTTGATCCGGTGGGCCAGGGCCGGCACTCTTCCAAGCGTCATCATGACGCTGCGGAAGATCACGTTCTTCAATGGGGTGAAGAGGGTGGTGGCCGGGACCGACTGCATGCGGCCTCGCACTTCCCAGCCGTCTTCGTGCAGCGTGACTTCCCTGTCCTCACCGATCCACTGGGAAGTTATAACCTGACCGTTTTCGAGACGGCCGAGCAGTCCGCAGTCGCTTACGAGCATGCGGCCGCTTCCGCGGTCGAATATCTTCACGACTCCGCCTTTTGCCAGGTTCGAAACGATGTAGTGCTGCGGCGTATTCGCGATAAATATCTGTGAATCGGGAAAGAATCTGGTGAACGGGGGCTGCTCGGAAGGCAGAGGCGCCATGGAGGACGGGGTCTCGGAATAATCCAGATAGGCCTGGAGAAACTCCGGGACGCGGTAGAAAACATAGCGGTCGGACATGATCTCGGGCGGCACCAGGGCGCCCCGGGAAAGTCCGTCCAGCATTTTTTCCGCGACCGAAGCGGCGATGGGAACCCTGTCCGCAAGGATCTCGAAACCGTGGGGATAGAAGTGCAGGGTATTACGGCTTCCCGCGCTGCCCGCATAGAAGCCGTTGGGGTAGGCGAAAAAGGCGCAGAACTCGGCCGACTGGCGCAGCACTTCGAAAATGGCGGGGTCGGGATTGGTCTGATAGACCTTGCCGAGAAAGGAAACCGTTGCGGAAAGGTATCCGGGATCGACGCCGTCGTATTCCCTGGACCATCCTTCCCGGGCGTTATGGTAGCCGAGAAAGCCGCGCCACAATGCATCGAAGCCGCGCTTCAACTCAGGGTCGCCGAGCAGTTCGAACGACTTCCACACCGCAAGGCAGGCCATTGCGTGGTGGTTTGCCAGGTGGTCTTCTTCCGATTCGCCCGCCGCTATGAAAAAGGCGGCACGGCGGATGGCTGCGAGAACCCGTTCGGAAACGTCTGCGGGCATTTCCTCCCGCAGCAGTTTGAACGCCTCGATGGCGGTAAAGGTCGTAAAAGCGGTCGGTCCGACCCAGCCTCTCTCATAGGGATAGAATTCGTCGAACGAACCGTCCTCGTGCTGGATTCCTGCCCAGAAGTTCAGGCCCGCAATCGCCCAGTCCCGTATCTTGGGATGGCCGCGATAGATGCTGCCCGGAAAGTCATGGCTGTAGACAAGAGCGAGGGCATGCATGCCGAACTGTCGAACCGCATCCGGAAAGTCGGAGGTCTTGTCGAGCCAGTAGTCCCTGTGGAAACAGCCGTATGTAGGTGAGTAGGGATTGCGGTCCTGGTTGCCCAGAAGGCGGGGTATCTGGGCCAGCGCCTTTTGCGCGTAGGTTGCGCGCAGAGCGGGATTTCTCGAACGCAGGGGCGCGGCATCGGACTGCCTGCCGGAGCCGGTTTTTTCAGACATTGAACCTCCATGCATCTGGTCCGGAATCCCCGGCACGGGTCACCGGTTTTCCTGGCGCATCCTGAGTATGGACAGGAAAAAACTGAAAAGGAGGACCTGGCATCCCACCACGAGACACGCGACCGCGGGGATGAGTATTCGGAGCGACTCCAGCGGCGCGGCCAGAACGAACCCCTGGGCGGTCCACGATATCAGCGGGACAACGGCCCCGAGCAGGCCCGCAAGGATCAGCACGGATGCGGCCGCGATTCCGGGCTCCAGGGGCGAGGAGCGCATCAATCGGCTCAGCCTCGGGTCGTCGGGGAAAATGCCGTGGTTTATTCCATAGAGCAGGGCCAGAATGCCCAGTACGATGCCTTGAAATCCTGTGATTAGGGCGGCTGCGCCGTAGAGCATTGCGATGATGTTGAGCCTGATGCCGACGATGAATTTGGGGCCCGTTATCAGGTAGGCCATGTCGATTATCCCGATCGCTATCATGATGATGCCGGGATAGAGAAAAATGAAACGGGGGCTGTAGAGGAGCATCATGCGCAGGTGCTGCCAGCCGGCCGAAAAGGTGCGCAGGTGCGGCGGCCGGTTTCGCCCGTCGGGAGCGAGCGTGGTGGGAACCTCGGTTATTTTCATTCCCAGTATGCTCGCGCGTGCGATCATTTCGCTGTTGAACTCCCAGCCGTCCGCCCGGAGATCGAGCCGTTCGAAACTGGATTTTTTGAACGCCCGCAGCCCGCAGTGGTGATCCCCGCACGGGCTTCGAAACAAAACGCGTGCGATGCCGCTCATTATCGGAACGCCGACGTAGCGATGCAGGGGCTTCATGGCACCGGGAGCGATTCCTCCCTTGAACCGGTTGCCGACGACGAGGTCGTATCCTGCCCGCAGCTGTTCCATAAAACGGGGAATATGGGAAAAATCGTAGCTTCCGTCCGGATCGCCTATGAGTACGTATTTGCCTCTCGCCTGGGCTATCCCGCCTCGCAGGGCGTTGCTGTAGCCGCGGGTCCGTACGGGGACGACCCTGGCGCCCATGGCATTTGCAATCGCCTGGGACCCGTCGGTACTGCCGTTATCGGCGACTATGACTTCCCCGCAGATTCCATTTTCACGAAGCGTTCTCTGGGTCGTTTCGACCGAAGCTCCAAGAGTTCCGGCTTCGTTGAGGCACGGCATGACGATGGAGAGTTCGATCTCGGGGTCGGCAATTTCCAGCGTGTTCAGATCCAGATTCGAAGCCTGTATACTGCTCATGCTCTTCAATCCTGTGATATGCCAGATGAAATGCTCTTTACCTCAAAAATCGCCCTTTGTAAATGAACTGCTGAAGCCGTAATAGAAAAATGAGGCCGCTGCGCGCCATCATTCGCCGGGTGCGATGGTTCGGAGCACATCTTCCTTTCCAATGACGCCCACGAGCTTGTCCTCCTTTACCACGGGAATGGTGTGGTAGCCCTTGTTGACCATAAGAGCCGCTATCTGTTCGATATCGGTTTCCGGACTGACGGTCACCGGATCGGGAGTCATAGCCTGGGAAACCTTTACCGCTGCTATTTTCTCCACCTCCTTCTCTATTCTTCCCGGGGAAATGATGGGAATTAAGGTATCGAGAAGGTTGAAAACGGAAGGCAAGGGCAGCTTCTTTTGTTGGGCGATGAGGTCGCTTTGGCAGATCACCCCCACCACGTTGTTCTTCTCGTCGACTACGGGCACGCCGTTGAACCGTTTTTCGAGCAGAAGCTTCGCCACCGCGGTCACTTCGGTTTCGGGCCCGACCGTTACAACATCCCTGGTCATGATATCTTTTGCTTTCAGCATACGAGTCCCCCCTGAAGAAGGTTTTCACAGTTCAGCGTATACACTATAAAACACGGCATGAAACATGCACCGGTTCGCGCCTTGTTTTTCTTTCTTCCATGATTGATAATCACTGCTGCCCTGTAAACTATTCTTTTTCATATCACGTCATTACTGGCAATCGATCGTAGTGTCTTCGTTCATAAGGATCGGGAAACACGCACGAATACAGGATGGCTTTGCGGCAGCAGCGGCCCGTGTATCAGTATCGGGAGGATTACACATGAATAAATTGGGCAATGTATTCTGGTTGACTTTCATCTTTCTCTTTATCGCCGTTCCGGCAGCTTTGTGCGCCGCCCCGCCCCAGGGGCAATCCCGCCAGCATGCACAGGAAAAGGAAGGGGTTCTCATCGGCCGCATCTCTTTTGCCGAAGGGGAACTGCTGCGCTACGTTCCGGAGCAGAAGGACTGGGTGGTCACCGTCAAGGATACCCCGTTCGGCCTCGATGATGCGCTCTACTCGGGGGAACATGCGAAGGCCGAATTCCTGATGCCAAACAGCACCTGGATCAGGATCGGGGCCAGCACGCAAATGCAGATGATAGCCCTGAAACCGGATTTGACGGAAGTGGATGTATCCGTGGGCGTCGCGAGATTCGTAGACCAGAGTTCCAAGGCATTGATCAAGGCCACCACCCCGTTCGGTTATGTGGTGGCCGAGCCCGGAGCGGCTTTTGACCTGTATGTGGGCGACGAATCGGTCGAGGTTATCGGCATTCGGGGCAAGGTCGATTTCATTCACGACGTGGATGGTTCGAAGTACGAGGTGGTGCCGGGCGCCATGTCCGTACTGGCCGACAATCGCCAGGCGAGTGCAGGCGAAGGCAAGGTGGACAGCGAGTGGGACGACTGGAACATAGCACGGGATACTATGTGGTCCCAGAACGTGCAGACCAAGGGAGAATCGGTCCAGTATCTTCCTGAGGGCATACGTGAAGATGCCAGGGAACTGGATGAAAACGGACGATGGGAACGTGTGTACTATCAGGGCGAGTACCGCCAGGTATGGCGTCCCACCACCGTGGAGGCCGACTGGGCCCCCTATACCGTCGGCAGGTGGACGGAATGGTACGGAGATCAGTGCTGGGTGCCCGCCGAGTCCTTCGGCTATGTCACTCACCACTATGGCTACTGGTTCTCGGCCAACAATTATTGGTACTGGGCGCCTCCGGCGGTATCGGTGCGCGTCGGGGCTCCCTACGTGGGAATCGGGTTTTCGTGGTACCCCGGCCGGGTGGGCTGGGTTCATTCCGACGTCAATATCGGCTGGTTCCCGCTGCTTCCATGGGAGCCGTACTATGCCCGCCGCTGGTGGGGACCCTGGGGTTTCCCGGTGCACAACGTTGGAGCCATAAACATAAACATCAACCGGTATGCATATGTGAACCGCGCAATAATAGTCAACAATTCGCACCTGTACTCGGTAAACAGTTACAGGACTGTGGCCGTGCGCAATTTCGACCGCGCGACGTTCTCCTCGCACTTCAGGGGAAGCCCTGTGGTCCAGCATTCCATGTTCCGCGGTGCCGGGAACCTGAACCAGCGGTTTAGCTATACCAATGTG
>JAEZXS010000343.1 GCA_023442755.1 Pseudomonadota bacterium | reverse complement strand
ACTATGTGGTGCTGAACCAGACCCTTCAGCAAGTGCGGCACCTGGAGCCCGTACTCACCGACTCTCTGCGGGTGGGCAAAAAGGTCATCGTCGGCTTTCCCAATTTTGCGTTCTACAAAGCCCGGCTCCAGCTGTTCTTCCGGGGCAGGACCCCGGTGACACCCTCGCTGCCGTTCCACTGGTACGAAACCCCCAACCTGCATTTTTTGAGCATTACGGATTTTTGCCGCTACTGCGGCAAGGCGGGAATCATCATCGAACGAAAAGAATTCCTGGACCACACGGGCCGGGTGCATTTCCGGCCGAACCTGCTGGCTCAAAGCGGGATTTTTCTTATCTCGAAAAAACGCGGCCGTTAAACGGAGAAGCCTACATGGGACGAGGAGTCCGTACTGATCCGAGATGTTACTTGGTTATCAGCCCTTTTTCCATGGCAAAGGCGGTCAATGAAGAAGCGCTGTGCAGATCGAGTTTTTTCATCAAGTTGGCGCGGTGCTTTTCGACGGTCTTTGCGCTTATGCACAGATAATCCGCTATGTCTTTGTTCTTGTAGCCCTCGGCTATCATCTTGAGTATTTCGCGTTCGCGCTGGGTGAGGGTATCCCAGGAAGTCGAAGATTTTATCGTCTTCCTGCCTTCCAGGTAGCCTTCTATAACTTTTTCCGAGATCCCGGGACTCAGATAGCTCTTCCCGGAGAATATATTCTCAATGGCAAGCATCAACTCGCTGTGGGTTGCATCTTTCAGGATATATCCATCGGCGCCGGCCTTGAGAGTGGCCAGAATATACTCCTCGGTTTTGTGTACTGTAAGGACGAGGATTTTCGTTGCAGGACACTGTTTCTTGATTTCCTGAATGGCTCCCATCCCATTCATCCTGGGCATGGAGAGATCCATGAGGATGAGATCGGGCTTGAGAGTTTCCGTATTGCGAATCGCTTCGAGACCATCCTGAGCCTCGCCAACAACCTCGAAATCAGCATTGGAAGATAGGAGCATTCTAAGGCCTTCTCGCAGGATCGTATGATCTTCGGCTATCACAATTCTTCTTTTATCTCCCATGATCGGAACCTTTGTTGGAGGTAACGGATATTTTACCGAGGGATAACAAAACAGAATTCTAAAGTCGCGCCGAAGGGCGAAGTCATTCAATCTTCTGGACGAGCAATTCATGTACCTTAGGTAAACTCATACAATAAATCAGGTAATCTCGCCAGATGTTTTTTACATACCATCAAACCAATTGTATGGATTCCGCGACGAAGATGTATTTTCCAACATCCCGAACGTGCGGCTACGCGCTGGAAATAGCAAGGTATTGAAGCCAATCCTGCTCTTTTGTGGCATCATTGACGTTGACGTTTCGGCCGGCTGCGTGCGGGCGGTTGCACCTCCCGAAGGAGGCAGACTGATGGTAACAGGAAAACACGTCATTCTTTTCCTGCCCACCTAGATAATCATCATTTTCTTCAGTGCCATCCCGTACACAAGGACTTTTCAATATTTTTTGCTGTTAGGAGTACATGGAGGGGAGGAAAATGCTCAACCCGCCAGCAGTGCATGATCGATGGTCCGATGCAGGCCCCGGGAGCCGGTAAGGCAGAGCGTACATACTACTACCGTAACGTTGAAAATACCGGGTTAATCTCACCATATACTGGAATCACCCCATTTATCTTTCCTCCGCGAGTACAGTATAGGTAAGGCCAACACAAAGCGAAATCGTCTTTTGGCAACAGCAGCACGATTGACAGGAGGGGAGAATGAGCAGGACACATATAGCACGGCATCTATCGCTTGATGAGATCAAGATGAAGATGCAGATGAGCGCAGGCTTCCTCAAATTCCAGAAATGGATGGTGATCTATAATGTCATCGTAGACCCCAGGCCCATCGCGGAAATTGCCAAGCATACGGGCCTTTCGGAAGCCAGTGTCTACAGGATCATCGCCGAGTACAACAACGAAGGCCCCGATTCAATCGAGGCGATCAGGAAGATGGATCCGCACGCATGGTTCGAGCATGCCAGATCTTTTTCATTCTGAAACCCGGCTCCAAGTCTGGCAATTAAGGCCATGTGGCGGTGCACAATATGTTTGAAGCTCCAGATGTAGTCGCGGCTGCGATCAGCCGGTCTGAAATCGAAGTCCGCAGTTCCGCAGCCGAGGGAAAGTCACTCTCTTCATGGAAAGTCCTGTTTGTCGATGACGATCCCGGCAGTTCGATGAAAATCGGAGGGATCCTGCTGAACAAAGGCTGCCAGGTAACCTTGAGAAGGACTCTTACCGAAGCACTCATCCTCCTGAAGTCCCACTGTTTCGACCTCCTGGTGGCGGGTCTGAGAGAAGATCCCCGCCGGGAATGCATGCAACTCCGAACCGTTCGCGACCTGTACCCGGAAATGAAAATCGTCGTGTTTACCGACGACCCGTCCGCGGTGTCGAACGAAGAACAATTCCCCCTGATCGATAATTTCATTGCGAAACCGGGTGATGCGGCCGGCATCCGCGACAAACTCAAGAACTGGCTGCAGTCGCTGGAACTGGCGGACAGAAGATCCCTGGCCTGCCCGGAATCTCAACCGGTCGAACGCGAACTGCAGCACCTGCTCATGATCATGTCACATGACCTGAGAGGCTCCCTGATCTCCCTGGGGGCAGGGCTGCGCCTCCTGGCCGACGGGCATTTCGGGCAGGTGGATGCGGACGCATCGCAAAAAGCGGCCGGCCTTTACGAACGGGTAAAAAACCTCACCGGCATCACCGAAGATTTCCTCGGCAAAGCCTACTCGCTGACCGAAGAAGTGGAAATAGAGAGCGAAAAGGTGGACCTGCTGGATGACATAATCGGGCCGGTTCTGGATGAGGTATTATCCGAGGCGGGGGACAGGGGCGTGGAAATCGTGCTCAATCGGGCAGTTGAGTCCGGAAGGAAACTGCCCGTGCAGGCGGATCGGGTCTGGCTGAAAACCGTCGTGCGAAACCTCCTACGCAATGCGATAAAGTACGGAGACAGAGGAGCGGCCGTCCGAGTAGGTGTTGCGGCCGGGGGAAATGCCTATCGGATAAACGTCTACAACAGCGGTCCACCCATCCCCGAGAAATTTCGGCCGAAGCTTTTCGAAAAATTCGCCCGGCTGCCCCGCAACAGGTCCAAGGCAGGAATGGGGCTCGGCCTTTACCTGATCCGCAAAACCGTGCTCCGGCACGGCGGCAATATCTGGTACGAACCGCAAGAGAACGGATCGAACTTCGTTTTCACCCTGCCAAAGACTGTTTGATATTCCTGCAAATCCCCTTTAAGAGGTCCGCGGCTGAAAGCCGCTCCCGCAGGAAATGCGGGCATGCACACAGGATAGTCGCGAAAAGCTCACGAAAGTCGGTTGCGGTAGTCTTCATATCCGAAGGTACGCACCAGTCGGATGCCGCCGCCCGATTTCCTGAGGGCGATGGAGGGAAGCCGCATGCCGTTGAAGGTGTTGTTTTTCACCATCGAGTAGTGGGCCATGTCGAGGAAGATCAGCTTGGAGCCGACCTGGAGGGGGTGGGGAAAGGAATAGTCCCCGATGACGTCACCGGCAAGGCAGGTCATGCCTCCGAGGCGATAGGTGAAGGGGAACTCCCCCGGTTTCCCGGCGCCTGCTATTTCCGGTCGGTAGGGCATTTCCAGGACATCGGGCATATGGGCAGCGGCGGATGCGTCCAGGATGGCGATCTGCATCTCGTTTTCAATGATATCGAGAACCGATGCGGTCATAAAGCCCGTATGCAGGGCAATGGCTTCCCCGGGTTCGAGATAAACCTCGGTCCGGTAACGCGCGCGAAACCCGTCAATGAGGGAACAGAGCAGGTCCACGTTGTAGTCGGGCCGCGTGATATGGTGCCCCCCGCCGAAATTCACCCATTCCATCCGGTCGAGAAATTCTCCGAATTTGGCTTCGAAAGCATCCAGGGTCCTGGCCAGCGAATCGGCATTCAATTCGCAAAGGGTATGGAAGTGCAGGCCGGAAATCCCGTCCAGGTCGTCGGGCCGAAAGTGCTTGCGAGTGATCCCGAGCCGCGAAAAAGGCCCGCACGGATCGTAGATGGCCGTCAGTACCTCGGAATGCTGCGGGTTTACCCGGATGCCGAAGCTTTTTCCGGAGGCAGCCTCAGCGCGGGACCGGAAAAGGTCCCACTGGGAAAACGAATTGAAGACGACGTGGTCCACGTAGGACAGGATTTCTTCGAACTCGGATTCCCTGTACGCGGGCGAGAAGATGTGGACTTCTTTGCCGAATTCTTCGAACCCGAGTCTCGCCTCGTCCATGGAACTGGCGGTAATGCCGTGCAGATAACGGCTGATGAGCGGGAAGACGCTGAACATGGCAAACCCTTTGAGCGCCAGGAGGATCTTGCATCCCGTGCGCTTTTGCACCAGGTCGAGGATGCTCAGGTTCTTCTCCAGGAGTTCCTCATCCACGACGTAACAGGGGGTTTCGATGCTTTTCAGCTCATCCAGCAGTTTCGGGTCCAGGTTCAATTTGCTTCCACTTTCCAGTCTTATACAAAGTTGCTTCAAGTCAGAGACTTGAAGCAACCGCCAAGCTCACTATAGCCGGTAACCGCTCGTCATTCCGGCGGAGGCCGGAATCCAGCCGCTTTCACTACTTAAGGCGACCGGTCCCCGGCTTTCGCCAAAAAATACAGTCGGCTAGTCCAGGAATTCTTCCGTCCAGGGCAGGCCGTAGCGGGACAGATCGGCCATGAACGGATCGGGATCGAACTCTTCCACGTTGAAAACTCCCGTCCCCGTCCATTTCCCGGTCAGCATCATCTTGGCCCCGATCATCGCGGGAACCCCGGTGGTGTAAGAAATAGCCTGGGCGTTTGCATCCCGGAACGCATGTTCGTGGTCGCATACGTTATAAATGTAGTATTTCCGCATCTTTCCGTCTTTTATCCCCTCCATCATGCAGCCGATATTGGTCTTACCCTTGTAATTGGCCGCAAGCGATGCCGGGTCGGGCAAAAGGGCCTTCAAAAACTTCAGCGGAACAATTTCATGGCCTTCGTACACCACCGGATCGATTCGCGTCATCCCGACGTCCTGCAGGACGCGCAAGTGCGTCAGGTATTCGCCGGAAAAGGTCATCCAGAAACGGATTCGCTTCAGCCCGGGGATGTGGTGCACCAGGGACTCCATCTCTTCGTGGTACATCAGGTACATCTCTTTGGGACCGATCTGGGGAAAATCGAAGGTCTTGTGCACGGAAAGCGGATCCGTTTCCTTCCATTCCCCTTCTTCCCAGAATCTGCCGCGCGCGGTTACTTCGCGGATATTGATCTCCGGGTTGAAATTGGTCGCAAAGGCATGGCCGTGCTGGCCGGCGTTGCAGTCCATGATGTCGATCCGGTGGATCTCGTCGAAATGGTGCTTCAGGGCATGGGCGCAAAACACGTTGGTAACCCCGGGATCGAATCCGCATCCGAGGAGAGCCATGATACCCCTCTGCCGGAATTTTTCCCGGTAGGCCCATTGCCAGGTGTAGGAAAACTTGGCTTCGTCGGGCGGCTCGTAATTTGCCGTATCGAGATAGTTCACCCCGGTTTCGAGGCATGCGTCCATGATCGAGAGGTCCTGATAGGGAAGGGCCAGGTTCATCACGAGATCCGGGGACACCCGCCGGATGAGAGCCGCAGTCTTCGCAACGTTATCCGCATCGACCTGCGCCGTCCCGATCGGCCTCGGCAGGCGTTGTTTCACCTTTTCGCATTTTTCAAGGGTTCTGCTGGCAAGCGTTATCTCGGAGAAAACTTCCGAAACCTGAGCGCACTTATGCGTAACAACGCTCCCTACCCCGCCCGCACCGATGATGAGTACCTTGCCCATAATGACCCCCTTGAATTTTCTTTATGTTTGCCCCGGGATGTGTTTTAAGAAAACAGGTATCGGCCGGGGCTTTGATGACCGGAAACCGTTGATTAAACATTTAATTATAGAGCATCGGCCGAGAATCAATCAACGAAAATCAGGCAGCATGACCTGTCCACCCCCCCGGGACAAGTAAGCCTGCTGTTGCCAGCCTTCAAGGGAAAGCAGGACGGATGGAAGAATATTCCCAGTTCAAAAAGAAGATACAGCACAGGGCCGAAATTCTCGAAGAAACCATCCAGGAGATCGAACGGGCCGGCCAGACCGACGAGCCCGCTTCGGGAGGGTGGCGTGAATGCCTGGGCGGGGTACACGAGTCCCTGCGGGACCCGTTGCTGAAAATAGCCGTCGCGGGCTCCGTAAAATCCGGCAAAAGCACCCTCATCAACGCGATGATCGGCGAAGACCTGCTGAAACGGGGCGCGGGCATCGTTACCGCATTCATAACCAGGATCGTCACA
>JAEZXS010000342.1 GCA_023442755.1 Pseudomonadota bacterium | reverse complement strand
CGACTGTCCTTCGCTAGAGAGGCGTACCCATTGCGAGATGCCAGTCACAAACGTTAAGCATCCGCAGATTTCGCAGATTCGCGCAGATTAGAAACTTGAAGGCTTTAAAGTTATTTCGAAAAATCTGTGGAAATCGGCGAAATCTGCGGATAGTACGCTCTACTCCCTCACACAACAATGAACCTGCCGGGAAAATCAAGGGCACTTCAGTTTTCCTTGGAGAATGGACTGCCCTTCGCCATCGAGGAATACCCATTGCGAGATGTGAGTCAAAAAAGTCAAGTATCCGCAGATTTCGCAGATTCGCGCAGATTGAAAAACTTGAAAGCTTTAAATTATTTGGAAAAATCTGCGGATAGTACGCTTTGCTCCCTCACACAACAATGAACCTGCCGGGAAAAGCAAGGGCACTTCAGTTCTCCTTGGAGAATCGACTGTCCTTCGCCATCGAGGAGTACCCATTGCGAGATGCAGGTAAACAACGTTAAATATCCGCAGATGTCGCAGATTCGTGCAGATTAGAAACTTGAAGGTTTCTAAATTGTTTCGAAAATCTGCGGAAATCGGCGAAACACGTTAACACACGGTTCGATAGTTTATGCGCCCGCAATTTTCAGTGTGGACCTTTTCGGCAGTGATTATTTTGTGGTCATTTGATGCCCCGCCCTGACCTATGCGGCCATGTCCCTGCCAGGTGATTATCGCCCTGAACTGCCATAGGCAGATCATTTCCATTAAGACGACGGAACCTTGAAATAGTGGAGGAGCATTCATGAAAGACGCGCGGCCCGTTTCGCAACGCGCCTGCATGCTGGGCGACATGATCTCGAAGCTGAACAGATTTATGACGGATTCGAAATGGGCCAGGCAATTCGGCGGGCCGGACGTCAGCGATTTCACGTTGGGAAATCCTCACGACTTCCCGCTCGAAGAGTTCGTGAAGGCGATGCAGCGCTGGATCGTGCCGAAAGACAGGTATTGGTTTGCCTACAAGAGGAACGAACCCGAGGTACAGCGGGTCGTGGCCGGTTCGCTCACCGCCTCGCACGGGATGGAGTTTTTGCCGGAAGATATATTCATGACAAACGGAGCTACCGCCGCCCTTTCCGTCATCATCGGCGCCATCACCGATCCCGGCGATGAGATCGTCTACATCAGCCCTCCCTGGTTCCTCTACGAATCGATCATCGTTTATGCAGGCGGCGCTCCGGTCAAGGTCAAGTTGGACCCCGGCACGTTCGACCTCGATCCGAAAGCTATTGCCCGGGTGCTGAACGGCAGGACCCGGGCGATCATTGTCAACTCCCCCCAAAATCCGACCGGAAAAATCTACCCGCCGGAAGCCCTTCGGACCCTGTCCGAAGTCCTCACGGAAGCGGAGAAAAAGTATGGAAGAACCATCTACCTCATCTCGGACGAAGCCTACAGAAGGATTCTCTTCGATGGAAGGACCTATCCCAGCCCGACGGCTTTTTACGCCCCCTCGGTCGTCGTCTACACATATGGGAAGGCCCTGCTGGCGCCCGGGCAGAGGATCGGCTATGTTGCCCTGAACCCCTCGATCCCGGACCGGGAGTCCCTGCGCCGGACCATACCCGTTTTGCAGATGGTAAACGGATGGTCTTTCCCCAACGCCCTTCTCCAGCACGCGATAGAGGACATAGAAAAAATATCGATCGACATGTCGCGCCTCCAGGCCAGGCGCGACCGGCTGGTATCGGCCCTTCGCGGCATGGGCTATGAGACAAACATGCCCGAAGGCACCTTCTACATTCTCTGCCGCTCGCCCCTGGCCGATGAAGATGCCTTTACGGACATGCTGGCCGACCGCGGGATCTTTTGCATCTCCGGAGCCCTCCTGGACCTTCCCGGGTTTTTCCGGATCTCCGCGACTGCAAGCGACGCGATGATAGACCGCGCCCTGCCGGGTTTTGCAGCGGCCATGGCGCAGGCAAGCGCCTTGAAGGCCTCGAAAGGCAGACAATCCGCAGATTTTCTCGAAGTATGAATGGGGAAGCGACCGTTGAAGGCTTTGAACCACGATCGCATCGGCCGGGTAAGCATCACGGCTGGAAGCCGTTCCCCCAAAAAAACCTTGATCCGCAGATTTCGGTGATTTTCGCAGATTTGCACAGATTTCCAGGACAAGAAACAAAAGGCAGGCGCGCACTCGGACATAGACATCGAAGTGGGAAGGCTTAGCCTCGCAGATTGATGACAAACTCTAAAATCATCGTGATCGTCATTCCGGCGAAAGCCGGAACCCGATGTTTTCAAGCACTTCTGGACCAAGACGCCTGCCCCGGACCCGATCCGGGGTTCGTCGGGGTGACGGATTGGGGGCTTTTTAAACAGTCTGAGCGGCTTCAGCCTCGATAGCTTTCGGTAATGCAGCCCCCAGATCATCCGACTGGAAGCCGCTCCCACAGGAACTAATAACCGCAGATTGCGCCCGATTTGGGCGTATGTCAGCATATTATAGGAAAATCCACCGCTTACGGTTTAGATGTTCGCTCGGACGATAATTCCCGCACCTGCCTGATATAACTTAAAAAAAGACAAATCCGTATTCTTTCGGAGGGCATTTCGCCTAGTAAAAAGAATTTGAAGGGCATAGAATACAAGCTTTTCAATCCCCACCCCACCGTTGACCGGTGCATTCATCGTAGAGAGGAAAAGATGTCAGCAACAAAGAAGATGGTTCTGAACAGGGAGACGAAACTGGCTATGATTTCCCAGTTTCTAGGATTCATGCTGGACGCCTACGACATGGCGCTGGTACTGATCATGGCGCCCATTCTGACTAAGCTTTTTGCACCGCCGTCCGGAAATGCGGCCTGGCAGTACATATCCATTGTAATCCTCTATTCGATAACCATGGCCGCAAGGCCTCTCGGGGCCGCAATTTTCGGCCACTATGCCGATAAAGTCGGCAGGAGAGTCCTGCTCGTGGTCACCATCGCCGGCGTGGGATTCATATCCCTCCTTTCAGCTTTCATGCCCACCCAAGCAACCGCCGGCATTTGGTCGTACGTGATTTTCTCCGTTCTGCGCTTCATTCTCGGCTGCTTTTTCGGCGGGGAATACGCAGTCGGCCATACCTTTGCGATCGAACATGCCCCACAGCACCGGCGCGGGGCAATCGGCGGGTTCATTCAGTCCGGTTTCCCGCTCGGCTACGTGTTCGCCTCCTTCGTCTTTGCCGGCTTTTCCTGGCTGCTGGGCGACCAGGGCGTGCTCGATTACGGATGGCGCATCATCATGGCAACCGGCATCATGCCCGTTTTCCTGGCACTCTATATCAGAAAGAACCTCCACGAATCCCCCGTTTTCGAAAAAGCCAGGGCAACCGGCCACATCGAAAAGGCCCCTTTCCTTACCCTTTTCAAGCCTCCCACACTCTGGGCGTTCATGCAGGTCTTCTTCTTCATGACGGGCCTTTTCCTCACCGACTATGCAGTCTACGGCTTTCTGCCCAAAATCCTGGCGGGCGAACACAAGTTCGATACCTCCAGCTACGCAATAATCTACGGCTTCGCCCTCTTCTGCGCTTTCCTCGGCTACAATCTCTTCGGCTGGGCTTCGGACTTCCTGGGCAGGCGCAAGCTGACGATGCAGTACTCCGTCTTTCTGGTCATTTTCGGCGTGCCCACCTTTTACGTCCTGCACCAGGCCGCCACCCAGAGAAATATCGCGATGGCCTTTGTGGGAGCGATCATGGCCGCCCTTTTGAAACTCTCCTGGGGGATGCTGCCCGCGTATCTTTCCGAGCGCTTCCCGACACGGCAGCGGTCCGTGGGCGTCGGCTTCGGGTACTCGTCGGGCGCTCTCATCGGAGGGGCCGGTATCAGCATGTTTGTCTGGTGGGCCCACCAGGTGCCCTTTATCAAGACCATCGAAGGGGATGACCTGTGGCTCTCGCCGGCGGTGATTCTCACTGTGGGAGCCATCATGACTTTCATTAGCCTCATCTACAGTCCCGAGACCAAGGACCTGGAACTCTCGGAAGTCGATACGGCCAAAGCGGGGGCAGCCTATAAGCTGTCAGCCTAGTACACGCTGAAATGCCCCCGAGCGGCGACGGACGAAAAGGGGAAAATCATGATCAAACGTCTGGTGATGGTTTTTGTCTGTGTCTGTTTTGTCGGTATTGCCTGGGCGGTGCACATGAGCATGATGGAGGAGGCGAGGGCGCTCGTTGAAGACGCCGCCGCCTTCCTCCGGGAAAACGGAAAAGAGGCGGCTCTCGCGGAATTGAACAAGCGGGACGGCCGATTCGTAAAAGGTGAGCTTTATGTCTTCGCCTACGATCTCGGTGGAGTCATGATAGCTCACCCGGCCAATCCGGCTCTTATCGGAAAAAACATGCTCAACGAACCGGACAGCAGGGGCAAGCTGTTCAGGAAAATTATCGTGGACCTCGCCGCAACGGCGGGTTCGGGGTGGGTTGATTACACGTACCTGAATCCGGTAAGGAAAAAAGAGGAAACGAAGACCACATTCTTTTTGAAACAGGGCGATCTCGTACTTTGCTGTGGCGCCTATGCCGTTCCGCCCCCTCTGCTGGGAGGCTGATATCCTGGGGGGCGCGGGGGGATACTCATTCCCCCGCTCTTTGGCGTTCTCTCTTTCTCAAAACTGGAACCTCGCATGAAATACGATCCTCTGTACTATCAGTATCCTTCCCGCCGGAGCATGGTTTTTGCCCGCCGGGGTATGGTTGCCGCGTCTCAGCCTTTAGCTGCGCAGGCCGGCCTGGAGATACTCCGGGCGGGCGGCAATGCGATCGATGCCGCTATTGCGGCGGCGGTTTGCCTGACTGTGGTTGAACCGACGTCGAACGGCATCGGCGGGGACGCATTTGCCCTGGTGTGGGCGGGCGGGCGGCTTCACGGGCTGAACGCCAGCGGTCCGGCCCCGCTTGCTCTTTCGCTTGAAGCGCTTCGGAAGGCCGGTCACAAGGCAATGCCCGAGTACGGGGTGGGTCCCGTCACGGTGCCGGGGGCGCCTGGGGGCTGGGCCGAGCTTGCCCGGAAGTTCGGGCGGCTTCCGCTTTCGGAGAGTATGCGACCGGCTATCGAGTACGCGGAGAAGGGATTCCCGGTGAGCCCGGTCATCGCAGAATTGTGGGAGAGGGCATTTCGGACGTATTCGGGGCAGAGGGGCGAGGAGTTCCGCCCCTGGTTCGAAGCCTTTGCGCCGAACGGGCGGGTGCCTGCTGCCGGGGAGATGTGGCGGCTGCCCGACCAGGCCCGGACCCTTGCCGAGATAGCGGAGACGGGGGCGGAATCGTTTTACCGCGGGCAGCTTGCCGAGAAGATGGATGACTTTTTCCGCCGCTGGTCGGGCTATCTCACGGCGGAGGACCTGGCGTCGTTTCGGCCCGAATGGGTGGAACCGGTTAAGGTGCACTACCGTGGGTACGATGTCTGGGAAATTCCGCCGAACGGGCACGGGATCGTGGCGCTCATGGCGCTCAATATCCTGAACGGCTTCGATTTCGAATCGAAGGACGTGCCGCTCACCTGGCACCGGCAGATCGAAGCGGTGAAGCTCGCCTTTTCCGACGGCCTCAAGTACGTGGCAGACATCAACCGCATGACGGTGAAGGTTTCGGATCTTTTGTCCGAGGCGTACGCCGCCGAGAGGCGCCGCCTGATCGGAACCGAAGCGATCATGCCCGAGGCCGGAAGGCCCAGCCCGGGCGGGACGGTCTATCTTGCCGCGGCCGACGGCGAAGGCAATATGGTATCCTTCATTCAGAGCAACTACGAAGGGTTCGGGTCCGGCATCGTCATTCCCGGCACCGGCATCGCCTTGCACAACCGGGGCTTTTGCTTCACATCAGACCCGGTGCACGACAACTGCCTGGCGCCCGGCAAAAAGCCTTACCACACGATCATACCCGGATTCCTGACCAGGAACGGGGAAGCGGTTGGGCCGTTCGGCGTGATGGGCGGCTACATCCAGCCGCAGGGCCACGTCATGGTCGTAACGAACACAATCGATTTCCATTTGAACCCGCAGGCCGCGCTGGATGCTCCGCGTTTCCGCTGGACAGGCGGGCGGACGGTGGACCTCGAAGCCCAGTTTCCGTGGCATGTCGCCGAGGCGCTCCAGCGTATGGGCCATGACGTCCGGTACGGGGAAGTCGGCGATCGTGCGTTCGGAAGAGGCCAGATCATCTGGCGAAACGAAGACGGTGTGCTCGCGGGCGGCAGCGAACCCCGTACCGACGGCCAGATCGCGGCGTGGTAGGGGCGAGTGCGCGGGTGTATGCGGGTTAAAAGCAAAAGGCTAAAAGTGGAAAAGCGCGGGGATAACGCCTGCGGTGTCACCCCCGCACCCCCATCGTCACGCGTTCGCGTGACTCACTGGCTTTTCGGCCGCCGCCATGCGCTGCATGGCGAATACGCCGAAGCGCCGACGCGGCTTCGCGCATGATTCAAAACTGCACTCTCCCGGCCCTTTGAGAGCCTCAATAGTTGCTTCAAGTCATACTTTGTTATAACATAAAGTGTAACAAAGGAGGTTTCATGCGTGCTTCTGTAACTCAAATCGGCAATTCGACCGGGGTCATCCTACCTAAAGAAGTCGCCGCGCGCCTCAAAGTGAAAAAGGGGGACAGCGTATTCCTCACGGAAACACCCGATGGTTATGCCCTGACGCCATATGATCCGGAGTTTGGAGAACAGATGAAGGCGGCGAGGCGTGGCATGGCTAAATACCGCAATGCTCTGCATGAGCTTGCCCGAAAATGAACTGGCGCTGGTTGCTGGATGGAGTTGTCATCGCCATGCACGGCGAGTTGATTGCGGAACATGGCGGGAGCCCCGGCATTTGCGACGAAGGTCTGCTATCATCAGCCCTTGCGCGTCCGCGAAACCGGGCAGCCTATGGCGAGCCTTCCCCCTTTGACCTTGCCGCCGCCTATGTGTTCGGTATCATCCGGAACGATCCTTTCGTAGACGGCAACAAACGAACGGGCTTTCTTGCCGCCTTCCTCTTTCTCGATCTCAACGGATGGGATTTGACAGTATCGGAAGCCGAAGCCGTGACCGCCGCCGAGGCCTTGGCTGCCGGTGAACTGGATGAAGCCGGCTTTGCTGAATGGCTCAGGGACAAGTCGGTTGTCCAAGCGGCGGGCTCTCCGGCGTATCCCCACCCAACAGGGGGCGGGGCCACCGAAGAGCCGCAGTAGACCACGCCCCGGCGCTTCCGCTGTTTTTCGCGCGTGCGACTCCGGATCACATACTCCGCAGGCGCCGGATACGCTCCTCGATGGGCGGGTGGGTGCTGAACAGGTTGGCCAGGGTCTTGCCGGACAGCGGGTTGACGATGAACATGTGCGCCGTCGAGGGATTGGCGTCCATGGGGATGCGTTCGGAGGCCATGGCAAGTTTTTCGAGGGCGCGGGCCAGGGCTTCGGGGTTGTGTGCGAGGTGCGCCCCGGTTTCGTCCGCCAGGTATTCGCGGCTTCGGGAGATGGCGAGCTGGATGAGTGTCGCCGCTATCGGTGCGAGGATGGCCGTAACGATCAGCCCGAGGATTCCGCCTCCCCTGTTTTCATTGTCGCTTCCGCGGAAACCGCCGAACATCGCCGCCCACTGTGCCATGTTGGCAAGTATCATGACGACCCCGGCAAGGGTTGCCGCAATCGAACTCACCAGGATATCCCGGTTCCGCACGTGCCCCAGT